>CAZODQ010000005.1:0-84067 GCA_964578625.1 uncultured Actinomycetota bacterium
TATTCCATTATATGGGAGAACCCAGTGAGACAAGGCATATTGTTGTAAGAAATGAACAGGCAGTAATATCTCCAAGCTGGTCTATCCATTCAGGATGTGGGACATGCGCGTATTCTTTCATCTGGGGAATGGTAGGCGAGAACCAGACATTTACAGATATGGATCACATTGATCTAAAAGATATGAGATAATTTTTTAAAATTGAAAGGGATGTAGACATATGATGTTAGACAAATTTAATCTAAAAGGAAAAGTGGCAATAGTAACCGGCAGCAGTACAGGACTTGGTCAGGGAATGATAATAGGTCTTGCAGAAGCGGGAGCTGATATAACAGGAGTAGATTACGTAGATGCAGAAGAGACCAGAGAAAAGGTCAAGAAAATAGGAAGAAAATATTTGGAAATAAAAGCAAATCTATTAACCACGGAACCTATTGAAGATATAATAAATCAAACAGTAAAAGAATATGGCAAAGTAGATATTTTAATTAATAATGCCGGTATCATCAGGAGAGAAGATGCAATAGATTTTACTGAAAAAGACTGGGATGATGTTATGAACATCAACACAAAGACATTGTTCTTCTTTTCACAAGCTATTGCCAGACAGTTCGTAAAACAGAAAACAGGTGGTAAAATAATCAACGTTGCTTCAATGCTTTCGTTCCAGGGTGGGATCAGGGTGCCCTCATATACTGCAAGTAAAAGCGCAGTTATGGGGTTGACAAGGGCACTAGCCAATGAATGGGCGAAATATAATATAAATGTTAATGCGATTGCACCTGGATATATGGCTACCAATAATACGAAAGCATTAAGAGAAGATAAAGTCAGAAGCAAAGCCATACTGGATAGGATCCCAGCTGGGAGATGGGGATTACCAAATGATGTGGCAGGGCCTGCGGTATTTTTGGCATCAGAAGCATCAAATTATATTAATGGATATATAATTGCTGTGGATGGCGGCTGGTTAGCTAGATAGACATTTTAAAACCATAAAAATAAAGCAGTAGTACAAAAGAGGAATTTACCAGAGATAATGTGGAAGGTAAAGATGCAGGAGAAGTGATTTATAAAAAAGATATTTGGTGGTAGAAAGCCTAAATATTAGAAAAATAATTTTTATGGAGGATTATGATGAATTATGTTTTGAAGAAGATAGGAGATATAGGTTTAGTTCCAGTCGTGATTATAGATGATGCAGAACTCGCAGCACAGGCAGCTAAAGCATTAATAAATGGAGGCCTTGATATCATGGAGGTTACAATGCGTACGGATCAGGGTATAAAAGCAATAAGAAAGGTTAAAGAAGCTTATCCTGATATGCTTATAGGTGCTGGCACTGTCCTTACCTTGGAGAAAGCAAAGGAATCTGTAGATGCGGGAGCAGAATTTATTGTATCACCTGGATTAGATATTGAACTGGTTGAATGGTGCCAGAATAAAAAAATAGCTATAACGCCCGGAGTTGTTACACCGACGGATATACAAAAGGCTTTAAAGTATAACATTACAATACTTAAATTTTTCCCTGCAGATGTTTTTGGCGGCGTTAAAGGATGTAAAGCACTATATGGCCCATTCAGGATGGTCAAATTTATACCTACCGGTGGGGCAAATAAAGAAAATCTTGGAGATTATGCAGATAAAAATTATGTACACGCAATAGGAGGAAGCTGGTTGTGTAGGCCTGCAGATATTAACAATAAAAATTTTGAAAAAATTACCCGGAATGTAAGTGAATCTATTAATATATTATTGGGATTTGAGATAGCTCATATTGGAATTAACGCAGAGAATGAAAAAGAATCACTAGCAGCTGCTGAAATGTTTTCGGATGCCTTTGGGTTTGATCTAAAAAAAGGTAATTCATCTAATTTTTCTGGTGCAGGAATAGAAGTAAATAAATCAAAAGGATTGGGAACTATGGGACATATAGCAATTAGGACTAATAGTATCCCGAGAGCAGTATATTATTTAGGAAAAAAGGGTTATGATGTTGATTGGAGTACCAGAAAAGGAACTGAGCAAAAAACAGTTGCAGTATATCTTAAAAATGAAATAAGTGGCTTTGCTGTACACCTTTTACAGAAATAAGGGAGGAAGCTAGGATGAATATTAAAAGAATAGTTACTTTTGGAGAGGTGATGTTAAGGCTAAAATCACCTGGTTTTGAAAGGTTTTTCCAGTCACCCTTGCTGGAAGCGACTTTCGGAGGCGGGGAAGCAAATGTGGCTATATCACTTGCTAACTTTGGTTTTGATGTTGCTTTCTGCACGGCACTGCCAAAAAATAGAATTGGAGATGCATGTGTGGGTGAATTAAAGCGATTTGGAGTTGATACTTCTCTAATAATCCGAAATGGTGGAAGGATGGGAGTTTATTATCTTGAGAGCGGGGCAAACCAGCGTCCTTCGATTGTAGTTTATGACAGAAGTCATTCAGCTATATCCACAGCTAAACCTGGTGATATAGATTGGGAAAAAGTTTTCAGTGATGCAGATTGGTTTCATATTACCGGTATAGCACCTGCAATATCAGAAAGCGCTATGGAACTTTCATTCGAGGCAGTAAAGAGAGCCAGAGAAAAGGGAGTGATCATATCCTGTGATTTTAATTACAGAGGTAAACTCTGGAAATATGGAAAATCGGCAACGGATGTAATGCCCGAAATTGTAAAATATATAGATTACGGAATTGCAAATGAAGAAGACTGCCAGAAGTCTCTGGGTATTAAAGTTGATATAGAAGTGGAGAGCGGAATGCTTGATACGGAGAAATATAAAGTACTAAGTGAAAAAGTTTTAAAAATTTTTCCCAATATGAAAGCTATAGCTATTACCTTAAGGGAAAGTACAAGTGCCAATATAAATGGTTGGTCCGGATGTATGAATGATAGAGAAAAATTCTATTTGAGCAAGAAATATGAAATCAGTGATATAGTGGATAGAGTGGGTGGCGGAGACGCATTTGCAGCTGGATTAATATATGGTTTAAACACTTATAAAAATAAACAGGATGCACTTGAATTTGCAGTTGCAGCAAGCTGCCTGAAACATTCAATAATGGGAGATTTCAACAGAGTATCGGTTGCGGAAGTTGAGAAATTGAAAAGTGGAGATGCTTCGGGAAGAGTGCAGAGGTGACAGCAGGTAGCTTTTCATCTGCTTGATAATTTAAGGTGATCATATCTTAAAGACATATTCATTGAAATTTACTTGTTATTAATTTAAATCAAAACTGGCAGCTTGATTATAATGTTAATAAATGTATTATTATGATAGATTTTGAAATATTAATTTAAGGTGATGAGCTTGAGGTTTGTAGATTATAAATGCAAGGACTGTAAATGTATTACAGAGATAGTTATAACCGGAGATAATAAAGCTCAAATAAGATGTAAAAAATGCGGCAGTGAGAACATGGTAAAGGTCTTTTCTCCGGTAGGAATAAAAAGCTCATCTGATGAAAGTGATTACTCACAGAGTTCCTCATCATGCAGCAGTTGTACCAGCAGCAGCTGCAGTACCTGCTCCAGCGGTAAATAATTATAGGTACTTTTTTCCATGTATCTAGTTATTTTAATAACTCTGCAAATTTATTTTTAAATTTTACGATCTTTGGAGATATAACAATCTGACAGTAAGACCTGGAATTGTTATTGTCAAAATATTTTTGATGATGATCTTCTGCCTTAAAAAATTTGTCCAGGGGTATTATTTCAGTCACTATGGATTTTAGGGAAGCTCTTTTCTTTTTTAAATCACTGATAAATTCCTCTGTAGTTTTTTTCTGGACCGGCGAATTAAACAAAATTACTGAACGGTATTGTTCTCCTATATCATCCCCCTGCCTGTCAGGGGTGGTGGGATCGTGAATATAGAAAAAAACTTCCAGAAGCTGCCTGTAGGTCACGATTTCCGGGTTGAATTTGATTTTAACCACTTCCGCATGGCCGGTATTCCCAGAACATACTTCTTCATATGTAGGATTTTCTTTAAGTCCCCCTGCATACCCTGATTCAACACTTTCTACTCCTTTGATCTGTGAAAAGATTGAATCCAGACACCAAAAACAGCCTCCGCCGAAGACTGCAGTTTCATATTTCATCACAGCCTGCTCTTTATTTCAGGTAATAATAATCAAATATATCATTAAAGAGCAGGCGGTAAAAGTCCAGGGCAGAACTAATTGAATTTATTGAGCAATATTTTTACTTGTCGTCTGTTTATAGTGCATGATAAAATACATAAGTTTGTGGCAAATTGTGGTAAAATTGCCTGGTATAATTCCGGAGTTTTATTTTAAATGAAGCTCTGCACTGATAAAATATCCTAGAAGAAATAAGTAGAAACTAAATATAGATGAACGATATAAATAATAACAATATTATAGAAGTAAAAAACCTGGTCAAGCTGTTTAAGAAAGTAAAAGCAATAGATGATATCACATTTTCAGTAAAAGAAGATGAAATATTCGGCTTTTTAGGTCCTAACGGTGCCGGAAAGACTACTACTATAAATATAATATGCACACTACTGTCAAAAACTTCCGGTGAGGTCATCCTAAACGGATATGATGTATCAAGAGAAAGAAATAAAATAAGGAATTGCATTGGAATGGTTTTTCAGGACCCCAGTCTCGACGATAGGTTGACTGCACTTGAGAATCTACATTTTCACGGTCTTTTATATAATATTCCCCGAAAAGAGTTGAAGGTGAGGTCCGAGGAAGTACTTGAGATGGTAAATCTTACCGACAGAAAGAACAGCCTGGTAATGACTTATTCCGGCGGTATGAAAAGAAGGCTTGAGATAGCAAGAGGACTTCTGCATTACCCAAAAATATTATTCTTGGATGAACCCACTTTGGGCCTGGATCCGCAGACCAGAAATAAAATATGGGATTATATCATAAAGCTAAAAAAGAGTAAGAATATCACCATCTTCTTGACATCACATTATATGGAAGAAACTGAGATATGCGACCGGATAGCTATTATAGATAAGGGGAAGATCATTGCCCTGGACAGCCCGGAAAATCTTAAAAACACAATCGGTGGGGATATTATCACTATATTATCAGAGGATAATGTTAAATTAGTAAGGTATATAGAAGAATTGACCGGCAGTGAAGTCTATGATGCAAAAGGGGAAAAAATCAGGTTTGAAGTTAGGGATAGTTCGAGCTTTATACCGAAATTTATTAAAAACAGTCCGGTAAAAATCCTATCTATAAGTGCCAGAAAGCCCACATTAAATGATGTTTTTCTGGATCTTACCGGCAGGGAAATAAGGGAAGAGAATGCCAGTGCTAAAGACACTATGAGAATGCGGATGAGGGGGAGAATGAGACATTGAAGAAGGAATTGATCGGTATATATACCATATGGCTCAGGGACATTAAAAGATATTTCAGGGACAAGCCAAGGATAATCGGCTCGTTTGCCCAGCCCATCCTTTTTTTATTTGTACTGGGGACCGGGATTGCCAGTTCCTTCAGTACCTTTGGAGGCGGAGGCGGTAAAGAATTCCTGAACTTTATGTTCCCGGGTATTGTAGGCATGACTGTCCTCTTTACTTCTTTTTTCAGTGCCATGTCAATCGTGTGGGACAGGGAGTTCGGGTTCTTGAGAGAAGTTCTTGTAGCACCGATATCCAGGACTTCTATAGTCGTAGGGAAACTGCTTGGCGGTTCCACCATAGCTATGATCCAGGGTTCGATAATACTGCTTTTCAGCCCTCTTCTCAATATACCTATTACTTTTTTAATATTTTTTAAGGTTCTGGGTATCATGTTTTTAGTTGCTATGACCATCTCTACTATGGGGATTATACTGGCCTCTGTAATAAAATCCATGCAGGCCTTCCAGGTAATAACCAATTTCCTTCTTATGCCGATGTTTTTCCTTTCAGGTGCGTTGTTTCCTTTAAATAACACGGTCAAGTGGATGAACGTGGTTTCAAAAGTCAACCCTCTTTCTTACGGAATCGACGCAATGAGGTTTGTAATATTAAATAACTCTGCTCTGCAGTTGTATCCTATGTGGCTGAATGTTACGGTACTGGTATGTTTAATAGTTATACTAAGTGTATTGGGTTCTTTCTTATTCAACAGGCAGGAGTAAAGATTTTATTTTAGAAGATGATACTTGCCTCATCAAGGATCTTTGATGCTGTCTTGTGGTCTGCTCCTATTAAATCAGCCAATTTGTTTATATTTAAGCCTTTAAGCTCTTTAACCAGTATTATATCGGAGTAAAATAATTTTTCCTTCTGTCTTTCGGTTATTGCGGAAAGAATGCTTATGGGATAAAGCTTCCTGGTTTCTATAAAATACTGCAGGTTTTCTATCTTTGGATAATGCCAGGCCAAAACCTTTAAACCTACACAGTTGGAATATTTTATGGCATCAGATGTGCATTTTGTGTTTGTTACCAGCCATGCTTCAAGCGGAATACTGTCACTATTTTTTATCATTCGAGCCTTTTTTATATCCAGAAACCTACTGTGGATATAAAGAGCAGTTTTTATATCAGACTTTGTTCCTGGTGAGTTATGATATTTGCATTCTATAAGGTATGTATTATTATCCTTTGTTGCTACTACGTCTACTTCATGTTCAACGCAGTAGCCTTTTAAAATCTGGTCCACTTCTGTGATAAACCCATATACTCTTAGGATTTTTGCCATATATTTTTCAAAAATATAACCTTCAGGTCCCATATTCATGATAGCTCTTTTTAATGAGTATTTTAGAGCAACTCCGGGTTCCAGTGTTTTCAGATGTTCCAGGGCCTTATGGTAGATTTCATCAGTGCTCATATTATGTTTTATTTTTTTATTTATGGTTTTGGTTGCTTCTGCTGCCATATCGGTAGATGCTCCTGCTTTTTTAAAAGATAAATTTATTTTTCCTTTATTGTATGGCTCTTTTTTACCGTCGGCCTTTATAATATATTTTTCCATGGCTGTTTAAGGTATAATTTCTTTTGGTGTATTATATCATTTTTTTAAAAAGGATAATCTTAAGTTGTTTACAGGCCAAGACTTTAATTGGAAATTAAAATGTTTTTTAATTCCTCTTGTAATATTGTTTATTGCAGTTTTCTCATCGTGTAAAACTGCATTGATACAGACGAAAGAAGTTTCGGCTGAAAATGGGATTACGGAAGAAAAGGTCGCAAATATATTACCATCGTATGATTTATGTGGTTTTGTCCTGGAAGGCCAGGATGCATATTCTACTGTTTTATTATGGCTGGGTGATGATGAGAAAAACAGGCAGTCAAAAGGTTACCTGTGTTTTGATATCAGCGAGCTTTATAATTTGAGAAATATAAATATTTTAGATGCGTCGCTGCGTATACCAGATGATATGTACATACAGATGAGAGGAGATCCGCTGCAGTTTTCGACTAAATTAATTGTAAATGTGGCCAAGTATGGAGATTCACTGGATAAAGAAGATTTTGGAATTACAGCAGAGGGTTTTAAATCAGAAATAGGTCTGCAGCAGTATTTTGAAGAAATATATATAGGTGGATTGAAAGATTCCCTTAATGACGCATTGGCCGACGGAGAGAATAAACTGCAGTTCATTTTAGAGCTTGACTCAGCTACAGATAAAGACGGGGTACCCGATGGTTATACAGTCCACATAGAAAATGCTTGCCTGGAGGTTAAGTATACGGCAGATAATACATTAAATATTGCAGGTAAAAGTATGGAGGATACGGAATTTCTGGATGGACAGACAGAGAGTATAATAAAACTGCCTGAGCTGGCTGAATTTGAGAAATATAAGGCCGTAGGCGGACATTTAAGAGAAGCAGTATTTGCTGTAAATGATGCTGAAAATTTAAGAAAAGACGGCATTAATACGGTGGCAATTTACCTGCAGGTTATTTTCAATGAAGAAAAAAGCGGTGAGATAATGATGCATGATGATATTGAAACAGTTAAAAAGCTAATAAACGCCCTGCACAGAGAAGGTTTTAGGACCATGATTATTGTGGATGCTACACATCCTCAATTCAATCACCTGCTGGATGAATCTGAGTATGATACAAAAAATTTACTTGAGCAGATTACCCCGTTGGTGCTGCAGTGGGCGCAAATATCGGAAGAATATGGTGTTGAGATGTTCGCTCCAATGTATGAAGTACAACTGCTGGAGGGAGGTCCCGGCCGCTCTGCTTTTCCAGATGAGGAGAAAATTAATGATATCTCTTACTGGGCACAGGAGATACTGTTAAAAATGAAAGAAATATATTCAGGTAAGCTGGCTTTCCATGTACAGAGTTATTCTGAAGGAATACCCAGATATGACCTGGAAGGATACGAGTATATTTTATTTGACGGTTGCCCCTGTTTTAAAATATTTGAAAAAAACTCTGACCGGATGGAGGAACACTTCAGTTCCTATATGGATGATAGAATAGATGCATACCCGGGGGAAAAATACATTATTTTTACTGAATTTTTTACAGGTCCGGAGGTGGATTTTTTTGAGCCGATGGCTCCTGCGAATATGATCTGGGAAAATCCTGGTTCCCTGGAAGATGATTCCTACGCCATGACTTCACCGGAAACACAGGCAATGTGCTATAATTCTTTATTCTGGAACACCTGGAATGTTGTTTCAGGATATTGTATTGAAGTATTTAAGGGCTGTGAATACAGGGGAAAACCTGCTCAGAGTGTAATAAGGGAATGGTTTGGAAGAAACAGCTGAGATAGATCTTGTTCTGAGATATTAAAAAATTTTTAGTTTTAGACTAATGAGCATTGTCAAAAGAAAAAATAAAAATCTTATTTATCCTGGTTTCTTATGGTTTTTTATTTTTTTCCTTCTTCCGCTGTCAGTCATATTGATATATGCAGTGACTAACCAGATCCTGTTTTCAGGGGAACCGGTAAGGTTTACTTTCGAGAATTTTATTGTTATTTTTCAAAAAAAACACTACCTTATAATACTTTTGAGGACTCTTAAAATCAGCTTTCTTACCACAGTGTTTTCTATGATATTCTCATATCCTGTAGCTTTTTATCTGGCGAAAAGAACCAGATTTGACAAGGTATTAATAGTGGTTTTAATGATACCTTTCTGGATCAATTATCTTATAAGAACTTTTGCATGGAAATTGATACTTTCCGAAAACGGAGTTTTAAATCAATTCCTTCTGTGGCTCGGTGTTATTGATGAACCATTAAGGGTATTGTACAGCCAGACTTCTGTCCTGCTTGGTCTTATATATACTTATACCCCAATGATGGTACTGCCGTTGTACGCATCACTTTTAAGAATTGATAATTCCCTTATAGAGGCATCGCTGGATTTAGGGGCATCAAGAGTCAGATCTTTCTTTGATATAACTTTTAAGTTAAGCCTTACAGGGATTTTTGCAGGAACACTTCTTGTGTTTATACCTGCTCTGGGTTCTTTTGCTATACCGGCGATACTAGGTGGAACAAATTCGGTGATGATCGGAAATATAATAGAGAATCAGTTCAGCAAAGTTGGTGATTGGAATTTCGGTTCCGCCTTTACCGTTGCGCTGGCACTGCTTTCAATAGCTCTGGTATTATTTTATTCAAAAATATTTGGACTGGAATCAATTTATAAAAATAGAGGTACTGTTTAGGTTTAATAGAGATGAAAAATAAAAAACCAATTTTTTTAATAATATATACTGCGTTATTCTTCTTATATATTTTTATTCCCATCATCCTTATTTTCATATTTGCCTGGAACAGCGGTGAAGGTTATAGTTTCCCGCTAGAGGGTTTTACCTGGAAGTGGTTTGCAGAACTGTTCAGAGATCAGCTGGCAAAGAAAGCAATCGGAAACAGTGTCATTATTGCAGTTTCATCAGCTACCATTTCAACTGTACTGGCAACGTTTTTATCCATAGGTCTCCTAAAAGGTTTGACCGGGAGGACCGGTTCTTTTTTAATTTTACTTATACTTCCGGTAATAATGCCAAGCCTGACTATAGGAATATCAGCACTGGTATTTTTCAGGACCATAAACATTCCACTGGGAGTACCTATAGTGATTTTGTCTCATGTATCTATAAGTATGAGTTATGTTTTTTTAATACTGATGGGAAGGATTGAAGAATTGTCATTGAACCTTCAGGAAGCTTCGATCGACCTCGGTGCAAGCTGGTTTTCGAGTATCAGGGATATAGTAATACCGTTTTTAATACCTGCTGCTATAGCAGGATGGCTGTTTGCTTTCATGATAAGCTGGAATGAGTTTATAATAACCTACTTTTTAGTGGGGAATAATCTTACTCTTCCGGTTTATATATTTTCCCAGCTCAGGTTTGGTATTTCACCAAAGGTAAACGTTATATCAGTACTTATAACTTTATTTACCTTAAGCATGATTGGAGTTCTGCTTTTAAGCAGAAAAATTTATGGGAAGATCTTAACGAAAGTAAAGATATAAACTACTTTTTTTAATCTTTTAATAAAGTATAATAAAAAAACAAAAACAGGAGGTTTTTATGAAAATAATAAAATCCATCATTATTGTATTAATAGTTATATTTTTACTATTAATTGCATTTCCAGCCTGTAAGAGCAGAGCAGTGCCTGGAGAGCTTGATGTATATGTGTGGGAAGGATACCTGCCGGAGAAAGTCTCAGAAATGTTTGAGGAGGAAACCGGTATAAAGCTGAATATCAACTTTATAGCAGATAATGCTTCAATCTTTACTCTGCTTAAAGGTGGAGGACACGCAGATATTATCATGCCTACACAAAATCAGGTAAATCGTTTCTACACCGAAAATCTGGCCCAGCCCCTTGATTTGGAAAAAATTCCTAACTACGAAAATGTTTCTGATTCCTTCAAAAATCAGAGCTGGAGTATGTGGGATGGGAGTCAGATGGGATCAGGGGACACATATGTGATCGCCTATGTGTTTGGGACTAGCGGCATTGTGGTGAATACTGAAAAATATACCGGCTCGCTTGAAGGAATCGGCTGGGAAATATTATTTGATCCGGAGCTTAAGTCAAGGGTGTCTTCAAGAAATTCTGCAGAGTCACTGATGATATGCCTGGACCTTCTGGGGATTCCCAGAGAAAATCTTATGACTAATACCCAGGAAACACTTGATGATGCAAGGGATAAGGCAATTGAATTAAAAAATAATGTACTTAAATTTTATGATACCGGTGCTGAGCTGCTTGACCTCCTAAACAATGAAGAAGTATGGGTCAGCCATATCTGGGATGGCGGAGGGAGAAAACTTGAGGCCTCTGATCCGAAATTTAAGTATGTACTGCCCTCAACCGGAGGCTTCGGATGGACTGATACATTTATGATACCTGCAAGTGCGGTAAATCCCGAAGGTGCATATAAGTTTATTGATTTCATGCTTAGAACTGACATCGCAGCTTTAGTGACTACTGAAGGCGGCTATTCAACTACAGTTAAGGGTTCGATAGATCTGGCAGAAGGTATAGATAAAGAACTGTACGTATTTACAGAGGATGAACTGAAAAATCTTGTATGGCAATTGAACTTTCCCGAGGATGTGATCAAGGCTTATAATGATTTCTGGGAAGAACTCTCGACTGTGGATTAATAAATAGGACGAAGCAGGTCCGGATATTTTAAAACTTTATGAAATATATTGTACAGGTAGATAAGATATCAAAAAGCTATGGTAAGGTCTTGGCTATCGACGGGATCAGTTTTAAGGTAAAAGAAGGCGAGTTTTTTTCTATTCTTGGACCATCAGGATGCGGTAAGACTACAATTTTAAGAATACTGGGCGGTTTTATTAATCAGGATTCCGGAACGGTTTTAATTGACGGAAAGGATATGGAGGATATCCCTCCCAACAGGAGGGATACTGCCATGGTCTTCCAGAATCTGGCCCTTTTTCCCCATATGAATGTCAGGGAAAATATAATTTATGGATTGAAAAAGAGAAGGTTTCCCGACTGGAGGATTAGAGAAGAACTGACTAGTATTTTAGGTATAGTAAATCTAAAAGGATTTGGGTCAAGGAGAATTTCAGAACTTTCCGGTGGCCAGCAGCAAAGAGTTGCCCTGGCAAGATCGCTGATAGTAAAACCGAAAATATTGCTCCTTGACGAACCGCTGGCTTCACTGGATAAGAAACTCAGAGTTTCAATGCAGGGAGAATTAAAAGAGATTCAGAGAAAAATCGGCACTACTTTCCTTTATGTTACCCATGATCAGAGCGAAGCTCTTACAATGTCGGATGATATTGCGGTTATGGATGAGGGAAGTATTATTCAAACAGGAAGCCCCGATATCATTTACAACTGCCCTCAGAGCATATTTGTTGCAGATTTTATCGGCGCAGGTAATTTTATTCCTGTCTCTTCGGTAAAAAAAGACGGCCGAATTTTTGTAATGAAAACTAAAAAGGGCGGTAAGATTTTTTTAAGAGAGAACTTTAAAGAGCGGTGTGATTATATATCTAAAAAGAAGGAAACCGCAAAGTTTAGAGCAGGAATGACCACGCCGGTATTTTTCATCAGGCCTGAAAAAATAAGAATATCCGGAAAGCAAAAAAAAGTCAGAAACTGCTTTAAGGGAAGGGTGAAGTCAACTGTATTTGAAGGTCCTGATATAAAGCTTGAAGTGGATTCGAAAGACCTGGGGAAAGTAAGAATTGAAATAAAAAATGTTGGAAACATTCCAGGTTTTAAGCAAGGCTCAAGTATTTTGTTTTACTGGGACTACACCGACGGGATTCTTCTGGAGCATTAAGCCTGCCTGCTTCACTTAGAATTTTTTTAAGTCTTAGAATTTTTCCGGATAGCAGGCTTTCATAGCAGAAATAATCGATTCTTTAAGTCTTCCTCTACTATACCCCAGCTTTTCCGCAGTATCCGAAGGATCAAAGAACAGATTATGGGTCAAGATGTCGCGCATAAGGTATTTGGCATCAAGGCCGCCTTCCAAACCTTTTTTCTTCCATTCCTTATTTATCATACTACCGGCTATAACAGCTATAAACCGTGGAATATTTATTATTTTTTTATGCATTCCTACAGTTGAAAACATCATATCCAGCATTTCGTTGTATGAGTGGTTTTCATCACCAACGGTATAATGCTTGCCGTGTTCTCCGTACTCCAGAGCTCCTATTATTGCTTCACCGACATGCTCTGCTGCAATCATATTTGTCCCACCTTTTGGAAAAAAAATGATTTTACTTTTTATAATACGGTCCAGTAAAACATCCTTCCACAAAGGAATACGGTTGGGCATTGAGCCAAATATATAAGGAGGTTCCAGGATCATAACTGCCATTTCGCCATTGCCTGCGGCAACTGCACGCTCTGCCTGTTCTACACGGCATTTTATATATGGATGGTGTTTACTCAGCTCTTTTTCAGGCCAGATCCTGTCAAAATATGCAAAATAAGAATTAAGTATAACGCATTTTCTAACTCCTGCCCTTCGTGCTGCAGTTACGACTTTTTCGCAAGATTCCACAAGTCTTGTATAAAAAAACTCATAAGCGGGTGCAGGCGGTGTGATCCTGTCGTCTGGGCCTACAGCATATACCATAGCATCATAACCGGTAAAGTGTTCCTGCAGGTTTTTCTCTGAAAGTTCAAATACGTCACCGTACCGGACATTTACCTCTCCGGGATACCAGTCCCCGAGTTCTATGTCGTCAACTGCAAGAGTATCAACAGAGTATCCTCTATCCAGTGCTACAAGTAGTGCGTGGTATCCTAAAAGTCCGGTTCCACCTACAATTATGATTTTCATATGCATCGTTCCTATAAGATTAAGAAAAAGAGTAATGCTGCTACTTTAAATATATAGAGTTTATTTTTTATAATGATTAACCTCCAAAGGGATAATTATCTGTTTTTATAATTATACTATTTTTATATTTATTATATAAAAAAGTATGTAGATAAAATATTGATATTCGGAATTATATCTTAACAAGTGGTAATTAGAAATTATATATTATTTTAAATCCTACTTTTATATAATCTGATAAATATTATAATTATTTTATTGATTTTTATTTTTATACAAAACAATGGGTCGGCGGTTACTTAAATTTTTAAAGAAACAAACGTTAAAGGCATTAAAGGAAAAGACTGATTTGATATTGATTGCGGTTTTTATAATCATGATCCTGATTTGTATTATAAATAACGCTGTATTGCAGAAAGATTATACGGATGCTGTACAGGGACAACTTGAAAATGCCGGGATTGATAATATAAGCAGCCTGACTTCTAACAGTGAAGGTTCTACTGAAGCTGATATTGCAGCACCGGCTGATTCAGGTCTTCCGGATGTTGTTGCTGTTGAAGAAATACCGGCAGGAAATGACGAATCAGATGAATTAGTTCAAGTACTCGAAGAAGAAGATAATATTATTGTGAAGGGGGATATTATGGAGGAAGACAATTCCTTGGATAATAATCCAGCCCTTGAAGAAGATCAGGATATTGATTTTAGCAATAGTGATAATTTTAAAATCGAAGTAGATTTAGGAAAACAAAAAGTATTTGTATATTATAAGGAAAAAATTATAAGAGAAATGGTATGCTCAGGAGGAGCTGAAAGTTCACCTACGCCCACGGGAGAGTTTACAACTTCCCAAAAGATTGAATATGATTGGATAGAAAGGTTTGATATGGGCGCATACTATTGGGTTAGATTTTACAAAACTTATCTTTTTCACAGCATTCCTTTCGATAAGGAAGGAAATATGATGATGGTGGAATACGAAAAACTCGGAAACCCTGTAAGCCACGGTTGCATCAGGCTGAAAGTGGAAGAGGCAAAATGGTTATATGAAAAGCTGCCTTTGGGAGTAAAAGTACTTATATATTGATTATCAAATATAAAAAAACCAGTTTAACATCAAAATAAAACTTCCTTTATAAAAAGCTATATAGTCGATTGACAAAATAAACACTGGGAATATAATTACATTAATATTGAAAATCATTATCATTATCAATTAATAACTATTAAAACCTGTAAAATGGAGAATAAAAAAAGAGATATTGACGTCTATAAGAAAAAGATAAAGGATAATGGTTTTAGGCTTACCGGTACCAGAACGGCTGTACTGGACATTATGATTAAAAGTTCCGTAGACTTAGATGCGGAAGAATTATTTTTCCTATCCCATAAAAAATTCCCCGGAATAGGACAGGCAACGGTCTACCGTACTTTAAAACTTCTGGAAAAAGAAAATCTGGTGGAAAGGACTGGATTTAAAGACAACAAAGCAAAGTACAGGATAAAGGACAGTAAGGATTTAGGTTTAAGGGATTCTTCTCTAGTGTCAAAAAAAAGTGATGAAGATAAAAGTATAAAGAAGACAGAGAACAGTCATTCGTTGAAAATTGACCATGAGAATACCTACGGGAGTTACGGAGATATGGAAAGAATAAATGCAATTCAGGATCGGCTTACCGGATTGCTCAGTGATTTAAATAAAATAAAAAATAGAAAGGAGCTGGCATTGGAAGATGTAATGAAAGATTTTGGAGAAGTAGATAGAATAGTCGGTAATTACCAAAATCAAAAAAGCTGCTTGATACAGATACTTCTGGATGTTCAAAATGAGTATAATTGGCTCCCTAAGCACATTATACTTTACATTAGTAACAAAATGGGTATTCCTGTTTCAAATATTTACGATATCACTACTTTTTATAAATATTTTAATTTGGAACCCCGGGGAAAACACTCAATTATAGTCTGCACGGGTACGGCATGTCACATCAGGGGAGCAGTGGATCTTCTTCAAAGAATTACTAATGTCCTGGAAATAAAACCAGGAGATACGACCGGCGATTATAATTTTACTCTGGATACGGTCAATTGTCTGGGCTGTTGTGCGCTGGGTCCCGTGATGATGATTGATAAAAAATATTTTAGCAATCCTTCTATAGTGGAGTTAAAAAAAATATTAAAACAATTTAATTAAAAATGATCGATGTTAACTAAAAGAAAAGCAGGTATTGAAAATGAAAGCAAAAAATAAAAAAATTAGTTCCTTAAAAGATTTAAAGGAAAAAGCCGGTGAGTTTGAGAAAAAACTTGAAGGATGCACAGTTATTTCAATATGCTCAGGGACAGGATGTATGGCTTATTCCTCTGATGTTATTTACAGCGGGCTCAGAAAGGAAATTGAAAAGCAAAGTAATAAAAGTATTAAGAAGATTGTCCTAAAGAGAACGGGATGCCATGGATACTGTGAAAGAGGTCCGATCATAGTTATACACCCGCAGGAAATATGTTATCTGGGAGTAAAGGAAAAAGATATACCGGAAATCGTTGAAAAAACTATAAAAGGTGAGATCGCCGAAAGTCTTCTTTATAAAGATGAACAGGGAAATCCGATAATCAAGGAAACTGATATTCCATTTTATAAGTTTCAGAAAAGGATTATTTTAAGCAATAATTCTAAGATAGATCCTGCAAGTATTGACGATTATATAAGGATAGGAGGTTACCAGTCTCTGGCGAAGGTTTTAAAACAAATGCACCCCGAAGAAGTATTACAGGAAGTAAAGAATGCCAATCTGAGAGGCAGGGGCGGTGGCGGTTTTCCAGCCGGTGTTAAATGGGAGACCACCAGAAAAGCTCATGCTGAACCCAAATATGTAATAGTCAATGCAGATGAAGGAGACCCCGGCGCTTATATGGATAGGAGTGTACTGGAAGGCAATCCTCATAGTATTTTAGAAGGTCTTACCATAGGAGCATATGCGATAGGTTCAGAAAAAGGTTTTATATATGTCAGACAGGAATATCCTCAAGCGGTAGTTAATGTAAATAAGGCGATCAAGCAGGCTAAAGAGTACGGATTCCTGGGTAAAAATATATTAGGCTCCGGATTTGATTTCGATATAGAAATCCACCGGGGTGCAGGAGCTTTTGTCTCAGGAGAATCGAGTGCGTTAACAGCTGCAATTGAAGGTTGTGTCGGCGAGCCAAGGCTAAAATATATAAGAACTGCTGTAAGCGGTTTATGGGGTAAACCAACAAATTTAAATAATGTTGAGACCTGGGCTAATGTTCCATTGATCATAAAAAGTGGTGCTGATTGGTTCAGGAGCATGGGGACCAAAAACAGCAGCGGGACGAAAATCTTTTCACTGGTCGGTAAAGTTAAAAATACAGGATTGGTCGAAGTTCCAATGGGAATCAGCCTCAGGGATATTATTTATAAAATTGGCGGCGGTATTAAATATGATAAAAAGTTTAAAGCTGTACAAACCGGAGGTCCATCCGGAGGAGTAATTCCTGAAAAGCTGCTTGATCTCCCGGTTGATTTTGATGAGTTGACCAAAGCGGGATCGATGATGGGTTCCGGTGGAATGATTGTTATGGATGAATCAGACTGTATGGTAAATGTAGCACATTATTTCCTAAAATTTTTAGCGGATGAATCGTGCGGCAAATGTGTTCCCTGCAGAGAGGGCTTAAGGCAGATGATTTATATCTATGAAAGGATAATGGAAGGAAAAGGCCGGGAAGAAGATCTGCAGCTTCTGGAAGATTTATCGCTGCTGCTTAAGGAAGCTTCCTTATGTGCTCTGGGGAATACTGCACCGAATATTGTACTGACTACTCTAAAGTATTTCAGAGAGGAGTATGAAGCTCATATTTTTGATAAAAAATGTCCTGCAAAAGTCTGCAAGTCTTTGATAAGTTATATCATAGATAAAAATAAATGTGCCGGCTGCGGAAGCTGCATGAAGGTGTGTCCGGTAAATGCAATAAGCGGGGAAAAGAAAAAACCACATGTTATAGATGACGAAATCTGCATCAGATGCGGTTCTTGCATAGAAGCCTGTCCGAGGAAGTATGATGCTATTGAAAAGAAGACAGGATTAATTGCAGAGAGGGTAAAACAGAGTTTAATCGGAGAATAAATATTGGTAGATAAATTTATTTAAATAGAATTAGAGGTATATGATTATGAATAATAAAAAAGATAGTTTGTCTGAGAAAAAAATTAATGTAATTATAGATGGTCAAAACATTAAAGTGAATAAAGGTGATACCATACTACAGACTGCTGAGAAGACCGGGATTCATATTCCCAAATTGTGTTATCACGAGAAAATAAAACCCCATGGGGCCTGCAGATTATGTATTGTCGAAGTAGAAAAAAAAGGAAGGTCAAAGATAGTTGCCTCCTGTGCTTATCCTGTTGAAGAGGGGCTTATAATCAATACGGAGAGTCCAAAGGTGGAACTGGTCAAAAAAAATCTTGTGGAATTATATCTTGCATTATTCCCCTTCAATCCTGAAATAAAAAGACTGGCTAAAAAGTACAAACTGAGCAAAACTAGGTTTAAAAAAGAGAACAATTATTGCATCCTGTGCGGGTTATGTGTAAGGTATTGCAGGGAAGTAAAGAAAAATAATGCCATAGGTTTTGTAGGTAGGGGTATAAATAAAAAAGTTGTTTTCATTCCCGATTCTGCTTATTTCAAGTATTGTGAAAACTGTATGGAATGTATGGATATCTGTCCTACAGGAGTGTTCCCTTCCAATTATGGAATAGAGAGAATTCCGCAGATTAGCGAGTAGAAGTAGTCTACTGCAGATTCTTATAAACAGAGTGACATTAAAAAAGACTGCTGCTGGTTTTATCTAAAAAAGAAATCAGCCCATATTTCGATAAATGAGGTATCCATATTTGGTGATTTCTTCTTATTTTTCCACAAATTCTTGAATCTATGATAGTCTTGTGTCCTGTTGATGTTAAAAAAATTAAGATCATCTATTCCACTTAATTCAAGATGGTAATTTAAAATAGTATCGATATTGAGATAATTAAAAATATCCGATATTTTATATTTTTTCTTTTCGATATTTTCTTCTAAAATATCCAAACAGTATTTTGAGTACAGCCCGCACAGTACTTCAAAACCTTTTTCAGTTTTAATTATTCTTGCGGCTTTTGTCCTGTTGTAACCGCTGTGTGCTGATATCGGTATGCTTTCATCTGACTCTTTGATATCAGCTTTTATATTATATATTAATAGCTGTAGTAATTTATATGAGATAAAAGGCATATCAAATGCGGTAATAATGGCGTAAAAATGGGCTGCACTGGAAAGACCTGTATATATACCGATGATAGGACCTTTGGCCGGATAACTCCGTAAATACTTTTTAGAGCCGGAAGTATCTGGATTACCAATATTGTTTCCATCCAAGATTATTCTTATGTTGGTATTTATGTCCGGGAACATAGGAATTTTTTTACCAAGTTTTTCAGGATTCATTTTTAAATATCTTTTTATTTTGGAAGTATACAGCTTTTTAAAATCATATTTTTCTTGGTATTTTTTTATTTTTTCCAGTTCAGAAAAGACTATGGGATAGTTGTTAGCGGAAGTACTTATTATGATTTCATCACAAAAAAAACTTAGTTTAAAAATCTGGTCTATAAAAAGGGGTACTGAACCGATTTTAATTTTTAATTTATTGAGACCGAATCTGCTCCCTTTTCCCCCTGTTAAAATTATACCTGTCAGATTCATTTGATTATTCTCCGCGAATATGAATAAATATTAAATCTGCCGCTCCTTGCATATCCAATAGAAGTCAGACACATTTTTTTCGCAAGAGTAGCAGCACTAAAAGATACAGAAGAATTGGTGACTACAATAGGGATTTGCATTCTGCAGATCTTATATACCAAATCAATACTCAATCTTCCGGTAGTGAATATTATTTTATCCTGGGGAATCAAATTACTTATCAGCATATAACCTGCGATTTTATCGATGCAATTATGCCTTCCAATATCTTCTGCCATATTAAGAAGATCACCGTTACTGTTAAATAAGGTAGCACTGTGTAAACCTCCAAATTCTTTTTTATATTTCTGACGGTTTATAGTCTCTTTATTCAGTTTAAGTATAGTACTGGATTCAACCCTGACATTGCTCTTTATCTTCTTCAGGCCTTTTTCTAATATAAGATCATCAATACTGCCGCATCCCGAAGATATAAATCTAGGGTTACTCTGAATTTCTTTTTTCTTTTTATCTGCAGCGGTTACAACTTCTATTCTTAAAGCCAGATCATTTCTGCTTATAATTTTATTTATATCATGGCTGCATATTTTTAAAAGCTCAATATCCGAATAATTTTGGATGTAATTGTTATTGACCAGATAACCGACTGTAAGTTCGATCAGGCTGGCGGGGGAACATGAGATTAATACAATATCACGGCTATTCAAAGAGATTGTTAAAATCAGTTCGAAGGGAATGGTATCGATTAGCTCAGACCTGCCTGAAGAGGCTTTAATTTTTTCGATTTTAATATTTTTACCTAATTTTGAAGTTTTTCTTCCCATTTATTATATCTTCTTCAAATCAACGGCGCAGACTTTAAATTCCGGGATCTTTGCTTTAGGATCCAATGCAGGATTGGTCAAAATATTGGCAGGAGAATCTGCATAATGGAATGGTATAAATACCACTCCTTTTTTGATTCTTGGGCTTACTAATGAAGATGCTGCAATCTTACCTCTTTTTGATCTTACTTCTACTCTGTCTCCACTCTTGATTCCGAGATTTTCCGCATCCTCTGAATTGATGTGTACCAGATTTGCAGGTGCGATTTCATTTAAACCTTTGACTTTACCGGTCATTGTCCTGGTATGAAACTGATACAGGATCCTGCCGGTAGTTAGGATATAGGGATATTCTTTGTTAGTTGTCTCTGCTGGAGGTGAATGCTTTACGGGGATAAACCTGCCTTTTCCTCTGCTAAATACATTTGAATGTAAAACACTTGTGCCAGGGTCATTATAGTTTCTGCAGGGCCACTGCAGGGCTTTCTTTTCAAGTCGGTGGTAGCTTATACCGCCGTAAATAGGAGCAAGGTCGGCAATCTCGTCCATAATTTCGGAAGTATTATTATAATTCATGGGATAACCCATCATATTTGACAGCATACAGATGATTTTCCAGTCGGGAATGGCACTGCCAGGCGCATCAACTGCCTTCCTTACTCTCTGGATTCTTCTGTCTGTGTTTGTGAAGGTCCCCTCTTTTTCAGCAAAACAGGTACCCGGCAGGACCACATCGGCAAATTCTCCCGTTTCGGTTAAAAAGATATCCTGGACCACAAACATATCAAGCTTCTTTAGAGATTCAGCTACGTGTAGCAGATCCGGGTCACTGAGCATCATATTTTCTCCCATTACGTAAATAGCCTTTATTCTGCCTGAATTTGCACCATCGATTATTTCGGTTACCGTAAGACCTTTGGTCGATGGTAAGGTTTTCTTCCATTTCTCTTCAAATTTTAGTTTCAAGTCGTTGTTTTCTACAGACTGATATCCGCATAACAGATCAGGAAGTGCACCCATATCGCATGCTCCCTGTACATTGTTCTGACCCCTTAAAGGATTCACTCCTGTTCCCTTTCTGCCGATATTACCGGTCATCATTGCCAGGTCTGCCAGAGCAATGACGTTATCGGTACCACAGGTATGTTGGGTAATGCCCATTGCATAGAAGATGGAAGCATTTTTAGCAGAACCGTAGACTTTTGCTGCCTTGATAAGATCCTGCCTGTCGACTCCGGAAATCCTTGCAGCTTTTTCCGCGGTATATGATGAAAAACATTTTATAAACTCATCGAAATTCTCGGTTCTGTCTTTGATAAATATTTTATCGTATAGATTATTATCATATATCATCTTTGCCAGCCCTAAAATAACGGCTATGTCCGTACCCGGTTTCTGTCTTAAATGTATGGTCGCATATTTTGTGATGGGAATATTCCGGGGATCAATTACGATCAGCTTAAGCCCGTTTTCCTGAACACATCTTATGATCTCATAGCCTATGACCGGATGAGTCTCTGTTGTATTTGAACCTATTATTATTGCAGCATCGGAATACTTTATATCATCGACCGAATTGGTCATTGCTCCGCTTCCAAAAGTGGGTATCAAGCCTGTGACCGTCGATGCATGGCACAGCCTTGCACAGTGATCTATATTATTGGTACCTATTACCGCACGGGCGAATTTGGACATCAGGAAATTTTCCTCATTGGTGCATTTGGCAGAACTTAAGACTCCAATGGAATCCGGACCGTATTTTTCCTTTATTGCGGTGAGCTTATCAGAAATGATACCAAGTGCCTTTTTCCAGCTTACACTTTTGAATTTACCTTCTTTTGTTTTTATCATAGGGGATTTTAGCCTCTTGGGGCTGCCCACAAAGTCCATGCCGAATTTTCCCTTGACACATAAGTTACCCCTGTTTACATGCTTTCCAATTTCAGAGGTAACATTTACAATCTGGTTATCTTTTATATGCAGGTCTATTACACAGCCGACCCCGCAGTAGGGACAGGTGGTCCGGACTTTTACCGATTCCCAGATACGACCTTTTTTAATATAAGTTTTAGACTGAAGAGCACCGACGGGGCAGGTAGAAATACAATTCCCGCATAAAACACAATCTGTTTTTTTTAGCGACTGCTCAAAAGCAGGAACTATTTCGCATTCAAAGCCCCTTCCGGCATAGCCGATAGCGTTTGCGCCGACAACATCATCACATATCCTTACACATCTTCCGCATAGTATACATTTCGCATTATCTCTTAATATAAATGGGTTATCCATAAGGACTTTTTTTTCATGCACCTTACCGCGGTAAGTGATATCCTTGATGTTATAAATATAGGCAAGGTCCTGAAGGATACAGTTACCGCAGGATTCACAGGTTATACAGTCCAGAGGATGGTCCGATAAGATAAGTTCAAGATTTACTCTGACAAGCTCATTTAGATGGGGGGTGTTTGTTTTAATCCTCATTCCTTCCCGTACCTTTGTTACACATGAGGCAACCACTTCAGGTATCCCTTCTACTTCAACAAGGCAGAGCCTGCAGGCACCCTGGGGTTTGAGCCTGAGGTCAAAACAGAGGTGAGGTATAAAAATATTATTGTCCAGACAGGTTTCTAAAATACTTTTTCCCTGTAAGGTATATATTGCCCTATTATTGATGTAGATTTTAATTTGTTGGCTTATGCTGTCTTTATTTTTACTGATTTCTTTTGATGGTCTTTTTTCTAGCATTTGAACCTGCTTTTTGCCATTTCTAAATTATAATCACATTGCCATATCAGATAGTGATTTAATCGCTTTTTCTCCGTCTTTGGTCTCTAAGTCACATCTGAGGCAGCGCCTGGCTTCTCTTACAGCTTCCTCTTCAGTTATATTTAAATTGACTTCATTGAAATTCTTTATTCTATCACCTGCAGGCAGACAGGGTACCATAGGTCTTACTGCTTCTTTGGTTTCTTTTTCCGACGATTCGACATAAGGCGGTATGTACCTTGAAGGCCGTGTCAGTTTATATTCTCTTACCAATTCTTTCCCTTTGATATATTTGTCAATCATCTCCGCTGCAATGTTGCCGGCTGACATAGCATTTATTACAGTACCGGGTCCGGTAACAACATCTCCACCTGCGAAAACTCCTTTCATATTTGTGGCCAGGGTTTCCGGACATACTGCTATTGAACCTGTTTGGGAGATTTCCACACTCTTTTTTTTACCGAGACAGTAAAGGTCGGGCTCTTCTCCTATTGCAACGATTAAGTTATCAAGATCGATGACCGATTCCGAACCTTTAATGGGGATGGGTCTTCTTCTGCCGGTTTCATCAGGTTCACCGAGCTTCATTTTTATACATTTGACTCCTGTGATCTTTCCGGCTTTGGTCATTATTCCTACAGGTGCTGTAAGGAACTTGATTTCAACCCCTTCTTCTATTGCAGCATTTATCTCTTCCTCGAGCGCAGGCATTTCTTTTCTTGTTCTCCGGTAAAGTATAATGACTTTCCTGCAGTCTTTGACTCTTAATGCAGACCTGGCCGAGTCTATGGCAGAATTACCGCCTCCGATGATCCCTACTTTTTTACCTATACTGACTTTTTCATTACATTTTATATCTTTTAAAAAGTCCAGAGCATCGATAACGCCCTCTGCATCTTCGTTGGGAATACATAGATTTCGTGATTTATGAGCTCCGGTAGCTATAAATACAGCCTTATGGCTTCCCACCAATTCTTTGAATGATATATCTTTTCCAACCTTTGTGTTTGTTTTAATTTCTACACCGGCATTTCTGATATTTTCTATATCCATTTCAAGCACATCCGAGGGTAGTCTGTATTCCGGTATATAGGCAGCCAGTGCTCCTCCGGGGACATCCAACTGCTCAAAAATCGTAACATCATATCCTTTACATGCAAGCCTGTAACCGGCTGTCAATCCAGCTGGTCCCGAACCGATTATAGCTACTTTTTCTCTACCTTGTTTTTGCTCTTTTGGTCTGAGGTATATTCCTTCCTTCAGTGCATATTCGGTGGCAAACTTTTTAAGTGCTCTAATGGCAATAGGACTGCCCCACTTTCCGGTCATACATTTGGATTCACAGGGGTGGTGACATACTCTGGCACAAACAGACGGCAGGGGATTATCTTTGAGGATTATATCAAATGCTTCTCTGAAACGTCTTGCTGCTATTAAAGATATATAGGTTGAAGCTTCCGTATCGATAGGGCATACATGCTGACATGGTGATGAGATTATCTCCCTGCATACAACAGCGGGACATTTTTTATATCTCACATGTGCTTCGTACTCGTGGTGAAAATAACAGATTGTATTGATCACGGGGTTTGGAGCAGTCTTGCCCAATCCGCACAAGGAAGTCTCTTTAATTACTGCTGCAAGTTTTTCAAGCTTTTCAATATCATCTTTTTCTCCCTTACCCTGGGTTATTTTCTCAAGTAATTCCAGCATTCTTCTGGTACCTATTCTGCAGGGAACACATTCACCGCATGATTCTTCCTGTATAAATTCCATGAAATATCTTGCGAGGTCTACCATACAGGTATCTTCATCCAGGACTATCATACCGCCTGAACCCATTATCGCACCGATTTCCTTGACCTTTTCATAATCTACGGGAATATCAAGGTATTTTTCAGGTATGCATCCTCCCGATGGACCTCCTATCTGTACCGCTTTGAATTTTTTACCCTTTTTTAATCCTCCTCCTATTTTAAAGACAATATCTCTAATGGTCATACCCATAGGTACTTCGACCAGGCCGACATTGTTAACGGCTCCTGCCAGGGCAAATATTTTTGTGCCCTTACTGGTCTCGGTCCCGATGCTGTTAAACCATTTTGCTCCGTTTAAAATTATCTGGGGTATATTTGAAAGTGTCTCAACATTATTTATAAGTGTAGGCATTCCGTAAAGGCCTTCCTGTGCGGGAAACGGAGGTCTTGGTCTGGGCATTCCCCTTTTCCCCTCAATAGACTGTATCAGAGCAGTTTCTTCACCGCACACAAATGCACCGGCACCCTGATATATCTCTGCATCGAAACTAAAACCGCTGCCAAGTATGTTTTTTCCGATAAGACCGTAATCCCTTGCCTGCCTTATAGCATACTCAAGAGTCCTGACTGCAAGGGGATATTCTATCCTTATATACAGATAGCCTTTATTTGAACCAATGGCAAAAGCTGCTATTAACATTCCTTCTAGAATGGAATGGGGATCGGATTCAAGCAGGTTTCTATCCATAAATGCACCGGGATCTCCTTCATCACCGTTGCATATTACATACTTGATCCCGCTTGCTGATTCTGCATTTCTGCAAAATTCCCATTTTATACCGGTAGGGAAACCTGCGCCACCCCTTCCCCGCAAACCTGATTCTTTAATGATTTTAATTATCTTTTCGGGACTGCCGGATTCAATAGCCAGGACTAGAGCGGAGTAACCGTCTTTTACAATGTAGTCTTCTATCCTAAAGGGGTTGATTTTACCCCTGTTTCTAAGGACTCTTGATTCCTGGTACCTGTAAAAGTTTGCCAGCTCAGAATCTTCTGTTATTGGATCAAGTTCTTTCGGTATTATACCGTTATCTATGTGGCTTTTAAATATCCTTTTTACCTTATCACTGTCAAGACTGTGATAGGTGACCGTCGGAAGGTTGTATGATTCAACAGTCAGCATCGGTTCAAGGGCGCAGAATCCAACGCACCCTGAGGTGGTAAATTCAATATTGCTTCTTTTTCCGGAGGCCATTTCCTCTTTGACTGAATTTTGTATTGTTTCTGCTCCTGAAGCTATGCCACATGTTCCGAGATGAACGGTTATCCTGTATTTGTTTTTTCTGCTTGTAAGGACTTTTTTCCTGTTTAACTCTTCCTTTATATTTTTAAGGTCCTCTTTATTTTTTATTTTCAAAGATTTTTTATTCAATTAATTGCTTTCTTTATTATTTCCGGGAATAAATAAGATCCATAACTTCTTTAGGATTGACCTTTTGGTGTATTTTATCATTAATCACAACTGTAGGTGCAAGACCGCAGGCACCAAGGCAGCGGTTAATTTGCAGCGAGTACTTCCTGTCCGCTGTAGTTTGACCTGGTTTAATTTCAAGTTCTTTTACAATCTTATCAACTATTCTCTTGCCGCCTTTAACAAAACATGCAGTACCAAGGCAGACCCTTATATTGTTTTTTCCTCTTGGGATCATTGAAAAGAAAGAATAGAAGGTGGAGACGCCGTAAACATCCTTTTCGGGAATACCGAGTACTTTTGCAACTTTTTTCTGGATTTCCACCGGAATAAATCCGATATCTTTCTGGATCGCCTGCAATACTGGTATCAGCGCTCCTTTTTTACCTTTATATTCTTTTAATGTTTTATCGATTTTTCTGATTTCTTCAGATTTTAACTCATATTTCGGCAGACCGGTAATTTGCATGGTATTCCTTTCAGGAGATTAAAGAACAATAATTCAGTAAAACTTTACCATAGATTTATTCTCAAAGATTATAACAAAATATTTTTAATAATTGTAATGTATTTGCTATTATTAAACATAGAAAATCTGAAATTATATTTTCTGCAATAAATAAAGGGTCAAACGTCTTATAACAGTATAGTGTATTTAAGGAAATTAGAATTAAAAAATTATAGAAATTACAGTGATGTAAGCTTAAATTTTGATAAGAATACTGTTCTTATACTTGGAAATAATGGTAATGGTAAAACAAACCTGCTGGAATCTATTCATTATTTATCCACCGGTAAGTCTCACAGGACCTACAGCCAGGACGAGATCATCAAATGGGGAAGTGATTGTTCTATAATAAGAGCCCTGGTCGGATCCGATGAAAGCGATAAAAAAGACTGCCTTATAGAAATTGAACTGTGCAGGGAAAATAGTATTAAGATAAGAGTCGATGAAATATACTGCAGGAAAAAATCGGATTTTATTTCCATTCTTCCTTCGATTATATTTTCTCCAGATGATCTTAAGATTGTAAAATCAGGACCATCAGACAGGAGAAATTTTCTTGATTCAATACTGGAAAGGATAGATAAGCAGTATTTCAGGCAGCGCCTGCAGTACAACAAAATCCTTACCCAGAGAAGCAGTTTGATTAAAAGTATTAGCGGAGGGACAAAAGATATTACCGATTCGACACTGGAAACATGGAATGAAAATATGGTCAAATATGGGACTGGGATAATAGAGAAAAGGTATAAGCTGCTGTCTGAATTCAGGAACGAGTTTAGGGATTATGTAAGTAGTTTCTTTAAGGAAGCTGAGGTAGATCTCTTTTATATATTCAGCTGGGAGAGGGGAGATGACTTATACTCATATAACTTCATAAATCTTTCAAATAGCGGAAGCAGGGAGAAAGATATTTTTTTGGAGGGTGACCTGAAGGATATATTCAGCCGGAAGCTGAAACAAAGCCTGGAAAGGGACCTTATTTATAAAACTACGACTGTCGGGCCGCATAGAGACGATTTTGTTATCTTACTGAATGGTAAAAATATAAGGTCTTTTGGCTCACAAGGCCAGCAGAGGATCGCTTCAATAAGCCTAAAACTTTGTGAGCTGAATATCCTGAAGAGGAGATTTAAAAAAGATCCGGTACTTCTTCTGGATGATGTGTTCTCGGAACTTGATATTGATAGAAAAAAGATATTGGTAAAAGCTATCGGCGGCGGCTTTCAGACGTTTGTGACAGCAACGAATATCAGTTACATTGATAAACTGGATCTGGAGTTTGGAAACAAGTTTTTAATAAAGGGTAATAAAATTGCAGTCTCTGGCTTGTAGACCGGGGTGTATAATAAGATTATGAAAAATTTTGAAGATATAAGAAGTATAATAGGAGATGTCGTAAAAAGATCAAATATGAGACAGAGGTTAAACATATCCAATATCTTTAATCATTGGGAGGAGATTGTCGGTACTGAAATATATAAAAAAACAAAGCCCGAAAGAATAACCGGGGGAACATTGTATTTATCGGTTTCAACTTCTATATGGGCAAATGAACTGAGTCTCATGTCCGACAAATTGATTGAAAAAATCAATTCATTTATCGGTGAAGAAGTAGTTAAAAATATAAGATTTAGGCAAAATCTTTAGCCTATTTTAGGCAAATTTGAAGTGAAATATGGTATAATATTTAGAGGCTAAAATAGCATAGTTATCAGGCATTTTTTTGGGAAAATATTTACATTTAAGCAAGAAAGGGTAATGGATATCAAAGTATTTTTAAAGTCTGCTTATTGCCCTTTATCAATATTCTAAAGAGGAAATTATACATTTAAGAGGAGATTTTTTTGAAAAAATCAAGTTATGATGCTAAGGATATAACAGTTTTGGAAGGGCTCTCCGCAGTAAGAAAGAGACCAAGTATGTACATAGGTTCAACGGGGTCCAGGGGCCTGCACCATCTCATATATGAGGTTATAGATAACAGCATTGATGAAGCAATGGCCGGGTTCTGTGATAATGTGCTGGTTATATTAAATAAAGATAATTCGGTCACTGAGGTAGATAATGGAAGAGGGATACCTGTAAAGAAGGTTTCAAAATTTAATAAACCTGCAGTGGAAATAGTGCTTACCAAGCTGCATGCCGGTGGTAAATTCGGCGGAGAAGGATATAAAGTATCAGGAGGACTTCACGGCGTAGGGGTTTCCGTAGTAAATGCCTTGTCGGAAAAATTAAATGTTGAAGTAAGAAGAGACGGTTATATTTACAAGCAGGATTACAAACGGGGGAAACCAATAAACGAACTTGCGAAGGGTGAAAAGACTTCTTCTCACGGTACGGCGATTACATTTTACCCTGACAGGGAAATATTCGAGGATATAGATTATAAGTTCGAGATACTGGCAAGCAGGATGAAGGAGATGGCTTTTCTTAACAAAGGATTAAAGATCAGCCTGCTGGATAAAAGAGGGGAATCTGAAAAGAAAGAGATATATCAGTATGACGGCGGAATAGTTGATTTTGTGAAATATTTATGCGAAAAAAAGGATATCCTGCATAAAAAACCTATATATATAAAAAACGAAGTAGGAAGCCATGAACTAGAAATAGCGATGCAGTATACCACAGGTTACTCGGAGAGTATCTTTTCATTTGCAAACAATATAAATACTACGGAAGGCGGGACTCACCTCAGCGGTTTTAAGGGAGCTATAACAAGGACAATAAACGACTATGCACGCAGCAACAATATACTTAAGGAAAAAGATGAAAATTTCCTGGGAGAAGATATTAGGGAGGGTCTTACTGCAATTATCAGTGTCAAACTAAAGGACCCGCAGTTTGAAGGACAGACCAAGACCAAACTGGGAAACAGCGAGATCAAGGGTTTCGTTGAATCAACGGTAAATTCGAAGCTTTCCGAATTCCTTGGAGAGAACCCTGCTGTCGGCAGGATAATAGTGGGTAAATGTATGGATTCTGCAAGGGCAAGAGCTGCTGCAAAGAAAGCAAAAGACCTGACCAGGAAAAAATCTCTGCTGGAGGGCGGCTCGCTTCCCGGCAAGCTTTCAGATTGTTCTATAAGCGACCCAAAATATTGTGAGCTGTTTTTGGTAGAAGGGGATTCTGCAGGAGGCAGTGCAAAGCAGGCAAGGGACAGGAGGTTTCAGGCAATACTGCCTCTAAAGGGCAAGATTTTAAATGTTGAAAAGGCAAGGTTAAGTAAGATATTAAGCAGTGAAGAGATTCAGGCCATGATTACTGCAATGGGTGCCGGAATCGATGAAGATTTTAACATTGAAAATGCCAGGTACCATAAAGTGATAATTATGACAGATGCTGATGTAGACGGAGCCCATATAAGGACATTGATCCTAACTTTCCTTTACAGATATATGCCAAAATTAATAGAAACCGGATATGTTTATATAGCCCAGCCGCCGCTTTACCAGGTCAAGGATGGCAAAGAAGTCTCTTATGCGTATAGTGACAAGGAACTGGATAGTATAAAAAAGAAATATAAAGATAAAAAAATAGCCGTGCAGCAGTATAAAGGTCTGGGTGAAATGGATCCGGAGCAGCTGTGGGAGACAACTATGAATCCGGAAGCGAGGACACTTCTTAAAGTTGAAATCGAAGATGCATTGATTGCAGATGATGTTTTTTCTACTTTAATGGGAAGCAAGGTAGAGCCGAGGAGAGAATTTATTGAAAAGAACGCCAAGGGTGTATCATTCATAGATATTTAGTCGGGAGCATAATTGGTATTTGAACTTAGGGGTAAAATAAAAAATATTGAAATTGAATCGGAAATGCAGGATTCCTACCTGAGTTATGCGATGAGTGTAATTATAGGCAGGGCCCTGCCGGATGTAAAAGATGGCCTAAAGCCGGTTCACAGGAGAATATTATATGCCATGCATGATATGGGCATAAGATCCAATACACCCCATAAGAAATGTGCCCGAATTGTAGGAGAGGTACTTGGAAAATATCATCCCCACGGTGATACTGCGGTTTATGATGCTCTGGTACGAATGGCTCAGGATTTTTCCCAGCGTTATATTCTAATTGACGGACATGGAAATTTTGGTTCTGTTGATGGTGATAGAGCCGCAGCTATGAGATATACTGAGGCCAGGCTTTCTTCGATTGCTGAAGAACTTCTGGTGGATATTGACAAGGATACAATAGAATTTGTGGATAATTTTGACAGTTCTCTAAAAGAACCGGAAAGGCTTCCTTCAAAATTTCCGAATCTTTTGGTAAATGGTTCCTCCGGTATTGCTGTGGGTATGGCTACTAATATCCCGCCTCATAATTTAGGGGAAATAATAGATGGGGTCGTTTATTATATAGATAATCCAAAAGCTTCAGCTAAGGACCTGATGAGAAAGATCAAGGGTCCGGATTTCCCTACAGGCGGAATTGTAATGGGAATCGGGGGAATAAAGGAAGCATATGAGACCGGCAGGGGGCGTATAATTGTAAGGGGCAGAGTGCATCAGGAACAGCCCAGGAAAGGAAGAACCCAGATAATAATAACTGAACTCCCATATCAGGTGAATAAATCAAGATTTATAGAAAAAATCGCTGAACTGGTCAGAGCTAAAAGGATAGAAGGTATCAGCGACCTGCGGGATGAATCAGACAAGAGCGGGATGAGAGTAGTTATAGAGCTCAAAAGAGATTCAGTTCCTAGTGTGATTATTAATTCTCTATATAAAAATACTCAGCTTGAGGATACCTTCGGAATAATTATGCTGGCTCTGGTTGACGGTGTACCAAAGACTCTGAATTTACCGTGTTTGGTTGGAGAATATACCAAACATAGATTTGATGTGGTAGTTAAGAGAACCAAATATGAATTAAAGAAGGCCGAGGAACGCGAGCATATTCTAAAAGGTCTTTTAATAGCTCTGGATAACCTGGATGAGGTAATAAAGACTATAAAATCTTCCAAGGATGTTCCCACTGCAAGGAAGAGACTGGTTAAGGATTTTAAACTTACTGTAATACAGGCTCAAGCCATACTGGATTTAAAATTGCAGAGGCTGACTGGACTGGAAAGGGATAAGATAAAATTAGAACATAAACAATTGATTGAAAGAATAAAGGAACTGAAGAAACTTCTCAGTAGTGATAAGTTGATATACGGAGTGGTAAAAGATGAACTGTCTGAGATCAAGAAGAAATACAGTGATGATAGAAGAACGGATATAACTACTGATGTTTCTGATATTGAGATAGAGGATCTGATACCTGAGGAGGAAAATGTGATATCCATATCTCACTCTGGTTATATAAAAAGAGTGCCCGTGACTACTTATAGAAAACAGGGAAGGGGCGGAAGAGGAGTAACCGGTACCAATCTGAAAGAAGATGATTTTGTCAAACACCTGTTTATAGCATCAACACATCACTATATAATGTTTTTCTCAAATCTGGGGAAGGTGTATAGATTAAAAGTCCATCAGATCCCTCCAGGAAGCAGAATGTCTAAAGGCAAGGCAATTATAAATCTGCTTCCCTTTATATCCGGAGAGACGGTAGCAGCTATAATAGCGGTCAGAGATTATGGGGATGATAAATATCTAATTATGGCCACAAAAAAAGGAATGATCAAAAAAACACCTATCGAAGCTTATGATACTTCCAGAAGGGACGGGATTATAGCGATGACTATAAAAGAGGGAGATAAATTGATAGGAGTAGAGAAATCCAACGGCAGTGATGAGGTTATAATAGTTTCAAGAAATGCTCAGGCTATAAGATTCAGTGAAAAAGACTGCAGACCAATGGGAAGGACTTCACAGGGTGTGAAGGGAATGAGGCTTTCAAAGGGTGATGAAGTACTCTCTATGATGGTTGCAAGAGAGCTTGAAGGAGACCTCTTTGTCCTTACCGAGAACGGCTATGGGAAAAGGACTCAGCTGTCGGAGTATAAGACGCAAAAAAGAAGCGGGCTCGGTGTAAGGACCTTGAAAATAACTGAAAAGAAAGGAAAGGTAGCCGGGGCTGGTATAATTAAGGATGAGCATGATGTTATGATCATTTCCAATAAGGGGGTACTTATAAGGATTCCCGCCAGATCGATATCAAGAATTGGAAGATCAACTCAGGGAGTTAAAGTAATAAATTTGGGAGAAGAAGCTAAAGTAGCTTCTTATTCAATAGTTACATCAGAAAGCTAGTAAAATGATTTAATTTAATTTATTTTCTAAATCTGATATTATATTTAAAAATAGAGATCTTTTGATATGATCAGTAAATTGTCCTTTGTAATATTAATAAAATGTCAATAAGAGGAGGTAGGATAAAATGGCTGTAAAGAAAGCAGAGATTGACTCTGATTGCAGTAAAAAGAGTTCGACAGGCATGGATTCGAAAGTTGCTGTACTTCTTGCGTATCTTTTCGGATGGATCGGTGGATTGGTATTCTGGCTCATTGAAAAAGAAAACAAATTCGTAAAATGGAATGCACTTCAATCTTTAATTCTTGGTATTCTTGAGGTAGCATTGATATTAGTAGTTTCAGTTCTTTTAGGGCTTATTCCTTTCATTGGTTGGTTTTTCTTTTCCTGGCTTGGCTGGCTACTGGCAGGGGTTTGCTTTGTACTCGGTATTGTCGCAATTGTTATGGGATTCCAGTGCAATACTTTCAGAATACCCGGTGTCTGCAAATTAACTGATAAATATTTCAAGATGTAATAAATATGTATTGCTGAATCAGAGGTTGTAAATTTTTATGCCACAAGAATAGAAATAGAATATGATTTTAAATAGTTTATAGCTTATATATTCAAGGAGAAAATATGGATGTTGAAAGGAAAGTCTTAAGAAGTGTAAGCGAATTTTCAATGTTTAAGTATCTACTGGTTTTCTATTTAATATTTTTTATCTTATCTGTTATTATAATGGGAATATTAGGACTAATTGCCTGGTTAGGTCTTTCTTCCTTCGGCCTTGATATAAATGAGATTTTAGCAACTTATGGTCTAGGTTACCTCAGTTCATATAATTTTAATTTACTGGGCAGCGGAGTCATAACTATTATTATATTGATTGCCAGCGGACTTTTTGCATCGGTATTTTATGCTGCTGTCGGGACTTTGGCTGTATGGATAATGAACGTTATTTTAAGGATTGTTGGTGGAATAGAACTGAGATTTTTTATGAAAAAAGAAAAAGAGATAAGTCCTAAGGAATCAAAGTAGGTACATTACTTTTTTAAAATCAATTTAAAGTTCTATACTGCTGTGGTTTTGCCTTGACAAAAATATATTAAATTGTTATTTTGACCTCTGTTAAAAATTCGGACAGGGCCTATAGCTCAGTTGGTTAGAGCGCATCCCTGATAAGGATGAGGCCTCTGGTTCGAGTCCAGATAGGCCCACCAGTTTTTCACTTCTTGTGGGGGTGTAGCTCAGTTGGGAGAGCGCCTGCCTTGCAAGCAGGAGGTCAGCGGTTCGATCCCGCTCATCTCCACCATAAGTATTTTAAAATTAGCAGACTTTTTTATTACCCCTTTATTTATATAGTATAAATTAAATGGTATAAGCTTAAATTCCCTTAAGACTCTTTTTTCTGCTGCCGGAGCATATCTTTCAAGGTGATTGACTTAAAAACATCATAAAATTGTTTACTTGCTTTTTCCCATATTTTTCGTGCTACACAGTTTTTAGACCTATAACATATTTCAGGGCTCTTGATGCATTCGGCAATATCCAGTGACCCCTCTACAGCTGTTAGAATCTCACTTAATTTTATTTTTTCAGGAGGTCTTGCAAGAAAATATCCCCCGTGTGAACCACGGGTGGATTTGATAAGACCTGCAATTTTTAGAGGTATTATCAACTGCCCTAAATATTTTAAAGATATATCCTGTGAGATGCTGATATCTTTTAAGAGTACTGGACCGGTATTATACCTCAATGAAAGCTCTAACATCAATCTGGTGCTGTATCTTCCTCTTGTAGAAAGTTTCATATCAGGATCTAATTTTAATTCTTATTATTACTATTATATTAATAGAATTACTTTTCTTTGTAAAATTTTAATTATATATAACAAGTATACGGGTGTTGTAATTTTTGTTAGAATGTTTAAATATTGACAGGGGAGATTAAAAGACAATGGCTAATATGTGGCTTGAGATATTTTTAGGTAAGGTAGGGAAATATATTATTATCTTTCTCACCAGGTATTATTATTTTATTATCCCGTTCATAATAGCGTATGGGATTTTTATGGCTTTATCTTCGTATAATTTTAAGAGAATTGAAAAAATAGTTGACCGGGAAATATTAAATCAGTCTAAAAAGATATTGAAAGAAGTTCCGGATATCAATTACGTAGATCTGGTTGACAGAATAGAAATTCCCTGGAAAAAGATTGTAAAGACTTATTCTTTTTTACCATATATATCACTGGAATCAGGTTTGTGGGTAAGGAAGATAGATGCGGTATTGATAAGGGATACTATCATGCAGGATGAAAAAAAAATAAGACTAGTCCTTGAAAGAAATGGTATTTACAATTTCCAGGAGAAATCAATAGAACCGAGAAATCTGTATATAGAAAATATCCACAGGATCACCAGAAGAAAAGATTTTAAGTGATTTTATGAGAACAGGTTAAATATAGGCTGTATGATTTTAAGTAAGATCCAGAAAAATATATTGGAACTGCTGCTGATACCTGAAAGTCTTTTATAGCCATCAATTAATTCCATATCGTGTTTTAGAAAAAAATCGGTAAATAAATGTCCCATGTCGGTTGTTATCCACAGGACTATTGGGATTATAATTACTGCTATAATGAAACTTCGGAATATGTCACCCCTTGATGGAATGATGATCCAAAGCAGTATAAAGGGGATTATTATAATGTCAGCATTTGGGAGTACTGCATTTCCAGGAAGGACAGTCGAGATATAAACAGTCAGGGGGATAATAATGACCGATAAAACAATCACTGAAGGCTGGCCTACTAGAATTATAGGATCCAGGCCGATGTAAACTTCTCTTTTTGTTATTTTTCGCCTGATGAATTCTTTTATTCCATAAACTATAGGGACAAGACCCTTTAGAAGAATGTTTACTGTTCTGGGTAGAAGTATCATTATAATAGATAAAGATATACCGCTTGACAGGGCATACAAAACATTTGGACCCGGATTCGAAAAAAGGTTCTTGTATTTTGTGATAAGGCCGATTATAAATCCAAGAATAAAACCCATTATAATAGGTTCCGAGATAATCCCAAGCTTATACTGTATCTTTTCATAAGAGATATGGATTCTTTTAATGAATGGGATCCTGTTGAAGATAATGTTGAAGAGATGTGAAACTGGTGCCCAGCAGATAGTATGAGCCTGAGGATTGGAAACACCTCTGAGCCCGAAATAACTCTCGGTATAGATTGTATAAATATCTGATAATACGAAAGTTACGACAGCGATTATTAATGCAATCAATATTCCAAACCATTTTATTTCTGTGATATAAAATATGATCGAGCCTGTCAGCAGGAAACTCCAATAATTCCAGATATCTATATTTATAGTTCTTGTAAATCTCAGGGAAAGCATGACAATATTTAAAATAAAAACAGCTATTATTATCTGAAGGATTATAGGAGAGTTTAAAATAACGGCTTTGGTGACAAGCCAGCCTGCATCAATGATCTCGAACTCCTTTGGGGAATTTACAAGTATAGTATTTATAATGGGTTCAAAGAAATTAACAAAAAGAGTGAGCAGTATTGAAACACCGGTCAGACCGATAAAAATAAATATACAGTTCTTTAGGTTATCGAGGGGTTTTCTGTCTGTAATCAGACTAATTATCAGTAATATTATGGGGATTATTATTACAGGTCCCAGTTCTATTATATATTCCAAAATTCTGTATGTGATGGGCATAAAATAAAAGTTTTAAATTTTTAATGATGTTATATTATACTTACTATTTGGTATAAAAAAAAGGAACTGTTGTGAACGAATTAAATGTCAACATGCCTTCCGAAGCAGCACGGTATATCAATAAGAGCAGGGATAATTTTAAAAAACTATATGATCGGATGTTTGAAGCATTATCAGACAGAGATATAAATAGTATTTTAAATAACACAGTCTCCCGGCTCACGGGCAATAAAAAGATCAAGCTGTTCTTTTTTGAAAGGGAGGTTATAGTTGATTTAGATGAAAATAATATCTATTACTCCGGAAATAAGAAAGCGGGCATAGGAGAAGCTCTGGATAAATACTCATCTTCTCTTATTTTACATTATATGCTTAATGCGGATGGGACTCCGCTTACCGGTGAGTGGATATCTTACAGGGAACTGCCGGGAGGACTTTTTTACTGGAAGACAATTCCTGCAGTACTGGAACCTCTGGTAAAAGAATATGGAAGTAATGGGGATAGATTTTTAAAAAAAGCATTTAAAATCGGCGGTGAAAAACATACCGGATTTAAGTTCGGCTCGGTAATACACCCCTTTAAAATGTTTCCTGTACTTATAATTCTTGATGAGAAGAGTGAGGAGTTTGAAGCAAGTGTTAGAATGTTGTTTGACGGAAGTGCTCCGTGCTATTTAAAGACCGATGTGGTCAAATTGATCATAATCTATATTGTAAATAAGCTCTTGAACTGAGGCAGATGATTTTAGTTTAAAAATTGCCTTTTAACTAAATATGAACATTAAAGAGGTGTCTGTTTAGTAAATCCACTGTACTTTTAAATTTTAATCTTTTCTTATATAATAAGAAAATGTTCACTCTTTGAACAATTGTGCAAAATTTGGATTAATAAAATATGGACGGAGCAGAAAGAAAAAAATTAATCTCAAAGGTAGCAAGACTTTATTATATTGAGAGATTAACCCAGCAAAAAATAGCTGACAAATTAAATATTTCGAGAACAAAAGTATCCAGGTATTTAAATATAGCCAGGAAAGAAAAGATTGTAGAGATAAAAATAAATCCGCGGGTAGAGGATTATTCGGAGCTTGAGTATGAAATAGAAAAAAAATTTAAAATAAAAGAATGTTCTGTGGTACCTTCTTTTAAAAATAAAGAAGAAGTACTTAAGATGATGGCAGATCCCCTTAATAATTTACTTGAAAGGATACTGGTAAACGGAAGTTATTTAGGGATTGGCTGGGGGAGCTCGCTAAAGGAAGTATCGGATTATATCAATGTCAATGGTAAATCTGATATAAAAGTGGTCCCGATAATAGGAGGTCTCGGCAAGATAGGAACAGGGATACATACAAATTCTGTAGCTAAAAATATTGCAGACAAGCTGGGCAGTATAAGTTATATGATACATTCACCGGCTATTTTGGATAGCAGGGAGATAAGAGAGATAGTTGAAAAAGACAGCAATACCAGGGAAATAATCGAGCTGTCAGAGAAAATAGATACTGCACTTATAGGATTAAGCGATATTGGCCCCGATTCTACATTGATTAAAACAGGCAGTTTCAGTATGGAGGAATTCAGGTATTTAGGGAGCTTGGGTGTGATCGGAGACGTAAATCTCATTTTTATAAACAAAAGAGGTGAACATGTCCCAAATAAGATAGATGAAAGGATTGTAAGGATTTCACCTGATAGATTAAAGAGGGTCAAAAATGTAATCGGAGTTGCTTTTGGCGGAAGAAAATTGCAAGTAATTGTTGGGGCACTAAAGGGAGGATTAATAAATGTACTGTTTACAGATGAAGAAACGGCAGATCATATTATAAAGTCAGGATAAATCATGGACAGAAATTTAAAAGCTAAAAAACTTTATATAAATATCGACGGTTTTAAAATTGAAGATAAATTCAGCCAGCTGGATGATAAGGTAAAAATTGAAATGCTTAGGAAAATGTATCAGATAAGACATTTTGAGGAGGAGACCGAGCAGTTTATTATAAGAGGGATGATACACGGTACATGCCACCTTTATACTGGTGAAGAGGCGACAGCTGTAGGGGCGATTCAAGCTATAAAAAGTGACGATTATATTACTTCTACTCATAGGGGTCATGGCCACTGTATAGCAAAAGGGTCAGACCTTAATATTATGATGGCTGAACTTCTGGGTAAGAGAACAGGATACTGCAAGGGTAAAGGCGGGTCAATGCATATAGCAGATGTTGATTCTGGAAATCTTGGAGCAAATGGAGTAGTGGGAGGAAGTATCGGCATTGCTACAGGGGCTGCACTTACCTGTAAGATGAAAAAGAATGGAAGAATTACAGTATGTTTTTTTGGCGATGGTGCAGCTAACCTGGGGATATTTCACAGCTCCATCAACATGGCTTCCATATGGAAATTGCCCGTAATTTACTTATGTGAAAATAATATTTACGGGATGTCAACATCAGTAAAAGAGGCACTTAATATAGAAAGAATATCAGACAGAAAAGCATCTTACGGAATCAAGGGTCTTACCATTGATGGTAATAATCTGATTGAAGTATTTAATACAGTTTCACATTTCGCAGATGAGTGCAGATACGGGAGAGGGCCGATTTTGATTGAAAGTCTGACTTACAGGTGGAAGGGACATTCTAAAAATGATGCCCAGGTTTATAGGAAGAAGGAGGAAATAAAACGCTGGATGAAAAGGGACCCTATAAGAATATATAAGAAAAATTTAATTGACAGGGGAATATTAACTGAAGAGATGGATAGGGATTTAGAAAAAGGAGTAATAGATCAACTGCAGAAAGCTATTAAATATGCCAAGGATAGTCCATTCCCAAAACCCTCAGAGGTTGAAGATGATGTATATGCAAAAGAGTATTAATATTATTAATAACAATCCTTGATTTATGGAGATATTTCTACAGTGAGAAGAGAATTAACTTATGCTGAAGCAATAAGAGAAGCAATGCAGCAGAAAATGCGGGAGGATGATAACGTATACCTTATCGGAGAGGATATAGCAGAATATGGCGGAGCATTTGCTGTGACTGCAGGTATGCTGGAGGAATTTGGTAAAGAAAGGATAAGAAACACTCCTATATCCGAAGCTGCCATAATAGGTGTTGCCACCGGAAGTGCTGTTACTGGGATGAGGCCGGTAGCTGAGATAATGTTTTCGGATTTTATAACTATAGCTATGAACCAGATCGTAAATCAGGCTGCAAAAATAAGGTATATGTTTGGAGGAAAGGCTAAAGTACCGATGGTAATAAGAACAGCCGGGGGTGGCGGGACCGGCGCTGCTGCCCAGCATTCGCAAAGCCTGGAAGCGCTTGTTGCTCATATTCCCGGGCTTAAGGTTGTTATGCCGTCCTGTCCTTATGATGCAAAGGGTCTTCTAATCTCATCAATAAATGACGATAATCCGGTGATTTTCATAGAGCACAAGCTGCTTTATAAAAATAAAAAGTGTATTCAAAACGTCCCTCTTAAGATGTATGAAATACCATTGGGTAAAGGGGACATTAAAAGAGAGGGCAGTGATATAAGCGTGGTTGCGACTTCCTATATGGTACAGAAATCATTGGAAGTGGCTGAAAAATTATCAGGAGAGAAGGGTATTGAATGCGAAGTAATAGATGTAAGGACACTCAGACCTCTTGATATCAATATTATATTGGATTCAATCAAAAAGACAGGAAGGCTTCTGTGCGTGGAAGAAGCACCGGTTTTCGGAGGTTTTATGGGAGAAGTCTCAGCACAGGTGGCCGAAAAAGGATTTGACTGGCTGGATGCTCCTATAGTCAGAGTTGCAGGCAGGAACTGCCCTGTTCCATACAGTCTGGTACTTGAACAGGAAATGATTCCGAGTATTGAAAGGATTGAAAGAGGGATCCTGGATTTTTTTGAATAAAACCCGGTATTTTATTAGATTTCAATATGCTATTATAAGTATTACTGTAAGTTTAATATTTATTATGTAAGGGATTGAATTATGCATGAAGTTATTATGCCTAAACTGGGTCTTACCATGGAGACCGGCAGAATAGAAAAATGGCATAAAAAGGAAGGAGATAAAGTAGAAACAGGAGAAGTACTTTTTGAAGTTATGACTGATAAGGTAACAATCGAAGTAGAGTCATATAATTCGGGTACTTTATTGAAGATACTCAGAAATGAAGGCGAAGATGTTCCTGTAACCGAAGTGGTAGCGTATATTGGCGAGGAAGGTGAAAAGGTCCCTGAATCCTGGTTAAAAAAGGAAACTGTAAAAAAATCCAAGGGGACTGGATTGAAAGAGACGGTGGAGTCAAAGAGTAGAGAGAAAAAAATAAATAAAATCCCGGAGAAAGAAAAAAGAGTAAAAATATCACCACTGGCAAGAAAAATCGCCGAAGATAGGGGTATCGATTACAGGTCAGAAGAAATTAAAGGCTCCGGGCCGGGAGGAAGAATAGTAAAAGAAGATATATTAGACTATGATATAGCAAAGCAAAAAGCAGAAAAGAAAGCTCCGGTATCTCACCCGGAAACTATTGCTGTAAAATCGTCTAGCAAGATCAAGGGGATAAGAAAGATAGTAGCTGAACGTATGAGTTATTCCAAGTCAACTATTCCCCATATAGTTTTAAATACAGAAGCTGACGTTACAAGACTTGTGGAGCTGAGGGAAAAGCTTAAGGAAGAGATGATAAAAAAATACGGAGTAAAAATAACTTATACTGATTTTATATTAAAAGCAGCTGCTATTGCGCTGAGGGAAAATTTGGAAGTAAATTCAACTTTTTCCAATGGAAATTATATAATATACGATGAAGTGAATGTGGGTGTAGCAGTTTCACTGGAGGAAGGGCTTATAGTCCCCAGTATTATCAATTGTGATAAACTGGAAATCCTGGATATTGCAAAAAAAAGAGTTGAACTGGTGGAAAAAGCACGGGAAGGAAAACTCAGGCTGGAGGAAATCTCAAATGGTACGTTTACAGTCACTAATTTAGGAATGTACGGCATAAGGTCTTTTTCACCTATAATAAATCCTCCTCAAGCGGCAATACTTGCAGTTGGTGAAATTTATGTCAAGCCTGCAGTAGTAAAGGGAAAGATCGAACCGAAATCCTTTATAAACCTTTCTGTTTCATGTGATCATAGAATAATTGATGGAACAGTCGGAGCAAAATTCCTAAGGAGAGTAGTAGAATTTATAGAGGACCCTGATAAAATAGCTATTAATTAGTTCTAGTAATTTTTAAAGATGAAAGACAAACAGGCAAAAATAGTATTATTTTGTGTTAATTGTAATAAGGAATCATCACATACGGTATATTATATAGGGAACTATCTGCGGAGTGTTATTTGTGACAGCTGCGGTAAAAAAATAGAGATTGACAGACGTCACCTACGGACTGTGTTTGCTGAAGACTTTATAAACAGAATTTTAACCAAACCGCATAGGATGACTGAAGACATGAAAAAAGCAATAGCGACACTTATGCCTTTCCTGCCCAAGAGGCTTTTCAGAGAGCCTCTGAAAGTAATGAAAGAAATATATGCAGTGTTGAAAAAGGAAAACGGCAATAAAAAGAAAAATAGTGGATAATTTTAAAAAAGCTGAATTATTTTTGACACTGGTATTTTAAAAGTGTCTCTAATGCTGTGTAGTATTTGTTCTTTGACATCACAAACAGGGATGGGGCGGTTTAGGATTTTTTTTATTGAAGTCGGAGGGTGATCTTTTAAACCGCAGGCGGTTATATTATCAAAGTATTTTAAATCGTTATTTACATTTAATGAAAACCCATGAAGAGTTATCCATTTTTTAACTTTCAGGCCAATTGATGCTATTTTAGAATTGTTGACAAATATACCCCTGTGTCTGCTTAATCTGATTCCTCGTATATTATAACCGGCGAGTACATCTATTATGACCTGTTCAAGATTATGGACAAAAAAGGATAAATCTTTTTTTATCATGGCCAGATTTAAAATTGTATAACAGACAATCTGACCTGGTGTATGGAGGGTAATATCACCCCCGCGGTCGGATTGGACCAGTTCTATATTTTGGTCTTTAAGTTTTTCCCTGCTTGCAAGTAAATTTGCGGTATTTCTGTTGCTTCCTGTAGTTATGACAGGGTAATGCTCAAGAAGTAATATTACACCGGGGCTGTTATTTGATCTTATAAGTTCAAAAAGTCCTATTTGAAGATTATAAGCATTATTATAGTGAATGAGACCGAGATCAAAACTTAAAATACTTTTTTGTGTATCTTTGTAGCTGATACTATCAATTATTTTATTAATATTAAGCAGAGTTTTTTGTCTTAACATTTCCATAAATTAAAAGATTGTAATTATTTAACTTATTTTATCATATAAATTTATATATTTTTTAATATACCAGCAATTGATGAAAGGAGTTTTTAGACTATGGATATTAAGAAGGTAGACCTTGCTGTACTAGGAGGAGGACCGGGAGGATATGTGGCGTCTATAAGGGCTTCAAAGATGGGTCTAAAGACTGCTGTGATTGAAAAGGACCATCTTGGAGGGGTATGCCTGAACTGTGGTTGTATACCCACAAAAACTCTTTATCATGTGGCAGTTACACTGGGCGAGATCAAAAAAGCAAAAGATTTCGGAATAAATGTTTCCGTGCCGAAATTAGATTTTAAAAAGATGATGGCCAGAAAAGATCAGATAATTGAAATGCAGAGAAAAGCCCTTCAGTTTTATTTCAAGAAAAATAATGTAGAACTCATAAAAGGTATTGGTAAAATAATTGCCAGGGATAAAATAAAAGTAATGACCTCTGACAGCCGTGAAATTGAAATAGAAGCAAAAAATATAATTATTGCAACCGGCTCGTCTGCTGCAAATGTAAAGCCGTTTGACTTGTCAGAAAGAGGTGTATTGGATAATGCCGGGATATTATCCATTAAGGAAATACCGAAGTCACTATTGATCATAGGCGGTGGAGTGGTAGGAAGTGAGTTTGCAAATATTTTTTCTTCTTTTGGAACGAAAGTTACCATAATAGAGATGCTTCCAAGAATACTGTCAACCGAAGATGAGGAAATCTCGAAAGTGATTTATAAGGTATTCAGGCAAAAGGGAATTGATATATTTACAGAGACTATAGTGGAAAAGGTTGAGAAGAGCGGTGAAAAGTTCATCTGTACTGCCAGCAGCGGGGACAGGATAACTGCAGATAAGGTACTGATATCGGTGGGAAGGAAACCAAATTCAACCGGTATCGGTATTGAAGAAATCGGTGTTGAAGTAGACCAGAAAGGTTATATAAAAGTAGACTCACACCTTAAGACCAATGCCCAAAACATATATGCTGTCGGTGACGTAATAGGAGGGTTTCAACTGGCATATGTGGCATCTGAAGAAGGTAAGATAGCTGTAGAGAATATTGCCGGAAAAACTAAGGAGATGGATTACAGTATTATACCCCTGACAGTGTTTACATCTCCTGAAATCGGAACAGTTGGGTTGGATGAAGCTCAGGCAAGAAATAAGAATATAAAGGTATACACCGGGGTATTTCCATTTAGCTCCAGCGGTAAAGCTTATATTACTGGGGAAACCGAGGGCTTTATAAAAATTGTTACCAACAGCGAGACAGGGGAAATAATTGGTGCACAGATGATAGGGCCAAGAGCAACAGATTTAGTCCATGAGGTAGCTGTAGCTATGAAGGGAGAGATGCTGGTAGATGACCTTGTCTCGACAGTCCATTCCCATCCCACATTCTCCGAAGCAATTTCAGAAGCTGCTGAAGACTGTTTTGGAATTTCAACTCACAAATAATTTATTTAAATATAACAGAAATCTGATTTTAAATACTTTGACATAATATTAAGTTATGTTAGAATTATTTTTCTGAATCTAAAATATTATTATTTTATTTCAAAATATAAAATATTTAAGATTTTTTATGAATACTAATAGTTCAGTAGTTTTAACCAAAAGAGTAATAATAACATCGCCTAATCCTGTAGCCAAGGAAGATTTTGTTAAGAAAATTAATGAGTTTGCTAAAAATATTATTGCCTTCCTGAAAAAGAACGGCTGCCGGGAATTAGGTCATATGAAGGTAATCTCAACGACTGACGGCGAGGATTACCTGCAGCTAAGTATTTTAGGTATGAAACAGAGGCCAAAAGTTCAAGGTATCTTAAGAAAGACTTTTGAAAAAATCAAGTTAACTTTTAATATAATTGAGTTTGGAGTCGGTAAGGAAATAATCAACAGCAAATTAGATGAAGAAATAAAAAATATACAGACTTATTTTATTAATAAATAATTTACCTCAAGTTTAAAACATCTAATCTGAAATAAACTTCTGCTTGTTCAACTAAATATATATACCATGTTTTATCTGATGCTGTAATGATCAAGTTTAAAATCAGATGGAAGATATTTTAAGTAAATAAATCTTGAAATACTGCTATAATCTATCTTCAGCAGATCTTCAGGATCAAGATATTTATTATCATATATTACACCGAAGTGCAGGTGACACCCGGAACTTGAAGGGTCGTCATCTGCGCCTATGGCAGCGATAGTGTCTCCCTGTTTAATATATGTACCGGTAGATACATAGATATGCATCAGGTTAAGATAGGTAGTCCTGATTTTTTGGTTATGTTTAATTACCAGTGTCATTCCCCCTGTGGGGGAAAAGCCTGTGTAGCTTACCGTGCCGCTTCCAGCTGCAATTACCTTCTGTCCGTATTTTCCTTCTATATCTACTCCTGTATGATTAAAATACCTTTGTTTGTCTTCATCCCAGTAACATTGTCTGAACCTGACTACTATTTCCCCTTTAAGCGGAAGGATAAATGGAGTCCTATAATCCGAATAGACAGGTGATGTAAAGCCAATAAGCATATAAACAGACAACATAAGGAATATAACTGGGCTAAGTATACGGATTCTTTTAATACTGCCTGTGGTATTACTAAATTTATGTCTGATATTTTTCCTGTTTTTTATCATAAAATCATTTTTATTAAATCCGGCAACATCAGACGTTAATTATATAATAAAGTAACATATATGTAAATACGTAAATATTCTTAAGCATAATATAAAATTTTAAAAATTTACTATTTAAGTGATAGATTCTATAATTGTAAACATATATAACTCTACGAGAGGAGTAAATGTGAACAGCAAGATTAAGGAAATACTTTCTTGGTATAAAAGCGAAAATCCAGGAACCATTAGAAATCTATATAGTATATTGATGCACGGAAAATTAGGCGGATCCGGAAAACTGGTAATCCTGCCTGTTGACCAAGGATTTGAGCATGGTCCAGCAAGAAGTTTTGCTCCGAATCCAGATGGTTATGACCCTGCTTATCACGTGAAACTTGCAATTGATGCTGGTCTGAATGCGCATGCTGCACCGCTGGGCTCGATGCAGGTAATAGCAAAAGAATACGCGGGACAGATCCCACTTATATTAAAGGCCAATAGCCATGATGTATTGGACCCCAGTTCTGATCCGATTCCGGCAGTCACTGCTTCAGTAGAGGATGCTCTGAGGCTTGGATGCGCTGCAATTGGTTTTAGTATTTATCCTGGTAGTATTAACTTTAAACAGATGTATGAGGAAATAAGGGAAATAGCTCTGAAGGCAAAGAGAAATGGATTGGTAGTGGTAATCTGGTCTTATCCAAGGGGCTCCGGTTTGTCAAAAGAGGGAGAGACTGCAGTAGATATAGTAGCCTACGCCGCCCAGATCGCATCTCAGCTGGGTGCGCACTTAATAAAAGTAAAACCGCCGACTGATCATATAGAACTCGAAGAAGCAAAAGAAGTATATGAAAAGTTCAATATACCGATAAGTACACTGGCCGATAGAGTGAGACATGTGGTGCAGAGTGCATTTAATGGGAAAAGGATCGTTATATTCTCAGGCGGTCCTGCAAAGGGTAGAGAAGAAGTAATCGAGGAAATAAAACAGATAAATAAAGGTGGAGGATTTGGTTCTATAATCGGAAGGAATTCTTTCCAGAGACCAAGAAAAGAAGCTTTAGATTTTCTTAGTGAGATATTGGGGATCTACAGCGGAGAATAGAACAGGTAAGAATATATTAAAATATTTTTTATAGAGCCTTTTTATTAGAAAAATATGAGGATAAGAGCCCTTATTTACTGTAACTATGCAGGTTTCTAATTATTATTACAAATGTTAATAATTAATAATATTAAAATTCTTAGGAAGAATAATTGTGAAATCAAATAAACTATATATTATATCTGCAGCATTAGCCCTGTTTCTGATTTTCAGTTTATCAATAGCTTGTAATAAAGTCCTGGAGTTAACAGAGGAATCTGTATCAGGGAAAACAGAAGAGTTTACAGAAGAATCTGGTATTGAGACTTTTATTGAAGTGACTGAAGAAGAACAAAATGATGCAATAATAGAAGCAGAAGTAGAAGTACCTGCATTCCAAAAAAAGCTGGATGAAATACAACAGCAGTACTCAATAGAATTCAGGCTGTATCTGGAAACACTGGATACAAATTACCTGGAAGGTATATTGTATGATGATAATGCAGTAAAGCAGGAATATGATCTTTTTAAGTGGAGAAATAGATTTTATGAAGAAAATATAATTTTTACAGCAGACGGAAATATTTTTCCAAGTAGTTGGTATGGATCCGGGATTGATGCGAAAGCTGAAAGTTTATCTGCAGCTGAAATAGAGAGATCAAAGAGGATCATTATGACTGCCCTTGATAAATATCCTGCGCAGCTGTTGAGAGATAACCTTAAAAATGTATATGTTTTAAAATCTATGAATTTTTATGGAGTTTATTATGGGGGGACAAATTTACCTCCGGACATTGTTTACGTAGCTAACGATGGAAAAGGTATGGGATATACGGATATTGTCATAGAAAAGACATTCCACCACGAATTTTCTAGTGTATTAAAAAACAATTATAGATTTGAAGAAACAGCATGGAGGCAGATCAATCCTCCCGGATTTGAATATTTCGATGAGACTACCGGTGGATCAGGTGCAATAAAGGCAGGGAGAGCCTCACAGGTATTTGATAAAAAAGAACATGAAATAGGGTTTTTATATGAATATGCTGAATCTACAGCAGAAAACGATTTTAACTCATTTGCTGAAAATATATTTATGGGAGATGAAAGCTTTTTTAATACAGTGGATAATTATGAGAAATTGGAGATGAAGCTGGACCTTATAGTGCAATTCTATAACTCTTTGGATCCGGTATTTACCTTGGAATATTTTAAGGGACTTTAAATTTTTTTAGGATGTATATATTAAAAGAAATAAATTAAATATAATTATGGTTGTTTTAAGCTGTATTTTTCTTCTGGGTTTTCTAATGCTTGGAAATAAATGTGATACCGATATGGGTGTAGAAAAGGCAGGTATTATTAGAGGAGATATTGAAGAAGAAGTAACACCAACCGGAGAAGAGGAGAAGGGGAACCTGCTGGAATAAATCCGAGGTATATTGTAAAGAATAATTTTGTCATTACAGCAACTTAAAACAGTTGATGTCCTTATGCCTTAAGTATTTTGTATTAATATACTTAAGGCATAAGGAACAATTAAAAACCTTTCAGTCATAACTATAATATTTACGTCTTTTTCCTTTAAAAACACCACTAATAAAGCCAGAGAATAATGCCAGTGCTACTGCGATCTTGAAAGAAGTAAACCACGAGATAGCCTCGGCTACTAAACCCTGGTTTACGGCTTCTGGAAAAAGATCCGGTACCACCCAGGCCCACATAACTTTGACCAGAAAAAGACCTAAGGCTAAAACGATAATTATTAATATTAGTATCCCTGGTATTATTCTAATCCACCATCTTCTTCTCATTTCTAAAATACCTCCTTTTTATTTTGAAATCTCTTTTAATTTCCTATTAATTACTAAATCAATATATGAATAAACTGCATTTTTAAAATCTTTAAGTGCTTCGATTTCAGTTCTCCCCGAACTGATTATCACAGGAGATTGCCAGGCAATATAGTAATCATTAGATCCATCATCAAACCTGATCTGTATATTTTGTTCATCTTGTAATTGTTTTTCTTCCATTGGGTATATCTTTCTTACTCTTCCAATATGGATTCTATTTCCTTTCGAGCTTTTTCAATAATCTTTTTTACTTTTTCCATTTTTTCAGGGCTGGTATTTCTCATTCTGGGTCCTAAGAATCTCCTCATTTTTACAACTTCGCTTACTATCTGACCGATGATCTCGAAATTTCCATGATCCCACTGATGTTTCATATGGCTTTTTACCTCATCTGCAAAGTCGCTGCGTTCACTTAAGAATTCAAGACCCTGCTTTGTTATTTTATATACCTTTTTACCGTCTCTCTCCTTAGAAGTAGCATAGCCCATTTCTTCAAGCATCTGCAGAGTAGGATATACCGTACCAGCGCTGGGCTTGTAAAAACCATGAGAACTTTCTTCGAGCTGACGTATGATTTCATAACCGTATCTTGGCTTTTCTTTCAGCAGGTCAAGGATGACATATTTTAAGTCTCCTTTCTGAAAGGGGCTGTCATATCTGAAACCATTAAGGAATCTGCTATGTTTAAAAAATCTATCGTGAAACATTAAATCACCTCCATATTATATTGATATATCAAGTATTATCACGATATATCGTGATATATTATAATTATTTTTCCCATGATGTCAAGTAATTTGTTTAAGTTTTTTTTACTGATAAGGTCGCAGGTGTAGTAAAAATTTTTTAAGTTTACAGGTTTAAAATCTTGTTCTACGGTATGTCGTATATTTATGTAGATATTGTCATAATAGTATGGTATGTTTTATTCAGACTAAGGTATTTAATAATTATTAAGCATAAAAATAGGAGTAGATGTGAGAGCAGTCCAATTTATTATTAGGGTACTTAGGCTGATTGGGTCTCTGGCTTTCGTACTCGGGCTTTTTACCACTATCTTTGCAGGGATACCCTGGTATGTCTACCATGAACCGATCACACCCTGGTGGGTTAAGATTGCAGTATATTGTGTTCTGGGAGGTATATTGCTGGTACTGCTTACAGTAGCTGCAGAAAGAGGGAAGGGCAGTGATGCAAGAAAAGAACTACTGAAAGCCAAGGTCAGACCCAGAATGTTAATCCAGACTTCTGCAGAAGTCCCTAGTCGAAAGGTAACCAAGACTTTAGGTCTGGTACAGGGACATACAATATTTGCCATCTGGATAGGAAGAGACCTATCAGCACTGGTAAGGCTTGTCCTTGGCGGTGAGTTAGTTGAATATACTGAGATGATGGGACATGCAAGACAAATAGCTACCAGCAGGATGGCAGTAGAAGCTGAAAAGCTTGGGGCTGATGCGGTGATAAATCTTCGTTTTATGACCACCAGTGTTATGGGAAGTGCTGCCGAACTGCTGGCATATGGTACAGCGGTAAAACTCAGTAGGTCAACTAAGTAAACTCTAGATTTATTATTCAGCTTCCATGAACTCGTCCGGATATCTAACAGTTCCGGCTTTTTCTTCCAATGCTATTTCGGTTAATTCAACTGCCATAAATGCTTCATCAGGAACTTCAAATGGACACTTTATATTCCACCTTGAAGCTTTTTCAAATCCAAATCTTGGGTAATATTCTTTATGTCCAACGACGATTATGGAGTCAAAACCAAGTTCTTTTGCCTTTGACATTCCTTTTTTAATAAGCTCAGATCCGATTCCCTTTCTCTGGAAAGCAGGAGTAACTGCCATAGGAGCTAATGCCAGTGTTTCGAAAGCAGAACTGCCGATGATTTTTATTTTTGAAAAAAGAATATGCCCTACGATTTTATCACCGGCAACTGCCACAAGGGAGAGATCAGGAATGAAGTTGATGCCATCTCTTATTCTATTAATAAGTTTACCCTCGTTATCCTGTCCGAAGGCGAGTCTATTTACTTCATAAATCTCTTTGAAGTCCTTTTTTTCTTCTTTTCTTATTAATATATCCATGACACATCTTCTTCTAGTAATGATTTCCAAATAGTATATTTACAGATAGTGTTTGTCAAATATAATAAGAAATACTTGTCATTCGTAAAGTCAAGAAGAAAGAGTATTGGATTATTATTAAAATCAGAAAATTTATATTTTTTATTCTTGTGAACAGCAGATAGCTAGGAACCTTCTTTATTTTTTATATCAGAAGACGAATTTATAGAATTGGTATTTCCTCCATAGCTTCCTACTGCAGTCATGACCCCGTTTTCAAATGCTATGTCATCATCAGTTCCAAGCTCTCTATCTACTCCATTACTCAGTAGACTATATTTTATACCATTGGATGTATACCTATAAGGACTGTCCCATAAATCGTAAGTTGAAAGATTTTTAATATATCCCTTATTTATCAATTTATACAAGCCTTCTTCGGTGGTTGGATAGCGGTTGTCATATGCGTTATACATTTCTAAAGCTGTAGCAATATCTCTCATTTCTTTTTTTGTCCCGGACTCTCTGGCTCTGTTGACAATAATAAAGTAGCTGGGTGTTGAAACTCCTGAGAGTATACTAATTATAACAATCGTTACCAATATTTGAGTCAGTGTAAACCTTCTTTGTTTTTTATATAAATTTTTATAACTGATGGCAGGCATTTTCTCACTGTTCCTTTTTTACACTAACACAGTTATCGAGGTAAGAAAATAGAGAAAAAATAAATATATTGATTGGATCGGAAGTTTATCGACAATACCTTGAGCATAAAGAGGATAATAAACAATATTGCTGACGAAATATAGAACCGATCCCGACATTAGTATAATCGCAGCCTTATTAGATTTTTTTTCTTTAAGATTTTTATGTATTTCGAATCCAATTATAATTATTATAATCAGATACATAGTGACGAAATAAAAAGTATCAACTATAGCCATGTTGGGAACACGCAAAACGTAACCATACTTACTATCTGTTACATTGACGCTTCTGGTTATTAGAGCTACCGCGCTTATTATAAAGGCAGGTATGTATATAATTTGTTGTAATAATCTATTCACTTTTGAAATTTCTGCCTCTAAAAAATTAATAATAAAACAGATTAAAGATATTGGTGACAGGAATAGGACTGCGATTAGTATTTGTGAAGATATAAAAGCTATCCTATATGAGGATGTTGATAGAGTAATAAGGGTCAGAGTAGATACAATAAGAATAACAAGACTATATATTAGGAAATAAATAACCGCCTTTATTTCTCTTTGTCTTAAATGTATATAGTATATATATGTGCTGAAGACAATAGAATATATACTTAATGCTGATGATAATAAAACAAAAATATTAATATTTGAAAATACCATAATTAAATATTAAATATATATATTATTATATTTTACTTTGTAATCTTTGGCTATCGTTTTTTCTTGCTAAAGATTTTGCTGTTTTTTTAAGTATTTCCTCTTTTATCATAATAGGTGACATTTTTACTGAATAAATTTAAAATGACAATATTGTTAAGTAATGAATTCTAATAAAGTACAATTGAAAAGTGTAGGTAAACTTTGTATAATGCAGTGTATTTTCCTGTTAGAAATTTTTATAAGGAGTAAAAATGCTTGGACCGGAAGATTTTTTTGATCTATCACAAACGCAGTTTAGAGAGCTTTTTGATGATGTTGAATATGTATGGGATGCACTAAAGAAAATTAAGGAATATATCAGGGATAGTATTAAGCCAAATGTCTCCGGTATAAGGAAAGGGGAAGCATTTATAAATAGAACTGTAGTCTTATACGGTGATGAAGTCATTGAATCAGAGTTTGATATAAGTTTTATAAAAAAGAAATTGATTATAAAAAAAGATGAAAAGATCTTAGACGGAGCAAGTGTGGTATATGCTGGTGCAGCCCTTATGGATAATGAGATATATATTGGGAAAGGTACAGTTATAGAGCCGGGAGTGTTAATAAAAGGTCCGGCTATCATCGGCGATAATACTGAACTGCGCCAGGGTGCTTATTTGAGAGGAGATATACTGGTTGGAAATGGCTGTGTAGTAGGGCATGCAACTGAGCTAAAATCCAGTGTTATGCTTGGAGGAAGCAAGGCAGGGCATTTTGCATATATAGGAGACAGTATCCTTGGTAAGGTAAATCTTGGAGCAGGAACAAAACTTGCAAATTTAAAGATAATTGAGTCGAATATAGTAATCAGTATAGAAGATAAAAGATACGAAACGGGTTTAAGGAAGTTTGGAGCAATACTTGCAGATGGAGTAGAAACAGGATGCAACAGTGTTACGTCTCCTGGGACTTTGCTCGGAAAGGATGTTCTTTTATATGCCAATACAACTGCAAAAGGTTATTATCCCCCAAAAACAATAATCAAACTGAAGCAGACACAAAAATCGGTGAAAAGGAGGTAAAAGCATGGGAAAATTATTCGGGACAGACGGAATAAGAGGAGTCGCAAACGAGTACCCGATCACTCCTGATATGGCTACACAGGTAGGACAGGCTACTGCATATATATTAAAAAAAGAAGGGCACCGTTCAAGAATAGTCATAGGTAAAGACACAAGGCTTTCCGGTTATATGATAGAAAGTTCCCTTGTATCAGGTATATGTTCAATGGGGTCAGATGTAATACTTGTAGGACCTGTGTCCACACCAGGTATTGCTTTTTTAACAACTAACCTGGATGCAGACGCAGGAATAGTGATCTCTGCTTCACATAACCCGTATCAGGATAATGGGATTAAAATATTTTCAAAAAAAGGATATAAACTTACAGATGAAGAAGAGCAAAGAATTGAAGATCTGATATTTTCAAAAAAACTTCCAACCCTTCTTACGAATGCTGAAAATCTAGGCCGTGCATTCAGAGAGGAAGATGCAAGCGGAAGGTATATAGTATTCCTCAAACATTCATTCCCTAGGAATCTCAACCTTGAAGAAATAAAAATCGTACTTGATTGTGCCAATGGTGCTACATATAAAGTTGCCCCTACATTGTTTAAGGAGATGAGAGCTGAAGTCACTGCTTTAAACGTCAATCCTAACGGGCAGAATATTAACCTTAATTGCGGAGCGCTTTATCCAGAGGCTCTGGCAAAAGCAGTAGTTGAAAATAAAGCAGATATAGGGCTTGCTTTTGATGGTGACGGGGACAGACTAATAACAGTTGATGAAAAAGGCAATATAGTTAGTGGAGATAAGATAATAGCAATATGCGCAAATAAATTAAAAGAGGAAGGCATGTTAAAAAATAACACTGTGGTTACAACTGTAATGAGCAATCTTGGACTTTCTGTTGCATTTAAAGAGATGGGCATCAGGCATGTTACAACAAAAGTCGGTGACAGATATGTACTTGAGGAAATGTTAAAAAACGGCAGTGTGATAGGCGGAGAGGATTCAGGTCATGTGATTTTTAAAGAACATCATACCACAGGCGATGGTATTTTAACTGCACTTCAGCTTTTATCTGTTATGAAGAAGGAAAGAAAATCACTCTCGGAACTGACAAAAATCATAAAATCATTCCCTCAAGTCTTAATAAATATAAAAGTCAAAAGAAAAGCTCCGCTTGAAGAAATACCGGAACTCAAGAGTATAATATCAAAAGTTGAAAAGGAACTTGGTGATAAAGGCAGGGTTCTTGTAAGGTATTCCGGAACGCAATCTATCTGCAGGGTAATGCTCGAGGGACCTACCGAAAATGATATCGAAAAGCTTGCTAAAGAAATAGCCCGGGTCGTAGAAGATAAATTGAATTGAGCAAAATAATTTAAAGTCTTCCGTGTTTCTGCAGAAATAATATTATAAAACTGTTGTGATTATAATCTATGATAAAAAGAATCGTAGAGCTTTTAGATAAACAGGGACCTTTAACCGGTAAGGAACTCTATGATAAAATCCCGTCAGATGAACTATCCCTATGGCAAATCTGTAATAAATCCAAAAAAATTATTCTAAAACAGTTGGAAAAAGACTGCCAAAAAATAGAAGATAAAGCAAAACTGCTTTATGATGAAATAATAAATATAAGCAGACAGAAGCTCAAGCTTACCCAGGATGTGATCATAAAAATAGTCCAGCGCCAAAAAGAGCCGGAAACTGTAACTTCCTGCACTTGCTTTATAATTGCCGGTGATATAGTTTATGAAATGGCACATTTAGAGCCCAGGCCTGAAATTTGGTAATTTTAAATTTATGGTTGCCTCAAAGATTTTAAGTGAAGGAAAATTTCTTTACGGTAACCGGAAGATCTTTTAGCTCTTATTATCAAGACTTAGTATGTAATACGGCTTTAATTTCTCAACAACTTTTAATTTTTTATGATAAAATTAAAAAACATTTTAAAATGCAAGCAGAGGTATTTATGCAATATGAGTGATTTTAAAGGCGATTTAAGCGGTATAAATGTAGAGAACAATGTCAGTGATTTTGCTGGAATAATTGACAGCAAGTATGTTAAAAAGATCGATAAGTTAATAAGGGGCATTGAAAGTAAGACAACCATAGAGGTTGCAGTAATAACGATTGATTCACTAAAGGGGGAGTCGATTGATAAGTTGGCATTTCGACTGTTCAATAAATTCGGAGTGGGTAAAAAAGAAACAAATAATGGAATACTTATTTTACTTTCAAAGAATGATAGCAAGTTCAGGATTGAAATCGGACGGGGTTTAGAGAATATAGTCACTGATGACTTACTGGAAAATCTAAAAGATAACTTTATATTACCAAGTTTTAAAAAGAAGAAGTTCGGAAAAGGTATACTGAAGTTTATAGATGCAGTAGCCGATAAAGTCAGTGAGGGGAGGTTCAGCAGGCTATCGATAGCATCTTTGACTGCAGGGATAATCTCAGGGATTTACAGTATTATTACATTGTTATCGCTTCTTATTTTATATCTGGGTTATAGATATGAGATATATCCTTTCGGTATTTCTGTGGTCCGGGGATTAGAAAATTTAATGGTTGTATCAGTATGGTGGATTTATTTTTCAGTATGGATCCTGATTATTTTTGTTTCCGTACCGGCTTTGATCTCAATCATATGTGGCAGTATTGATTTTATATATATAAAGGCCGGTATTTCCGATACAGGAAGAAAGAAACTGGATATAGCAGGTATAGTGCTTGGTTTATCACCTGTTATCGTCATAGGGACATTTTTTATTCCGGTGGTCTCCCAACTTATTTCCAGGATACCCGGATAAAGTATTATTAGATTTTTTTAAATCTCTAATCTGTCTAAGCTTTAAATTTTAATGTCTATATAACAATCAATAATGTAATCAAGGTCCTTTATGATTTATGATTTCTTCTGCAAACTTTCTTATGTTTTCAGTACTTATCTTTGATACAGCTTCTGTAGTTTTGTATGCCTTTTGCATCATACTTCTAACCATTGGATTCATCTTATCCCAATTCATCTCATAACCAAAGTAACCTTTAGCCACTGCTTTATTAAGAAGCTCCTGGGGAAATCCCTTTTTTATCTCATTTTCCCAGTCCTCATCTGCTCCACACATAAAGATACCTGTTTTTATATTTAAAAGTATATTTAAATTCCTTTTTACAAACTTCCTTACAAAAGCATTCATTCTAAAAGCAAGAAAAGATCCTCCTACTATTACCAGATCATAGTTTTCTGGTTTTACTCTTTTGTTCTTTTTAAGATCTACTATTTCTACTTCAAGATTTTTTTTCCTTAATATCTCTGCAAGCATAACGGCACATTTTTCCGTAGTCCCAAACCTTGTAGCATAAGCAATCAATATCTTCATTTATATAATCCTTCTTTCTTAAAATATAAGGACAATTTTAAAGAAAAATTTTTAATAATCAATATTAATATATCAATTTATAGGTTTTACTGGCTGCCCCGGGTTACGAAATTTCGAACCTTTTTTGAAAGGATTAATAGATTTAAACAGAATATTTTTAATTAAATCTGATTGATATTCGTCTGAGGCTTCTAGGGATATTTCTGTTTTATATAGAAATTACCATAAAACAACTTGTAAGGGCTTGCCATGTTATTAAAATGACAAAATATTAAGGAATTGATAGGATTAAATAATAATATAAAATAAATAAAATGGTGTTTTTAAAAAAGAATTATTTAACAACAAAAAAAGAATTTTTTAAAATATTAACTATCACTTTTATTTTGGTTTTTATAACGGATTCAATTGTAATATATCTGTGGAATTTCATTATTCATGCTAAAGGTGCTTTTAATTGGGGAATTAGTATAGGTTTATCAATTACTATAAGTGTAGCAATTTCATTAGCAACGACTAAAAAGGAAGAGAAGAAAAAATAAGAATTAATAAATAATATCCTTTTCAATTATCATCTTACCCAGATTCACATTTTATAATATTAAACTCTGATCATATTATTACTAATCGAAATTGTAAGTTTAGATAGTTGGCTGGGCGTTGTGGTCAGGATTTAAAATGAGACAAATGGGATACTATAAAAAAGAGTGTCTTATATACAATTTAGTCAAAAGAATATAAGCATAGATTTTGTCTTAACTGGGTATATAATTTTCGTTTTGTTCTCAGAATCTCTAGGAAGAAATAACTTGACATTAAATCTAATTTGTAATAATTTCTTAATTAAGAATACATTTGGATTTAGCAAGGAGTTTTTTGAATATTCTTCCAGAAGAACTAAAAAAACGAATGGGTCAATTCAAAGAAGCACTAAAGAAATCCGGAATAAAGTTGACTCATCAGCGTCTGGAGATATTTAAAGAAGTAGCAAAGTCTGTCAATCACCCGGATGCAGCTGCTATTTTCAAAGGTGTCCGCAAAAGAGTACCCACAATATCCCTAGATACAGTATACAGGGCGCTATGGATGCTTTTTGATATGGGTATTATAACCATCCTGGGAATAAATCAAAAGAAAACCAGGTTTGATGCAAATATGAAAGCCCATCACCACTTCGTGTGCTCGAGATGTGGAAAGATTCTGGACTTTTATAGTAAGGAGTTTGACCGGCTGAAAGTTCCAGATAATGCTAAAGCAATAGGTAATGTTCACAGTACACGAGTAGTAGTCAAAGGTAACTGCGTTCAGTGTTTAAAGAAGATAAAAAATTAGTTAAGGAGGATTATCTGATGGATGAAAAAAGAAAATGTCCAGTAACAGGAGCGACTGGGCATAAGAATATTAATGGTGGCACGACGAATCGGGATTGGTGGCCGAACCAGTTGAATCTTAAGATGCTTCATCAGAACCCAACTATGAGAAATCCAATGGGTGAAGCATTCAACTATGCTGAAGAATTTAAGAAACTGGACCTTGAGGCACTGAAAAAAGATTTATACGCTTTAATGACCGATTCACAGGAATGGTGGCCTGCTGACTACGGGCATTATGGGCCATTTTTTATCCGTATGGCGTGGCACAGCGCCGGCACATATCGTATGGGAGATGGCCGTGGTGGTGCAGGATCGGGTACTCAGCGCTTTGCTCCTCTAAACAGCTGGCCAGATAATGCAAACCTTGATAAAGCACGCCGTCTGCTTTGGCCTATCAAGCAGAAATACGGCAAAAAGATTTCCTGGGCCGACCTTATGATTCTTGCCGGTAATTGCGCTTTGGAGTCAATGGGCTTTAAAACCTTCGGTTTTGCCGGTGGTCGTGAAGATGTCTGGGAGCCTGAAGAGGATATTTACTGGGGTGCTGAAAGTGAGTGGCTTGGCGATAAGCGCTATTCTGGTGATAGGGAACTTGAAAATCCCCTTGCTGCGGTGCAGATGGGTCTGATTTATGTAAATCCAGAAGGGCCGAATGGTCAACCCAACGCAATCGCTTCTGGAAAAGACATTCGCGAGACTTTTGCGCGTATGGCTATGAACGACGAGGAGACTGTTGCCCTGGTCGCAGGGGGTCATACATTTGGTAAATGTCACGGCGCAGGTAGCGCGACCCACGTAGGCCCGGAGCCAGAGGCTGCTAGTATCGAAGAACAGGGGCTTGGCTGGAATAATAATATGGGTAGCGGTAAAGGCAGCGATACGATCACAAGTGGCATCGAAGGTGCCTGGACACCCACACCAATCAAATGGGACAATAGTTATTTAGACACCCTGCTTAAGTACGATTGGGATCTCGTTAAGAGTCCTGCCGGCGCCTATCAATGGGTTCCAACTGATCCTGCTGCTGCAGATCTTGTCCCAGATGCCCACGACCCTTCAAAAAGGCACGCACCGATAATGACTACGGCCGATCTTGCCTTGAAGATGGATCCCATCTACAGGCCGATCGCCAAGCGTTTTCAGGAGAATCCAGAGGAGTTTGCCGATGCTTTTGCTCGCGCATGGTTCAAGCTGACTCACCGCGATATGGGTCCACGCTCGCGCTATCTAGGTCCGGAGGTTCCGGCTGAGGAGCTGATCTGGCAAGATCCGGTACCTGCCGTCGATCATGAACTGATTGATGAAGAGGATATTGCATATCTTAAGGGTAGAATTCTTGACTCAGGTTTATCCGTTTCTCAACTGGTCTCTACAGCCTGGGCATCAGCGTCGACGTTCCGCGGATCCGATAAGCGGGGTGGGGCAAATGGAGCTCGTATTCGCCTTGCGCCACAGAAGGATTGGGAAATAAACCAACCAGCACAACTGCAAACCGTGCTGCAGGCCCTTGAAAAAATTCAAAGTGCTTTTAACAGTGCACAGTCAGGCAAAAAGAGAGTATCCCTTGCCGATCTAATTGTCTTGGCTGGATGCGCAGGCGTCGAGCAAGCGGCTAAGAATGCCGGTTTTGATCTGTCTGTTCCTTTTATGCCAGGTCGTACAGATGCGTTACAAGAACAAACCGACATAGTTTCATTCTCAGTCCTTGAACCGAAAGCAGATGGTTTCCGCAACTATAGTCAAGCTAAATATGCCGTTTCTGCTGAGGAAATGTTAATTGATCGGGCACAACTACTGGGGCTGACAGCGCCTGAGATGACGGTTCTGGTTGGTGGTATGCGGGTATTAAATGCCAACTACAATAAGTCCCAGCACGGTGTATTTACCAAGAACCCCGAAAGTCTGACTAATGACTTTTTTGTAAATCTACTCGATATGGACACCAAGTGGAAAGCGACCTCTGAAGACAGTGACACCTTTGAGGGGAGAGATTATAAAACCGGAGAACTCAAATGGACCGGTACACGCGTTGATTTGATCTTCGGTTCTAATTCTGAACTTCGGGCTATCGCAGAAGTGTATGCAAGTGACGATGCCCAACAGAAGTTAGTTCAGGATTTTGTAACATCTTGGAATAAGGTGATGAACGCAGACCGTTTTGACCTTGCTTTATCATAATATCGGAAGAAGAATTTAGAAATTCAAAGAAAAAAATAAACAACATTATGTGCTTTTGGATGGGTATGTCTTGGAATATTGATTGGGCGGAGACAATAATCAGTGGAAAACAAAGCTAAATTAATAAAAGTTAAAAGCAATATATTAGTTTCTTATTAATCTTAAATTTAATACTTTTTTATAATTAAAGAAGTTGGTCAGGTTGATTAGTGCAGTAGTTGGCTGGGGACAGTGAACAAAGTTAGAACCAATTTATTAGGCATGAATAATGATATTTTTATACCTGAATTATCTTTTTAAAGGTTTAATTATTTTTTAATTTTCTATATTGCTCACTACTTATTCACTTACTAAAAGAATATTTAATTACATGCTTTCATAATTATCTAAATAGATTGACCTTTCCAAAAAAGTTTGAAATTGTAAACATAATGGTTACCGGGTCTTGATATATATCACTACTGCCTGCTAATCAGTATATACTATATGGAGTGTCGCATTATCACAATAAATTCTAGCAGCATCGAATAATCCATCATTATCTGAATCAACATTAAGTCCGAGCTTAATCTGGAAATAATCCCTTATATCATTATCAAGCACATCCTGCAGTTCATTTTCAAGAGTTGTTCCATCAATCGTAGAGGTTGTAGCAGAAAGAGCAATATTTGCCAGGAATGTTCCACCAATTCGAGTATCTGTTGGTTCAAGCCTTACATAATTGAATACTTTAACTACGATTTCATCAGCCCAATCTGAAGGATTGCCATAGTAATCGATATCTGAAAAGTATATATCTGCTTCCTGAACTGTCTTACCATGCAGCTCTATGATGTCGAAACTGAAATAACCTCTTATAAATTCATCAGCTTCATTATCACCCATTTCTGCAAGACTCATAGCATGTACATCTCCTCCTTCAGTTATCCAACCAGATATACTCGGGTCTGCATATATGGTTACTTCACTGGTTACTTCATCACCATCTCCATCTCCACCTTCATCTCTATCTTCGTCAGCCTCAGCAACTTCTTCTTCATCACATCCCCAGCTAAGTTCTATGGAATCAGTGGCAGTATCTTTGGGATTAGTTGCGGTAGCGGTAAGAGTAAATGTCTCATCAGGATCATGAAGGTTTACCTGGGCAATAGTATTTCCCAGACGACCCAGACTGTCATCTTTATTCCATTCTATATCGGGAGTTGGATTACCAGAAACAATCGCCTTTACCCTCCAGTAGCATACATCATCTGCTGATGAGTAAAGAGGCCCTTCATCTATTTCCAGCTCTACTGTGGGCTCTACCATGTCTTCTTCTGCTACTTCCTCTTCTTCTTCGGTTTCTTCTTCAGTCTCTTCTTCTGTAGCTTCCTCCTCAGCAGCTGTTGTTTCCTCTTCAGTCACTTCCTCTTCTTCTCCAACATCTGTCTTTTCTTCTTCGGCAGCTGCTGTGCATTGATTGCAGACAGCAGAGAAACTGAAAAGAAAAACTACGGTAAGGATAGAAAGTAAGATATAGAATTTATTTTTTTTCATGATACCCCCTTAAATCTAAGACTGATTAGTATGTAATTAAATATAATTATTAAGAATTATTATATAACTTTGATTACAAAATGGTAGTTATTGAGACTTATATTTAGTGGTCATTGGCTGGGGACGGTGGACAAAGTTAGAACCAAATTATTAAGCTTAAATGAGGATATTTTTATACCTGAATTGATTTAGTTATTATATATTATCAAACTTATTTAACTATTCGATAAAAATTTCTTTAAAACTTTCACATACTCTGTCGGTTCTGTATAACCAGGAGTATGTCCTGCTTGGTTAAAGGTGTGAACATATGCTTTTGGGTAAAGACTTTTTAGCTCTTCTCGGGCTTCCTTTTTTATTACATCATCAGAAGATTCCATAATCAGTATTTTCCCTGGCCAGTTATTTAAATCACCTCTTGAAAATTTATAATTTTTCATAAAATCATATGAAGCTTTATACTGGTTAATTATTTCTTCCCTGGTAACTTTGAAATAAAACAGTTCTGTTATAAATGCTTCCCAGAATTCCTTATCTCTATCGGTTACTTTAAATAATTTAAAATAATTTCTTTTCAGCCCGTACCTTAAAATCTTTAATGGATATTTAGGGATTAAAAAAATGGCAAGCTTTAGTATTCTTTCGGATATTGTCGAACCACTACCGGAAGTATTAGATAGAATGAGTTTTTTTACAGTATCAGGATATTTTCTAATAAAAGCTTGAGCGAGCCATCCTCCAAATGATTGTCCTAAAAGATATACTTCTTTTGCTTCCTCAATTTTAATTATTTTAAATATTCCTTCAATACCTTCCTCTATAGATTTTATAGCAGGATAGGTCGGAGAGATTATCCTATAGTCATTTTCCAGTATGGTTATTAATTTCTCCCAAGTTTCAGCTGACCTAATACCACCAGGGAGAAGAACAACTGTGTTTTTAGCTTTTCCAGTAGATATATATTTCCAGTTTAGGCTATCCAGCATTAAATTTTTATATGGATGATTTTCTCTAAATTTGAAAAATCTTTTTCTCTGTTCATCAGGTACTTTTTTATATAGTTTCTCAAAATTTTGCATATTTCATTAATAGAATAATTTTACTATTAGAATACATAAATATTTTTAGCAGTTATTTATCATCTTCATCCAATATAAAAATGCTGTGTCAATTTTATAGTAATTATATAATTTCAGCAAAATATATAAAGGGTATTTCTAAGCCGAAAATATAGTTTTTTATGGTTGGGGACAGTGGACAAAGTTAGAACCAAATTATTAAGCTTAAATGAGGATATTTTTATTCCAGAATTAAATTTTTGAGACTATTAACTATTCTATATCACCATAACATTAATCTTTATCTTTTTTAACATACTAAATGAGATATTGTATAATCAATTTATAAAAAACTTTTTAACTGAGATAATAATAGGGTAAGGACAAGATACTATTCAACAAGCAAAGGCTTTTAAAATCTTATTAGATGAATTGTAAGGTAATTGAATATGAGTGATCCTAACCAAAAGGACCTGGAAAAAATTATTGAATCAGCGCGACGTCTTGGTGTGGAAATTGATGAAGGCGATGCCCTACAATGGTTGGCAGCGGTCTCAGCTCAAAGCAAGTCGGGGATCGAAATGGATGAGCGCTCGGGCATATTCGGACACAGTATTAGCTTGTTGGATTTCGACGATACAGACTTGGCTCACTTCCGCAAGATTGGGAGATTGGTTGAGTTTGATGATGTTCCTGGAAAGGTTGAAACTGCCCTTGCTTTATCTGGGTCTGCGGCCCAGTCTAAGATCCAGACTTACCCTGGTGATGCTGATTATTTCGAGCGCGTGAATATTATAGCAGAGACAAGAGATAAAGCCTGTAAGATCTTGGCAAAATTAATGCGTAAAAAAGCGTTGGCGACACTGAAGGGAGATACCTTTCAACTCGTAGAAGTAAAATTTGGTTCTTACCCATTTGATTTCCGTCGTGGTGGGACAATTCATTCCAAAGATAATCCAATCTCATGGTCTCCGGAAGATATCCAAGCCGGTAAACTAGTTGGAGAAACATCCGAAGGCAAGAATGTTGAAATCCTATGGAATGATGCTGCTAAGGACCCAGGCTGGTGCAAATTGGATTGGATAGTGGCAGATCCTATCCGGAAACAACTGGTCAATGCCAGCAATATGTTAGATGTAACTTGGGAATCTCCAGACGGAGAAATCATTCCCTTGGATAGTTACTTAGATAGTTATTTTCAAGAAGTATACTTAGATGCAGAATCAATTCCCGTTTTCAGTAAACTGGTCAAACATGTCTCTGGGGATGCCTTAGACGATTACGTCACTCAACTTGAAAAAGAAGTAAAAAAATACTGCACTAAAAATCCCAACTATGGTAAAGTTGCCAAACGGCTTTATAATATCTTTCGGCTTACTGGTCGTTATATGGATGCGGCCTATCTGCGTGAATTGTTTGACGAGCCCACTACCATACTCTACCAGATCAATGCTTTGATTCGCACAATCGATGAGACCTTTCAAAAAGGATCGAAAATTGATCGATCAACGATTTTGAATCAAACAGATGAATTGATCTTGGGAGTAACATCTGCTCTTGAGGGGGAAAAAGAAACAGAGATCGTGCGAATGCTGCTTAATTTCCGGACACTACTTGCGGATGATATCAATCGTGGTAAATTATCACCCCAGGCAAATGCTGCAAGAGCAGAAATCATCAATATTGTTAATAACTTTTTCTACGAAAAACTCACAGGAATTCCGTCAATCAGCCAGTATATTAAAAACATTCAAAAATAATTTAGGTCAGACAAATCAATCAATTACATAAAATACCGTAACATATAAAAAAATAATGGATCATATTTTAATATAGAAAATTCAGAACGAGTTCTTCTACCTTTTCTGCATTCTCAAGCTCCTCCTCAAACATGAATGTACCGTGTGAATTTCCCTCCAGTATCTCAAGGAACTTTGGTTCCATACTCTTCTCATACATATCAGTCGCCTGCTGGGCGGCATCTCCATCCCCACTTGTAGCTATAAAGAGTTTTGCTGGTACTATATCTCCTATTACACTGATAGCAGAAATACCCTGAATTTCATCAGGGGAAGAAAATGATATTACCCCATCTATTCTTTCCTTTGAAGCAACAAAAAGGCTTGCAGTTCCTCCCATGCTTGCACCCATAAGATAGATCAGTTCAGGATCATATTGTTTTATGTATTCTAATGCTGCAGTAAGATCAATATCCATTTTGGATATATCCTGCGAACCTCCAGATTTTCCATACCCTCTGAAATCGTAAGTAAGAACGATATAACCATTTTCCTTGAGCATTTCTGCAAACTCAAACCAGCTTGTCTGATCTGTTGGATACATATGTGACAGTATGACCCATTTGTTTCCACTACCAAATATATTGCCATTAAGCTCTACATCATCTTCAGTCATAAAAGTAACTTCGCCTTCCTTTGGTAGCCCTCCTGTTTCTTCTTCCATTGCTGCCTCTTCTGTTTCCTCTTCTGCTTCCACAGTAGCTTCTTCCTCTTCTTCTTCAGCTTCTTCTTCCTCTTCCATAGCTTCCTCTCTGGTTGGAGCTTTATCTGCGCAACCTATTCCTATAAAGACTAGAGATATAGTCATAACGATTGACAACAATAAAATAAGTAGCTTTCTCATTTGATTCTCCTTTGTTCTTTTAAATGTAATATATATTATACGGAGAATAAAAATATATTGAAACAATATATAGGCTTTCAGATACTTTTTTATATTTCACATAATAAGATTTTCATTTCTCTTAAATATTTTTTGTTTAATATTTCTACAACGTAGTTATCTTAAGTGGCTGGGGACAGTAGACGAAGTTAGAACCATTTTGTTAAGCTTGAGTAAGGATATTTTTATACCTGAATTGAATTTTCAACTTAATCGATAATCATTTACCTCACTTCTTCATTTGGTATTTGATGAATGTTATAATCTTATAAATAATTCTATAAATTAAAATAAGTTTAAACTATATAAAAAGAGTACAGGTAAATGACCAAACATAAAGGTTTTAATACCATAAAAATTGTTCTTTTAATCTCGATACTTTTTTTATTTTTCATCAGCTGTAAACAGGATCCTTCTACTCTGAGATACTACCAGGTTCCAGAAAATATTGAAGATGGCCTGGAAGTGGGTACTTTAGATGAGGGAAACATTGATAAGGATTTAATTGAAAAGGGTATAAATGATATAAACAGAGGCAAATACGGTGAAGTCCATTCACTTCTTATATATAAGGATGGGAAATTGGTAGTAGAAGAATATTTTACTGGCCATAAATATCAATGGGACGCTCCTAATCATTATGGTGACCTGGTGTTATTTTTAAAAAATACCCCACATGTTACGCAATCTGTCACAAAAAGTATCACTTCAACTCTTATTGGCATTGCAATAGACAATGGTTTTATCAAAAGTGTAGATCAATCTATATTTGATTATTTGCCTGAATATCAAGAACTTAAAACCGGTGGAAAAGATAAAATCACAATCGAGCATCTATTAACAATGACTTCAGGACTTACCTGGGATGAATGGAATGCACCTCTGAGCAGTAAAGATAATGATATGGTTGCAATATGGTTTGAAGGATATGATGATCCCGTTAGATATATCTTAAAAAGACCCCTAGTAAATGAACCCGGAACAAGATTTAATTATTCCGGTGCTGATATGTTTATCCTTGGCAAAATAATTGCTAATGCTACTAAAATGAATATTGATGAATTTTCTGCAAAATATTTATTTGACCCCCTAGGTATTGATTCCTTTGACTGGTGGTTGAGGTATGATAGCTTCATTGAAACTGCAAGTGGTTTAAAACTGATACCAAGAGATATGGCTAAGATTGGTATTTTATTTCTAAATAATGGAATCTGGGATGGCGAACAAATAATTCCTAAACAATGGGTTAAAAAAAGCTCAACTCCATTTTTAAACAATAGTGGAATTAAGATACCAGGAGAAGATTTAGGAAAAGTCGGTTATGCCTACACTTGGTGGACAAAAGATTTCTCAGTTGCCGGAAAAGAAATTAATGGTTATTGGGCTAACGGCTGGGGAGGACAGAAGATAATAGTTTTCCCTGAAATAAATACAGTAATTGTTTTTACTGGTGGCAATTATACATCTACAGTAAAGAATTTTAAGATCCTCGAAAAGTACATTTTACCTGCTATCGAGTAATCTCTTTCAACTTTCAGGGATAAATTATTAAGATATTAACGGCACATTTATCTTTGTGGCTACCCCGGGTTGCGAAATTTCGAACCAAATTTTAAAAGAACTGGTCTATCTAAATTCAAAACTTATAATAAACTTCTAAAAGTGCTCTGTTTTATATAAAATAAAAACATAGTAGTTACCCCAATTTATATTGTTTTATAATCGAATATATGTAGAAGAATATATCTTTTTAAAGATAATTTGTCTGTAACTTTGATAATTTAAATTAGCAGATGACAATGAAAAGGTTTTTAACAATATTATTTATAATAACTTTTACCGTATCGGTAATCCTAATAGGATCAGCCTGTAATAAAAAAACTGAATCTACTGGTATTGATTCCACTGAAGCTGATATAAATGAAACAGAAATCAAAAAAATAGAACCTGTTACAAAAAATAAAATTGCCTTTGCGTCAGACCGTGATGGAAACTGGGAAATCTATATAATGAACCTGGACGGCTCGGAGCAGACAAGACTTACAAACAACCCAAAATCAGACTATGAACCATGTTTTTCACCGGATGGATCTAAAATCGCATTTGTATCAGACCGTGATGGAAATGATGAAATATATATAATGAATGCAGATGGCTCGGAGCAGACAAGACTTACAGAAAGTCCAGAATCAGACTATGACTCCTGCTTCTCACCTGATGGATCCAAAATAGCCTTTACATCAACATGTGATGGAAACCATGAAATCTATATAATGAATGCAGATGGCTCAGAAAAAATGGACCTTACTAATAGCATAGAAGGAGAATCAGAACCCTGCTTTTCACCTGACGGATCTAAAATAGCCTTTGTGTCAAATCGTGATGGAAACTATGAAATCTATATAATGAATATAGATGGCTCTAAGCAAAATCGTCTTACATATAACTCAGAAGAAGACTTTGACCCTTGCTTTTCACCCGATGGGTCTAAAATCGCATTTGATCATGACTATCATAGGTACATCTATATAATGAATATTGACGGCTCAGAGCAGGAGAGTTTTATAGTTCTATATGCAAGTGATGCTGGTTATTGCTTTTCACCTGACTGGTCTAAAATTGCTATTGCGAGTGACAGAGGAATCGGGGATCCTGATCTTGAAATTATCATATTTGATGTAGATGATCGCTATAGATTTGATGAGGTATACATTACAAGTAATGATGCAATGGACACATATCCCTCCTTTTCACCCCTAAGCTATTAGAGGTACTTGTTTATAGAAATTTATATTATTGTTTTTCATTATCTTTTTAAGGATTCTATAATAGGTCATAAAGAAAGTATTCGGGTTGCCCAATTTGTTGATAGAGAGCCCATTTTATTTGGCTGGGGAGGGAGGATTCGAACTATAATTAATTTTTATTTATATTAATAATGACTTAAGCTGGTGTCCCTGGGCAGATTCGAACTGCCGACACCAGGATTAGGAATCCTGTGCTCTATCCATCTGAGCTACAGGGACACTTCTTGTAAGATGGCGTTAAATACAACGAAAAATAGTAGCAAAGCAGATTATTTCTGTCAAAAGCTTTAATCATTAAGCGACATATTTATGATCTCTTTAACCAGGTCCTCAAAGGACATACCCGCTTCTTCTGCTGCCATGGGAAGTAAGCTTGTGTCTGTCATACCGGGAGAAGTGTTCAGTTCCAGAACGTAGGGAATCTCTTTTTTTCTGTCTAATATGATATCGACCCTTGACAATTTGGTGCATTTAAGTGAATTATGGACTGCAAGAGCTACCTCTTTTACTTTTTTATCTGCAGAAGGGGAGATCCTTGCCGGCACAAAGTAGTCCACCTCTCCGGTTTTGGACCTTGATTCAAAATCAAAAAATTTCTTTTTTGGTGCTATCTCTACTACAGGTAATGTCCTGGGCTTTTCCTTTCCGATTATACTGACCGCAAGTTCAACCCCATCTATATATTTTTCCAGTATTACTTTCTTGCTGTAGCCCAGGGCAAAGATTATGGCATGGGGTAGATCGTTTTCTTTATCTACCAGCTTTATACCCAGTGCTGACCCCTGTGCGGACGGCTTTACCACCAGCGGCATGCCTATTTTTTTTACTATGTAGGGAAGTAGCCTGGATGCACCCAGTTCCCTGAATGAGCTGGTGTTCAGAAAGTAAAAAGGCGGGGTCGGTATATTATGACTGGTAAATATTTCCTTTGATATTATCTTATCGAAGCTTAGTACATTAGGATAAACACCCGGGCCGGTATAAGGAATGTTTAAAACTTCCAGGATTTCCTGTATAGTGCCGTCTTCTCCGTCTTTTCCGTGTAGCGCAATATAGGCAAGATCGATCTTTTCTGAATTCAGATTATCCACTATAGACTCATCTATATCCAGTTTTATGACATTGTGGCCTAATTTTCTCAGTGCGTTGGAGATCCTCTGCCCGCTTTTTATAGATATCTCTCTTTCAAGGGATCTTCCCCCCATGAGTACTGCGATATTTTTTTTCATTTTCATCACTCTTTTATTATATTGATATTTTATTTAAAGCTTTTATATAATTTGATCTTCTCTTTTACTATCTTGGATAAGATCTTTATGCCTTTTTCTATTCTTTCGGTGTTTTCAGTACAAAAGGCAAGCCTTGCTTCGTTTAGACCTTTCTCATCTGCATAGAAACCGCTCCCTGGGACGTATGCCACACTATTTCTAACTGCATCTGCCAGGATTTCTTTGGTATTCAGATAATCGGGAAGCCTTAGCCATATGAAAAAACCTCCTTTTGGTTTTGACCAGCTTGCTAATTCGGTAAAATTTTCTTTAAGTGTCCTTAACATAGTATCTCTTCTTTTAGAATATATGCCTATAAACCTTTTTATGTTTTCAATCCATGCCGGATCCGAGAAATATTCATATGCTATCCTCTGGGTAAAGGTACTGATACAGAGAACTGTAGACTGTACTCCCAGAGATATTTTTTCAATTATCGGGTGCGGTGCCACGATCCATCCTATTCTAAATCCGGGTGCAAGGAGTTTTGAAAGTGTGCTCAGGTATATTACATTCCTGTTATCCCCTTTGATGTCAAGTTCCTTGATAGTGGGAAGGGGCTTGCCTTCATATCTGAGCATCCCGTAAGGATTATCCTCCAGTATTATGGTTTTGTATTTTTTGGAAAGTTCAAGTATCTTTTTTCTTCGGTCGAGGCTTAATGTCACCCCGGATGGGTTGGAAAAGTTTGGCACAAGATATATGAATTTTATTTGAATTTTTTTCTTTGCCAGTTCTTTTAATTTGTTTTCCAGGATTGAAGTGTCCATCCCGTTGTCATCTACGGGTATATCTATTATTTTTGCTTCATAGGATTTAAATGAATTAAGAGCTCCTGTATAAGAGGGTGACTCGGTAATTACAATATCACCCGGATTTATAAAGATTTTAGCGAGCAGGTCCAGGGCATGCTGCCCTCCCGTAGTAGTGATTATATCCTCTTCAACTGCTTCTATACCCTCTAATTTCATTACGTCTATTAATTTAGTCTTAAAAGGATAGTAGCCATCCGAACCGCCGTATTGGACATTTATATCCCCGTCTGATTTAAGGGTTCTTTTTACATATTTTTCCAGTTTCTGAAAGTTCAATGCTCTTACTTCGGGCAGCCCTCCTGCAAAGGAAATAATATCAGGCCTTGCGGACAGGGCAAGCAAGTCCCTTATTTCAGAAGAAAACATATATTCGGTCCTATTTGAATACAGATCTGTCCAATAATCAAATGTAATTTTTTTGCTCATGAAATCGGCCTTATCGGTGTGTTTTGGTGCTATTATTATTTTAAGTAAGTAATGATATATTAAAAACTATAAAAGTTCAAAAAAGTTTTTAAAAGTTTAAACAATTATTTATAGTTGATATAATTATCGCTGGTCAAGACAAATACTATATTTAATCAATTATTATGGATCTGAAACTGATAATAAAGAATCTCTCCTGCAGGCAGCTGGAGAAAATGAAATTTAAGTGTATTAAATGCAGCTACTGGTTTGATTATGATAAAATCAGATTTTTAAAGGAACTGTCTGGAGTAAAGAACTTCAGCGGACTTAAAGGGCTGCTTAAGGGTAAGGCGTTTGAAGGGCACAGCAGGAAAGAAAAGAGGAAAAAACTTGTCTGGTTTAAGGAATATGGCGGGAAAATAAAGGCTGCCTTTGCCGGTGAAAAGTGTATCGGTATTATTTTGGCGGGAAATTATTACCTTTTCCCAAAGCTCAGGGATTTTAATATTTATCCACCTGATTTTGATAGTATTTTTTTAGCCTGTATTTATATTATTCCCAAATACAGGGAAATGGGTGTGGATAAGAGACTGCTGGTAGAACTGGAAAAGGAACTTATTAAAGAAAAGGTAAAGTCAATAGAGTCTATCGGAAAGAGGTTAAATGATGATATGGATGAGGAGGAATACAATGATAGTCCGAATATTCCATTTAAGTTTCTTATAAATAACGGGTTTTATTTGAAGAAGAATGATCCGCTTTTTCCTCTTTTAAAATTAGACCTGAAAAGTATCGTGGTCGGTATGGCTGAAAGTGAGATGCTGCTTGGTAAAATGGCTTTAAAAAGTAAAGTGGAGAATCCCATAATAATAAAGAATGAGTGAGAGATTTGCTGTTTTATCTTAAGCTGTATGTTAGACAAAATTTTCAAATTATGTTAGTATTCATAACTTAATAGGTAAAAGTTTCTTTGAAAAACAAATAACAGCTAAAACCTGTGATCAGAAATAGTAGGCACTGAAAGCTGCATACAGAGAGCCGCTGAAGCTGAGAATGCGGCTGCAAAGCTGGTGACTGAATGGATCTGTGAGGGTCTGGCTCAAATCTTTAAAAAAGAGAGTAAGTCAGGACGGCTTCCTCCGTTATCAGAGGATGGGATATTATAGAGTATCTTAAATATATAGAGTGCATTATGAAATTCATGAATTTCATAATGAAGTAGGGTGGCACCGCGGGAATTCAACCTCTCGTCTCTACAAATGTTATGTAGTGATGGAGAGGTTTTTGTTATATAAAGAAAGTTTTAAATAGTATAAATCAAATAGAAGGAGTGTGAAATGGATAAGAGAACCAAATTTGTATTGGATGAGGATGAGATACCGGAGAAGTGGTATAATATCCAGGCAGATTTGCCCAAACCTCTTCTACCGCCTTTACACCCGGTTACGAAGAAACCGCTGACTCCTGATGATCTTGCTCCATTATTTCCTATGGAGCTTATAAAGCAGGAGGTCAGTACTGAGCGGTGGATTGAGATTCCTGAAGAAGTAAGAGATGTTTATAGATTATGGAGGCCTACTACTCTGTTCAGGGCTCACAGGTTAGAGAAAGTTCTGGATACACCAGCTAAGATCTTTTATAAATATGAAGGATCAAGTCCTCCCGGAAGCCACAAACCCAATACTGCAGTAGCACAGGCTTACTATAATATGAAAGAAGGTATTAAAAGGATAACTACAGAGACCGGAGCTGGACAATGGGGAAGTGCCCTGGCTTTTGGAGGTGCATGTTTCGGTATAAAGATCAAGGTTTACATGGTGGCTATCAGCTATAAGCAGAAACCTTACCGCCGGGTAATGATGGAGACATGGGGAGCCGAGTGTGTGCCGAGTCCCAGTAAAGATACCAATGTAGGACGAAGTGTACTGGAAAAAGATCCCGACTGCCCAGGAAGCTTAGGGCTGGCTATTAGTGAGGCCGTCGAGGATGCAGTCTCTCACGATGATACTCATTATTCACTCGGCAGCGTACTGAACCATGTTCTTTTGCACCAGACTGTAAACGGCCTGGAGGCAAAAAAGCTGATGGAGAAGGCAGATGCCTATCCGGATATCATAGTAGGATGTATCGGCGGAGGTTCAAACTTTGCAGGACTTTTCCTGCCTTTTATAAAGGATAAAATAGAAGGAAAAAAGCCGGACCTGCGTATAATCAATGTTGAGCCGACAGCTGCTCCCACTATGACCAAGGGACCTTATGCCTATGATTACGGTGATACGGCAAAACTTGCCCCGATAATCAAAATGTATACCCTCGGGCATGATTTTATCCCGCCGCCGATTCATGCAGGAGGACTCCGTTATCACGGAATGGCACCTATTATCTGTCACCTTGCTGATCTTGGCCTTGTTGAAGCAAGAGCCGAAAACCAGGTTGCCACTTTTAAAGCCGGAGTAACATTTGCACGCGCTGAGGGTATTATAAGTGCCCCGGAGACAAATCACTGTATCAAAGCAGCAATTGATGAGGCTTTAAAGTGCAAGGAATCCGGAGAATCAAAGACAATCCTTATAGCCCACAGTGGACATGGACATGTTGATATGGCAGCATATGATGCGTATCTGTCCGGTAATTTAAAAGATTACGAATATCCAAAGGAAAAGATAGAAGAGGCTCTAACCAAGTTACCAAAAGTTTAGGGTGTTCTGCTTCTAATTATGGGAGGGATTTTATAAATTAAAATCCCTCCTTCCCATAGTTAAATCTTTCTTAAAAACAGCTATACTGGCCGATAATATCATACAGCTTAAAATAAAGATAAATTACTACTAAAAATTTCTACTTGATTTTTTTTTAATATATCTATATATTATATAGGAAAATTTCATTTTATTTTAAATTTAACATTAACAGTAGGGGTTTCTTCAAAATAATCGTATCTTAAGTTTCTAAAAAATATTGGCTTATTGATATAAAGCTTTTTAAGAGTAATCTATTAGCCTGAACTTTGTAAAATCCTTTTTAAGCTATATTTAAAGGTTATAACAAATTCCAAAAAGTTAAAAATAATAGTTACAAATGTAATCTAATATCATTTCAGCTATTTAAAAACTTTTAACTGGAATAAATAAGAAGATTATTAGAGTAAAAAACGAAACAGTACCTGGATATGAAAGGAGTATTTATAAATGACTGAATTGGGAGAAATAAACAGAGATATCCTGGATGGGAAAGTTTTAGCTGACCTGAAGGTTATTGCCAGGCAGCTGAATGTTCCAGGAATTTCTAAAATGAAAAAAGAAGAATTAGTAGAAAAAATCTTAGAAGAAGTATCCAATAATGGCATGGAGAGTTCTTCACTGGAAGGTAAAACTATGGCTATGGAAGACACAGAAGTTTTAGAAAAAGAAGATAAGGGAAAAATAGATACTAAGGAAATAAGAAAGGAAAAAGTTAGAAAGGAAGTTGAGAAAAAACCTGAATTTGAACTATATAAGGAAAGAATGAAAGGAATACTTGATATATTAGCTGACGGTTACGGATTCCTGAGAACCTCCGGGTATCTTGCAGGTTCTCATGATATATATGTTTCTCAATCTCAAATAAGAAGGTTCAGGTTAAGACAGGGAGATGAGGTTTACGGGCAGGTACGTCCTCCAAAAGAAAGTGAGAAGTATAACGCACTGCTTAGAATAGAGGAAGTAAACGGAGAAGACCCGGAATTTATAAGAAGCAGAGTACCGTTTGAAAAATTGACTCCTGTATATCCTATGGATAGGCTGCGGTTGGAAACGAACAAATCGGACAATATCACCCCAAGAATAATAGATTTGATTGCTCCCATAGGAAAAGGTCAAAGAGGGCTTATTGTATCACCGCCTAAGGCCGGAAAAACTACCATACTGAAAGATCTTGCCAATAGTGTTTCCAGTAACAATCCTGAGGTATATATAATTGTATTACTTATTGATGAAAGACCTGAAGAAGTAACTGATATGGAAAGATCTGTAAAGGGAGAGGTAATAAGTTCTACATTTGACCAACCTTCGGATAATCATATACAGGTTGCTGAACTGGTGCTTCAGAGAGCAAAGAGACTTGTTGAACACGGAAAAGATGTTTTGATACTTCTGGACAGTATAACCCGCCTTGCAAGAGCATATAATCTATCGATTCCGGCAAGCGGCAGAGTTCTGTCCGGCGGAGTAGATTCTTCCGCACTGTTTCCTCCAAAAAGATTCTTTGGAGCAGCAAGAAATATTGAAGATGGCGGAAGCCTTACCATACTTGCTACCGCATTGATTGAAACCGGAAGCAGGATGGACGATGTTATATTTGAGGAGTTTAAGGGTACCGGTAATATGGAGATAAACCTTGACAGACAGCTTGCGGATAAAAGGATATTCCCTGCTATTGATATAACAAGATCCGGAACCAGAAAAGAAGAATTACTCATGGAAAAAGAGGAAGCAAGTATAGTGTGGAAACTTAGAAGGCTGATACATGAAAAAGAACCGGAAGTGGCATTGGAACAGCTGATAGACTATATAAGGAATACAAAATCTAATGACGATTTTCTGAGTGCCATAAAAGCAAGTTTTAATAAAGAGAAAAAGTTATAGCAGACGGCGTTTCCGAAAAAAAATCTAATGTCTAATTTTTAACTGTTTTTTTACTTTTAGATATAAAATCTTTAGCTTTGATGAGCTCTCTTACTTTTTTATGATTATCTTTTCCTAATTTTCCATTTCCATCTATTTCTCTTTTTAACTTATAGATCTCATCCTGCATTTCATTCACCCTGCGCAGCAGTTTATCGACCATCTCATCGTAAGTTTCGATTATTTCGTCCTTACTCATACCTTTGAATTCTCCTAAACACTCTTTCATTTCTTTCTCCTTTCTTATGGCTTTTACGGCAAGCTTAACCGAATTTGATAAAAGCATTGCAATAGTCATAGGACCTACTCCTCCCGGAACAGGAGTTATATAACCTGCTTTTTTTTGTACTCTCAAAAAGTCAACATCACCAATTATTGTTGACCCTTTTTTCTTAAAATCTTCTTTTCTCCACTCAAGAAGTTCTGGGTTTGCTTTGTCAGTAGAAATCCTGTTTATTCCGACATCTATTACTACAGCTCCTTTCTTTACCATATCTTCTCTTATAAGATAAGGCACACCTGCTGCTACTACCAGAATATCTGCTTTTTGGGTATGATCCTTCAGATTTATAGTCTCTATATGGCAGACTGTTGGAGTAGCCCACTCATTTAGAAACAGTAGATTTAATGGTTTTCCTACAATTTCGCTGTGGCCTACTATAGTCACATTTTTACCTCTTAAGGGAATACCTTCCCTTTTCAGCATTTCCATAATGCCTGCTGGAGTAGCAGGGACTAAGAAATCTTGTTTTGCTACCAGAGAACCCATATTAAAGGGGTGAAACCCATCTACATCCTTTTCAGGGGCGATTGATTCTAATATAATTCTTTCATCAATTTGCGGCGGAAGAGGTAGTTGTACCAGTATACCATGTATATCAGAGCTTCTGTTTAGTTTTTCTATTTCCATGATTATATCAATAGTGGATACTGATTCATTCATTTCGATTGATTTTGAATTAATTCCTACCTGCCCGCAGGCTTTTATTTTATTTTTCACATAAATCTGTGATGCTGGATTTTTACCAATCATTATTACAGCAAGACCAGGTCTGATTCCATTTTCTTTCTCAAACTGAGTTACTTTATCAGCGAGTTCATTTTTTATCTCTTCGGATATTCTTTTCCCATTAAGTATTATTGCCATTTTAATTCCTTTCCTGGAATTTTTATTTTTTACTTGCCTAAATAATAGTTTTTAATCCTAACTGCCTATTAAAGTATACTCACTTTATCAACTTTATCAAGTATCAATTAATTTTTGGCATATTTATAGCACTCTATTCTTAGTAAAGTTATATTTACAGCTACTAATATTTGTGCTAACATTTAGGATTTGAAATAAGTGAGGTTTGGTAAAAATAAGCGGAGATTTAACAATATGAAAAAAGATATACATCCGGAATATTCTGATTGCACAGTTACATGTTCCTGTGGAAATACATTTAAAACAAGATCAACAAAAAAAGAGTTGAAAGTTGAGATATGCTCAAGCTGTCATCCTTTTTATACTGGCAGACAGAAGCTGGTAGACTCCGGCGGAAGGGTTGAAAGATTTAAAAAGAGACTTAAAAAATCCAAAAAATAAATAAGGCGTTTGAATGAAAGTTAATTTGATTAAATACACCCGGGAACCAGAAAAGATGATAGCAGTAGCTGCGAGATTATGTTATTCGCCGGTGGGTGTGGATGAGCTTGAAGATAAACTTAGTGACGAGGATGTTGAAAAATTAGTCAGATTTGTAATTAAAAGCGGTCACCATAGCACTGTTGAACATATAAATTTTACATTTGCAGTTGATGGTGTATCGAGGGCTTTAACACACCAGCTGGTAAGACATAGAATTGCTTCTTATAACCAGCAATCACAAAGATATGTTAAATTTAAGGATAATTTTGAATATATTACTCCACCTTCCATAGAAAAAGATAAAAGTATAAGAGAAAAATATAATAGTCTGATTTCAGGCATTCATGATTTATACATGGAACTGCTGGATAGCGGGATTGAAGCAGAAGACGCAAGATATGTTCTGCCTAATGCTTCAGAAACAAAGATAATCGTTTCTATGAATGCCAGAGAACTTCTGCATTTTTTTACAGTAAGGTGCTGCAACAGGGCTCAGTGGGAGATAAGGGAACTGGCAATAAGGATGTTAAAATTGGTTAAGAGGGTTGCTCCAGTAGTTTTTGAGAAAGCTGGCCCGAATTGCCTGAGAGGCGCTTGCCGTGAAGGTAAATTTACCTGCGGAAATCCTCATAAAGCGAGTGATTTTGATGCCTGAAGCCGCCAAAAAGTATGAGGTCGGAGGCCAGGCGGTAATGGAAGGTGTTATGATGAGAAGCAAGCACTTCTGGGCCCTGGCAGTAAGAAGACCTGACAAAACCATATCTATAAAACTTTTTAAGAGTATTTCTTTAGCTGATAAGAATAGAGTATTAGGATTTGTGTTCATACGCGGAGTGGTAGCACTCATTGAAAGTATGGCATTGGGTTTTAAATCCCTGAGCCATTCTGTCAATGAAGCAACAGAAGAGAAGATAGAATTCTCTGGAAAAGAAATGACTATATCCATAATAATTGCTGTTATATTATCAGTGGGCATTTTTTTTGTACTGCCTACTGTTATCGGAAGGAGTTTTTCTGATTTCTTTCCAAATGCCATAGTCTACAATCTCCTTGAGGGATTGATTAGAATTGTGTTTTTTCTGGCTTATATTTTACTGGTATCACAGATTAAAGATATAAAGAGAATTTTCCAGTATCATGGTGCAGAGCATAAAACAATTCAGGCTTATGAAAATAATGAGGAACTGACACCTGAAAATGTAAAGAAATACAGTACCCTGCATGTAAGATGCGGGACCAGCTTCCTTCTTATTGTGATGATTGTGGCTGTGTTTGTATTTGCACTTCTGGGAAAGCAGACAATGCTCTGGCGTATTATATCAAGAATTCTGTTAGTACCTGTAATTGCAGGGATTTCATATGAGTTTATAAAACTTGCAGGAAAGTTCAGCAAGTATAGGATTGTAAACATAATTTTTTACCCCGGGCTCTTGATTCAAAAGATCACTACAAGGGAACCTGACAACAGCCAGTTAGAGGTAGCTATAACTTCGTTTAAAAAAGTCTTGGAAGCAGAGAAATCACTTAAAAAGGCAGGTTAAAGATGTCTGATTTACTGGATAAACTAAAAATATACGATGATAATTATAAAAAGATTGCAGATAAGCTTTCAAGCCCTGAAGTCTCTTCAAATCCGGATAAAATAAAAGAATACGGGAAAAAGATAGCAGAGATCGAAGAGATAGTAGATACCGGCCGGAAATACAGGAAAGTCATTTCTTCGATTAAAGATGCCGAAGAAATGCTTAAGATGGAAAGGGAAGAAGAGATGAGAAGTTTCTTGAAAGATGAACTAAAAGAAAATAATAATAAAAAGCAGAAGCTTGAAAAGAAAATAAGACTGCTTCTAACTCCTAAAGACCCTGATGATAAAAAGGATGTTATAGTTGAAATAAGGGCCGGTGCCGGAGGAGACGAAGCAGCACTTTTTGCGGAGGTCCTTTATAAATTGTATACAAGATATGCAGAGAGCAGAAAATGGAAATGTTCTATACTCAGTTCAAGCGGGCTGGGTATTGGAGGATTTAAGGAAGTGATATTTGAAATTGAAGGAGACGGAGTTTACGGAACAATGAAATATGAGTCTGGGGTGCATAGAGTCCAGAGAGTCCCTGCTACGGAGTCACAGGGAAGAATCCATACGTCTACGGCTACAGTTGCTGTGCTCCCTTCAGCAGAAGAAGTTGATGTCAAAATAGATGCTTCGGATTTGAGAGTAGATGTTTTCCGTTCCAGCGGCCCAGGCGGGCAGTCTGTAAATACGACAGATTCTGCAGTTAGAATAACTTATATTCCTACAAGTATGGTGGTAACCTGCCAAGATGAAAAATCACAACTTCAAAATAAAGAAAAAGCCTTAAAGATCCTAAGAGCCAGACTTAAGGAGATTAAGGAACAGAAGCAGATAAGCAAGCAGGTTGAAAAAAGAAGAATGCAGATCGGTACAGGAGATAGAAGTGAAAGAATAAGGACCTATAATTATCCGCAGGGCAGAGTGACCGACCACAGGATAAATCTGACTTTGTATAAGCTCGATGAGATTTTAGAGGGCGGTCTTGATCTGTTAATAGAGCCATTAAAGATTGCTGACAATAAAAAGAAAATAGAAAAGATTGGGGCTTAATTTATTTGCAGGTATGGAATGTAAAAAGTATTTTAGACTGGGCAATAAATTATTTCAAAGATAAAAATATTCTCCAACCCAGGCTATCGGCGGAACTGCTGCTTAGTTCGGTACTTAATCTCGACAGGGTAAATCTGTATTTAAATTACAGGCGTGTTTTAAATAAGCAGGAACTGGCAATATATAAGAAATATATTATTAAGAGACTTCAGCATGTTCCAATACAGTATATTCTCGAAGAGGCATATTTCAGGAAAATAAAATTATATATAGACAGTAGAGTGCTGATACCAAGACCTGAGACCGAACTTATTGTAGATAAAGCATTTCAACTTTTAAAGGGGATGTCAGGTGGTAAAAAAATCAATATTCTGGAGATAGGAACCGGAAGCGGTGCTATTGCTATAAGTATTGCTTATGAGATCAATGATGAACTGGATGTATTAGATACATCCTGGCGGATCATAGCTACGGAAAATGATCCCAGAGTACTGGAAATAGCAAAAAAAAATGCTGAAAGTGTCCTTGATAACAGTAAATTTAAAAATATGGAATTTATCGAGTGCGATCTGGTACCGGAGAAAGATTCTGATTCTTTTAAGCAATATCAGAAAAAAATCAATCTGGTTATTTCAAATCCGCCCTATATTTCTGAAAAGGATTATAAAAACCTACCCCGGGAGGTAAGAGATTATGAACCAAAGTCTGCTCTTGTAGCAGGTAAGACAGGGCTGGAAGTATATAAGAAAATCCTTCCTATAATCAAACCTTATCTGTCTGAAGATCTTTGCTATATTTTATTTGAAACTGATCCTAAAATAAGCACTTCACTAAAAGAAATATCGGAAGGCATTATGAGTCCAAAGCAAATAACGATTGAGAAGGATTATAATCAGAGAGACCGGATCTTAATAATCGAAGTATAAATTAAGACTAAAGAGGCCGGAAAATCATTGCACAAGACAATGACCAATTTTATAATCGGTGTCTTGTTTTTATGTCGGATAGTAATTTATGGCAGGGTTTGTTTTTTTAAATCTTAGGTGGTAGGATTTTGCTAATTTTTATTTGAGAAGAAGTGCAGGATAGAAAATGAATTTTCAGTTAATAGCTATAATAATTTTTTTACTGACTTATATAATTATCATAACCGAAAGAGTGAACAGGACTATAGTCGCATTTGCAGGTGCTCTACTGCTGATTCTTTTCGGCGTTTTTGATATAAATAAAGCCATAAGCTTTGTCAGCTGGGAGACCATAGGATTTTTATTCGGGATGTTTATTATAGTGGCGGCCCTCTCGGATGCCGGTTTTTTTAAATTTCTGGCTCTCATAATAGCAAGACGGCTTAAATATTCTCATACAAGAATATTTATCTTTTTCCCTATAATCATAGCGCTTCTCTCGGCTTTTATGGACAATGTCACAGTGATGCTGTTTTTTGCCACTCTTACCTATGAGCTCTGTAAGATGCTGAAAATGAATGCGACTTCCTTAATAATTACAGAAGTCATCATGGCCAATATTGGAGGATCTGCAACTCTTATAGGTGATCCGCCAAACCTTATAATGGGTATAAAGCTTGGTTTTACCTTTAATGATTTTATAATCCATGATGCCCCAATTGTCATAGTTGCAGGAGCGATTACCTTGCTTTATTGCTATATGGTCAGCAGAAAATCGATTACTCCAACTGAGCAAATACCCAGGAAGGAATATGAAGCAATGGATCCTGCCGAAGCCATAGAAGATAAAAGACAACTTAAGATTGCACTTGCTGCATTTGGGACCGCGATCTTCTTTTTTATTACTCATGGTTTGATAGAGAAATATTTTCATATCCCCCTTACAATACCTCTTGCTGCTATGATACCTGCTTTTATTATGTTAATAATTATAGGTAAGAGGTCGGAGGAGATTTTATTGATGGTGGACTACGGAGTACTGCTGTTTTTCATAGGATTGTTTATAGTGGTGGGTGGTCTGGAATATACAGGGGTTATAAATACAGTTGCAGGCCATATTGTCACTTTATTTAAAGGTAATGATCTGGGATTTCTCGGCACGCTTATGTGGAGCTCAGGTATAGGAAGTGGTATTGTGGATAATGTACCCTTATCTCTTTCCATGACATATATCCTGGAGAGTGTGGTGAAATATGCAGGAGTTCCCGCACTGTCAATAATGGTCTGGGCGACTACACTGGGTATGAATATAGGGGGTAATTTTACTCCCATAGGAGCTTCGGCAAATGTGGTAGCATATTCGTCTATGGAAAAAAGAGGCCAGTCAATTGGCTGGAAAAGGTGGCTGAAACTTGCAGTGCCGGCTACACTGATTACTCTTGTCGTATCCAATATCGCGATTTTTATTAAATATATTACCGGATTTTTCTAATAGCCAGTCTTACAAATCACCTAGCAAATGGAGAAAATGCAGCTGGGAATAGGAATTTCACCGGATATATGCAATACCTTATTTAATATAGGGATAGACGTTGTGACTTCAGGCAATCATATTTACAAAAAGAGAGAAATTTATGATTATATAGCCAAACAGCCCAGGCTATCGGCGGAACTGCTGCTCAGTTCAGTACTTAATAGATCCTAAAATAAGCACTTCATTAAAAGAAATGTCGGAAGGCATTATGAGTCCAAAGCAAATAATAATTGAGAAGGATTATAATCAGAGAGACCGGATCTTAATAATCGAAGTATAAATTAAGACTAAAGAGGCCGGAAAATCATTGCACAAGACAATGACCAATTTTATAATCGGTGTCTTGTTTTTATGTCGGATAGTAATTTATGGCAGGGTTTGTTTTTTTAAATCTTAGGTGGTAGGATTTTGCTAATTTTTATTTGAGAAGAAGTGCAGGATAGAAAATGAATTTTCAGTTAATAGCTATAATAATTTTTTTACTGACTTATATAATTATCATAACCGAAAGAGTGAACAGGACTATAGTCGCATTTGCAGGTGCTCTACTGCTGATTCTTTTCGGCGTTTTTGATATAAATAAAGCCATAAGCTTTGTCAGCTGGGAGACCATAGGATTTTTATTCGGGATGTTTATTATAGTGGCGGCCCTCTCGGATGCCGGTTTTTTTAAATTTCTGGCTCTCATAATAGCAAGACGGCTTAAATATTCTCATACAAGAATATTTATCTTTTTCCCTATAATCATAGCGCTTCTCTCGGCTTTTATGGACAATGTCACAGTGATGCTGTTTTTTGCCACTCTTACCTATGAGCTCTGTAAGATGCTGAAAATGAATGCGACTTCCTTAATAATTACAGAAGTCATCATGGCCAATATTGGAGGAACTGCGACTATTGTAGGTAATCCGCCAAACGTTATCATGGGTTTGAAACTAGGTTATTACTTTAACGATTTTGTAATTCATAATGCGCCAATTGTCATAATTGCTGGAGCAGTTACTTTACTTTATTGTTATCTGGTAAGCAGAAAATCAATCACACCGCAAGGGCATATATCCAGGGGAGAGTATGAGGCAATGGATCCTGCCGAAGCCATAGAAAATAAAAAACAACTTAAGATTGCACTGGCTGCATTTGGGACCGCAATATTGTTTTTAATCACCCACAGGTTCATAGAAGAATATTTACATATCCCGCTTACGGTGCCTCTTGCCGCCATGATACCGGCTTTTACTATGCTGATTATATTAGGCAAGAGATCGAGGGAGATTTTATTAAAAGTAGACTATGAAGTACTGTTATTTTTTATGGGTTTATTTATGGTGGTAGGCGGCCTGGAACATACGGGGGTCATAAATACAATCGCAGGCTCTATTACCGATCTTTTCAAGAATAATCATATGGGATTTTTAAGCACTCTCGTGTGGGGTTCCGGTGTAGCGAGCGGTATTGTAGATAATATACCTTTTTCTCTTTCCATGGCGTATGTCTTGGAAAATGTAGTTAAGTTTGCAGGAGTCCCTGTGCTATCGATGATGGTATGGGCGACTACCTTAGGAATGAATATAGGGGGTAATTTTACTCCCATAGGAGCTTCAGCCAATGTGGTTGCATATTCGTCTATGGAAAAAAGAGGCCAGTCAATCGGCTGGAAAAGGTGGATGAAACTTGCAGTACCGGCTACACTGATCTCTCTTGCAGTATGTAATATAGGGATTTTTATTAAATATGTTACCGGATTTTTCTAATATCCAGCCTGAAAAATAACCTTTTGGTTAATTCTTTATTTTCCAATCTATAATTTTATAAATTACCGGCCGAACAAAAATCATGGAGGCTTAATTCTGTTTGAAAAAAAAATAAAAATCGTTATAATAGGTTTTTGCGATAGAGAAAGTAAAAGGCAGTTCATAAACATAATTCGGCGCGGGGTGGAGCAGTCTGGTAGCTCGTCGGGCTCATAACCCGAAGGTCATAGG
>CAZODQ010000006.1:0-80581 GCA_964578625.1 uncultured Actinomycetota bacterium
TGTTAGGCACACCGTTAGCGTTAATCCTGAGCCAGGATCAAACTCTCAATAAAAACTTAAACGTTAACAATTCTTTGTAAAAGAAACTTACACTATTTAGTTCTCAAAGAACACAAAATAACCTGCAGAAAAATATCACACTAATTTCTAATTGTCAATAAAAAGAAGCTTTGTTTTGAATGAAACTGCAAGTATAGCTTATATAGCGTAGTAGATTATAACATTAAGACAGTATAAGTCAATAGCATCAATACCTGGAGTCTACCTTTATCTGCTCTTTTAAAAACTTATTTTTCTTTCCTTGTATCACCCTTCTTATCTTCTTTTTTATCCTCTTTGAGTACACCAAGACCGAGCATGCTTTTGACTTTTTCTTCAACTTCTTCCATTGCTTTTTCATTCTGCATCAGGAACATCTTTGCATTTTCCCTTCCCTGACCGATCCGTTCATCCTTGTACGAATACCATGAACCGCTCTTTTCTATTACTCCCGTCTCAACACCTACATCCAATATACTTCCTTCCCTAGATATGCCCCTTCCATACATTATGTCAAACTCAGCGCTTTTAAAAGGAGGAGCGACTTTGTTCTTTACCACTCTTGCCCTGACCCTATTTCCAATATTTTCTGTTCCGCTTTTAATACTGTCAATTCTTCTTATATCAATCCTTACTGATGAATAAAACTTCAAAGCTCTGCCCCCTGGTGTTACTTCTGGGTTTCCGAACATAACACCTATCTTTTCCCTGAGCTGATTAATAAAAACCACTGAAGTCTTAGTCCTGTTCACTACCCCTGTTATTTTTCTCAAGGCCTGTGACATCAATCTTGCCTGAAGTCCTACATGACTGTCTCCCATTTCTCCTTCAAGTTCAGCTTTCGGTACAAGAGCCGCCACAGAGTCTATTACTATTACATCCAGCGCTCCGCTTTTGAGTAGAATTTCACATATTTCCAGTGCCTGCTCACCGTTATCCGGCTGCGACAGCAGAAGTTCTTCAACATTGACACCTAAATTCCTTGAATAATTCGGATCCAATGCATGTTCGGCATCTATAAATGCCGCCACACCTCCGTTTTTTTGTGCATTAGCTATTATATGCAGGGCAAGTGTTGTCTTCCCTGAAGCTTCCGGCCCAAAAATCTCGGTAACCCTCCCTCGGGGAATGCCTCCTATACCCAGCGCTATATCAAGCTCCAGCGAACTTGTAGATATAAAACCTATGTCCATTATTGAACCTTTTTCCCCCAATCTCATTATTGCTCCGCCGCCGTACTGCCTTTCAATCTGAGACACAGTATCTTCAATGATTTTTTCCCTATCCATATTAAATCCTCCAATAAACAATTCTCATATAAAAATTATTTAATAAAATAATAATATCTTTTGTGCAATTGACCATAAGCAAATTTTAACATTTTAAAAATATTTTGAAATAGTAAATTTGCAATTTATAAAATAAACTTTATTATTTCAAGCTAAACTTACCTATAATGCTGTATTCTGCTCCATGCGATTTTAAATGACTCTCAAACAGTGTAATATCAAGACAATCCATCCACCCTGAAGGACCTGCCGGATTACTGCCGGTAAGTTTTTCTATATTCTTTTTATCCCTTATTCTTGCAATTGTTATATGAGGAACAAATTTTCTACTCTCTTTTCTTATTTTAATCTTACTGAGATTATTGTCCAATAGATTATAGATTTCAGAAATCTGCATATCCCCATCACCTATTTCTAAAAAAACCACTCTTGCACTTCTCAAGGCCGGAAATGCATTTACACTGCCTGTAATCCTGTACCTGAACTTTTTAAAAGAATCTGCCGTCATCCTTATCGTATTTTCTATCTTCCCTATTTTATTTATATTTATATTGCCCAGGAATCTTAAAGTAACATGAATGTTGGAGGCCGGCACTATTCTTATACTCCTATCCTCTCCGAATAAATCTGCTGTAAAACTGTATATATCGTCTTTTACATTCTCCGGAATATCTATGGCTATAAATAATCTTTTATCAAAATTGTGTCTTTCTTCCTTCATTAAACTTATTTTTCCCGTCTTCCCTCTTATTTATTGCCGTCCTCAGTTCATTCAGTACAAATTGCGTGGTTCTAAACTTTATCTCCTGTCTGCTTCCCATGAATCTCTTTTTAAATACTTTCTCATAATTATCAGGTCCCAGTACACAGCAGTATACAAGGCCTAATTTCCTGCGTTCCGCCTCCGGCCCCGCAAAACCTGTCACACTTATCGCATAATCCGATTCAAATATTTCTCTTGCCTTCTTTGCCATATTCAGGCATACTGCTCTGCTCACTGCTCCGTACTTCTTTAAATTACCTTCATCTATATCAAGCAGTTTAACTTTTGAATAATTCGAATATGACACTATGCCTCCCAAAAAAAACCTGGAACTGCCCGGAGTATCAGTAATAATACTGCTTATAAGGCCGCCTGTTATTGATTCAGCCGTACAGACAGTCAGACCATCGCCTATTTTCGCTATAGCTTCCTTTAAATTGTCCGAGATCAATGTATTATTCTTTCCATAAAAATAATTTCCTAATTTACTGCAGATCTCATCTTCAATTATTTTTAGGTTTTTATCAGCTTTATCGCTATCCTCTGATTTCGCCACTATTATTATTTTTATCAAACCCGGTTCAGCAGTAATCCCCACTTTGACACCAATTTTCGCTGCCATGCCAACAACATCCTTGATTTTTTCCTCTATCTCCGTTTCACTGAGATCAGTAGTCAAAAGAGTTGATTTTTTTAATTTTAACTTACTGGTCTTTATATTTGTCCTTTTTATGATATCTTCAAGCAAAGGAATAATATCGCAGTCAAACATACTCCTGGCCTCTTTTGGAACCCCCGGAACGCAAAATATGATCTTACCACTGCCCAGCTGTATTCCGAATCCGGAAGCACTCCCTACTCTTGGTCTGATTGGAAAGGAATTTTCCGGAATATAAGATTGTCTAAGCAGCCTTTCATTTATTTTTTTGTTTTTTATCCTTTTAATAAATTTAAGACTACTGCTGTCAAGACTCTTATCTCTTACCAGTTTAAGATTCAGAACAGAAGCCACGACATTTCTTGTAATATCATCATCGGTTGGACCGAGCCCACCGCTTATTATTATGAGATCACTGTATTTCAAACTCTGTTTTAATATTTTTGATATATCGCCAGCTTTATCACTAACTGTAAACATATACCTGCATTCTATTCCTAAGTCAGTTATTCTTTCTGCAATATATTTGGAATTTCTATTCAATATCAAACCAAGATTTAATTCAGTTCCTATACTTATTATTGAACAATTCATATCGGGGAAAATATTTTTTAATCTCTGTTCTCTTCTATAAGCTTCATCAGATCAGCTTTGGATATCAGCACCTCTCTCGGTTTACTGCCGTCATAACTGCTAACCAGATTTCTGCTTTCCATTTGATCGATGATTCTTGCTGCCCTTGAGTAACCTATCCTCAACCTTCTCTGAAGCAGTGAAGCTGATGCATGTCCGAAATCCACAACTACTCTTAAGGCTTCATAAAATAATTCATCTTCATCGAGTAAATCCTTATCTTTATCGCTTATTCTTTTTGAAATCTCGAAACTATACTCGGGCTGACCTATATTTCTTATATATCCGGTAATCATTTCTGTTTCTTTTGAGGTCACAAAAGCCCCCTGGACCCTTTCAGGTCTGTTTAAATAGTAAGGCAAGTAAAGCATATCGCCTCTTCCAACAAGTTTTTCGGCTCCTCCGCAGTCCAGAATGACCCTGGAATCAACATTAGACGAAACCATAAATGCTATCCTTGAGGGAATATTTGCTTTTATCAATCCTGTTATTATATTAACTGACGGCCTCTGGGTAGATACTATAAGATGGATGCCGACTGCCCTTCCCATCTGAGCTATCCTGCAGATACTGTCCTCCACCTCCGAGGCTGCTACCATCATCAGGTCAGCCAGTTCATCTATGAAAACCAGTATATACGGCAGCGGTTTAAATTCTTCGTCCTTATTATAATTTCTTCTTGCCTCGATATTATATCTTTCCAGAGACTTAAAATTTTTATTAACCAATATCTTAAATCTCTTCTCCATCTCTTCCACTATCCATGCAAGTGCAGAGGCGGCCTTTTTTGGATTTATAATGACCGGTGACAGCAGATGCGGTATCCCGTTATAGATACTGAGTTCCACCATCTTGGGATCTATCATAATAAACCTGGCCTCACTTGGTCTTACCTTCATAAGAAGAGAACTTATAATGCTGTTAAGGCATGAGCTTTTCCCCGAATTAGTAGCTCCGGCGATAAGGATATGAGGCATCCTTGCTATATCCATGTAAATGGTTTTCCCTGAAAGATTCTTACCCAGAGGGACATTCAGTAAATCACCGGTCAGCTTTTTATCCTCATCCGAATAAATATCCCCGAGAGTAACAATCCTCCTTATAATGTTTGGTACCTCAATACCTATAGCGGACTTCCCGGGTATAGGAGTAAGAATCCTCAGATCAGGCGAACCCAGTGCAACGCAAAAGTCATCTTCCAGGCTCAGCAGTCTCTGAACCTTTACTCCCGGTGAAAGTTTTAATTCATAAAGAGTGACAGTAGGTCCACTTACTACTCTTTCCACCCTGGCGTCCAGATTAAAATCACTAAACAGCCTGTTCAGCGTATATATCCTTTCCTTTACACTATTTTTATGCAGTTTTGAAGGCAGATTTCTGGATTTTTTCAACAAGTTAATAGGGGGCAATCTATAATCCTCATCAATGTCGCTTCCTTTTACTAGCGGCATTTTTAACTGATCATGGTCAGTCCCCAATGCGTCTATTCTTTCCACATCTTTATCCTTTGTTTCAATCTGTTCAAGTATTCTATCAATATCATCCATCACCTCAGCTTCTTTTGTATCAATTTTTTGATGCTTGCCGTAAATCTTCTGCCCTATTACTTCTTTCCTGTCCAGTGCTCTGAATTCATCAAGTGTACTCTTTTCTTCAGTTAAATCACTCCCGGGTCTTACCCTTATCCTCTTAATCAAATATATTAACTTTCTGGCAATATCAATCAATGATATCTTGGTAATTATTAAAATCGATATGACAACCAATACACTTAATATTGTTACTGCTCCTACACCGCTTAGAAGCTTGGACAGACCATAATAAATTCCGGCTCCTGTAATTCCTCCCCTTGCCTTTACAAGGACCTCATCAAAGATATTTGGATAGTTAAAATCATTGCTTATAATTCCAAGTATTGAGAAAAACAGCAGGAAAAACCCCCACCCGAAACTTGAGGGCAGAAGTTTTATTCTCCTCAAAAAGAAGCTGAAACCCCATATTAAAAGTATAAAGGGAATTAAAAACCTGCCGATACCAAAAGAAGTAGCTAAAAAATTATTAATTGATATGTTTATAAAACCAGCATCTGAAAATCTGTATACACTGATAAACAGCAGTACCGAGATCATTATTAATAAAATACCATAAATCTCTACCCTTCTTTTGACATATCTCTTTCTATTCCTGTAATACTCCTCACTTACGTTGTTTTTCCTTTTGATTGTTTTTTTACGTCTGTAATTTCTTCTTGCCATTTTTAATCCCTAACCGTTTTCAATATCTGTTAGAATCATTATTTTTTATAAAATCCTATTCTTTTACTGGTCTATTATTTTATGTCTTTTCAAAATTTCCTTAAATGATGCTATTTTACCATTTTCCATAGGGCACAGCGGAAGCCTGCAGGGCCCTACATCCAAGCCCATTAAATTTAATGCTTCTTTTATGGGTATTGGGTTTGTTTCTATAAAAATACCGTAGAATATGTCCAAAAGATCACAATGTATTTTTGCCGCATCCTTAAAATTTCCTTTTTTGAAACTACTTATCATCTCTTTTATTTCCTTCCCTACGATATGAGAAGCGACACTTATAACCCCGTATCCTCCCATTGATAATATTGGAAGCGTATCACCATCATTACCGCTGTATAAAATGAAGTCTTCATCCGTATCCCTGATTACTTCTGCAATCTGTCTCATATTACTGCTGGCTTCCTTAACTCCGCAGATATTATCGATTTTTGACAATTCCACACAAGTTTTGGACTCTAAATTAGAAGATGTTCTTGATGGTACGTTATATAATATTACAGGAATCTCAACTTTACCTGCAATTGTCTCAAAATGCTTAAAAATACCCCGCTGTGAGGGTCTGTTATAATATGGTACAGTAAGCAGAATACAGTCTACTCCTATCTTTTCTGCTTCTTTTGATAACTCTAAAGAATGCCCTGTATCATTCGAGCCAGTACCTGCAATTATTTTGATCTTACTCCCGAAATTATCCTTGGCAAATTTGAATAGTTTTATCTTCTCGATATCATTAAGAGTCGAACACTCTCCCGTTGAACCAGAAAGTAAAATTCCATCGCCTCCCTGATCAATTATATGGTTAATTAAATTACTGCAGGAATCAAAATTTATATTATATTCCTTATCAAATGGTGTTACCACTGCAGTTATTATTTCGCCCAAATTTATCATAAATACCTCCCGGAACGCAAGATTACAAATATAATGATTCTGGCTATTAATTTTCTACTTTACCACTTATAAAATACAACATCTACTGCAGCAAAACAACTGTCAAAAATATACCTGCATTATTTCTAAAGTAAATTTTTTATATGCAACTCATGCGGATCATTTAAAAACGAAACCGGTTAAATTTTTATCAGCTTTTCCAGTCCAAAAGTATAACTCGAGAGTTTATCTATATTTCTTATGGCAAGAATAATGCCGGGATAAAACGATGATCTATCCAGACTATCATGCCTTATGGAAAGAGTCTGCCCCTTTGTCCCGAAAATGACATTCTGATGTGCAAGCAGACCAGGCATTCTCACACTGTGGATATAAACGCCTTCTGCAAAGCCGCCCCTGGAACATTTTATACTTTCTTTTTCATCCCTTTCCAGCCTGTTCTTTTTATAATTCTTACTCAGGTTTATCTGCTCTGCTGTCAGTATAGAGGTACCAGAAGGAGCATCTTTCTTTTTATCATGATGAAGCTCAATTATTTCACAGCCGTCAAAATATCTCGCTATCATCTTTGATATTTCAATCATGATCACAGCACCTATTGAAAAATTAGGAACTATAAGTGTTTTACTATTCGATTTCAATGCTTTCCTTTTAATATTGTCCAGATCTTCTTTAAGAAGCCCGGTCGTTCCTACTATTATATTTATATCGTTATCGATAGCCCAATTAATCGTCTTTTTTGCTGCGACTGCATTAGTAAAATCAACAATAATATCAGGCCCTGATTTTTTAATCTCTTCATAAGAACCTGAAATCTTGTTACCGGTTTTTTTACCGATTAAAAATTCACCTACATCCATACCTACATTTTTAATATCAAATCCGCCAGTCAACTTTATATCTTTCTCCTTCATCAACTCTCTGGAAACGGATTTCCCCATTTCTCCGCAGATGCCGGAAACAACTATTTTTTTCATCATAACCTGCCTTTATCTATTTTTCTCAATATTACCGTACTCATACTGTCCGGTTTAAAATATTTATCCACAATGTTATTCAGATCATTTCTTCTCACCTTATCTATTTTCTTTAATATCTTATCAATAGTCAAAATTTTTTTATCAAACAATAAGCCCTTTCCCATCCTAAACATCCTTGAACTTATATTTTCCACGCTGAGTACAATATTACCTTTTAAATTTTCCCTGGCCCTTTTCAGCTCAACTTCTTTTATCCCATTCCTGCATATATCTGTGATTTCATCTTTAATAAGCTTTAAAATTATACCGGTATTTTTAGGTGAAGAAGCAGAATATATAAATACCACCCCTGTATCCAGGTATTGAGTATTACCACTGTAAATTGAATAAGCCAGGCCTTTTTCCTCCCTTATTTTCTGGAACAATCTGCTGCTCATGCTTCCGCCAAACAAAATCGTAAATAATGATATCGGATATTTATCATCATCATCCCTTCTGCAGCCCAGACCGCCTGAACAAATATGTACTGATTTTGTCTTACTGCTGTATACTTTCTTTATATTCCTGCTCTCCGGGACTTTTTGACCTGTAAAATCCCTTCGGGTTCTTCTTCTCTCTACTTTGCCGGCGTTTTTCCTGACCCTGTCTACCAGTTCTTTGTGCTTTACATTACCAGCCGCTGATATTACTGCATTACTTATATCAAACTTTTTATTAAAATAATTAAGTATATCTTTCTTTTCAACCTTTCGCAGTGAGTTCCTGGTACCTAAAATCGGCAGGCTCAAAGGATGTTTATTAAGGACCACTTTGTAAAAATAATTCATTATATTATCCGATGGATTATCCTCTACCATTTTGATCTCCTCAATTATTACCTTCTTTTCCGTTTTTATATGCTCGGTCAAAAAAGAGGGATTCATCAGAATATCAAATAATAATTCTATGCATTTATCAAGATGTGTATCTATAAAATCGGCATATATGCAGCAATTTTCTTTGTCCGTGAAAGCATTGAATTCGGCCCCCATCGTATCAAATTCAAAAGCTATATCCTGATAGCTCCTTTTTTTTGTTCCTTTAAAAAGTAGATGTTCTATAAGGTGGGAAACACCGTTGTTTTTATCATTTTCATTCCTTGATCCTGCAGGCAGCCAGAAACCCAATGATATTGATCTAAAGTGGGGGATATATTCACTGATGATTCTTATTCCGTTGCCTAATTCAGTTACTTCACAACTGTCAAATTTTAAACTGCTTGCTGAAACAATTTTCCCGTCTACCTCGCTAATAAAAGATTCAGATATCAGTCCTGAGAAGACCTATTTTTTTAGTCCTGGGATCAATATTGCTTACCTTGACCGGTATCTTATCACCTATCTTTAGATAATCCTTAACGTCTTGTATCCTCTTGTTTGACACTTTTGATATATGAAGAAGCCCGTCCACTCCTGGGATCAGGTTTATAAAAGCCCCGTAACTAGTTATTCCTACAACAGTCCCTAAAAATTCTTCTCCTACTTTTATATCTTCAATACCCTTTAGCATCCCTTCTATTTTTTTCCTGGCCATCTCAATATTTTCATCATTTGAAGAGATTATAGAAACCATCCCTTCCCCGTTGAAGTCACTTACATCAATTTCTTCCAGATCAAATTCTTCTTTTATGCTTTTAACATTCTTTCCGCCCGGGCCGATGATCTCTCCGATCTTTTCTTTTGGAATTTTAAAAGTGGTGATTCTTGGTGCAGACTTGGAAAGGCTTTCCCTGGGTTCCGGAATGACCTCTAACATTTTATCCAGTATGAACAATCTTCCTTCCCGTGCCTTTTCCAATGCCTGTTTTATGATATTAATATTAATACCCTTTATTTTCATATCCATCTGCAGTGCAGTAATGCCGTTTTTGGTACCCGCAACCTTAAAGTCCATATCACCGTAAAAATCCTCTATTCCCTGTATGTCCTTTAGTATCATAAAACTGTCATCTTTTTTCTCATCCTTTATCAGACCCATTGCAATACCGGAAACCGGATTCATTATGGGAACACCGGCGTCCATCAAAGCAAGGGTACTTCCGCATACGCTGGCCATTGAAGTAGAACCATTGGATTCCAATATCTCGGATACCAGCCTTAACGCATATGGAAATTTTTCTTCATCCGGAATCATTGGTCTTAAAGCTTTTTCAGCCAGGGCACCATGGCCTATTTCCCTTCTTCTCGGTCCCCTGAGCGGCCAGGCCTCTCCTGTACTGTACGGCGGAAAATTATAGTGATGTATATATCTCTTAAACTCTTCCTTTCCCAGACTGTCTATTTTCTGGGCTTCTCTTATTGTACCCAGAGCTAGTATGGTCAAGGCCTGTGTCTTTCCACGTGTAAAAAGACCGATCCCGTGTGTCGTTTCCGGAAACAGGCCTACTTCACAATTTATTTCTCTTACTTCATCAAGTCCTCTTCCGTCAGTCCTTACTCTCTTCTCCAGGATCATCTTTCTTACCAGTTCTCTTTCAAGCTCTTTAAAACTCACATCAATACTTTCCCCGTCATCCGGGAATTCTGTTTCAAGTTTCCCGCTTATCTCATCTTTTATAACAGAGACTTTATCCTGAAAATAACCTTTCTTTGTATTATCGAGCAGGACTTTCTTTTTTTCATCAGACGATAATTTCACAATATCATCCAAAATATCCTGTATTTTCTTTTCTGCCATTTTTCTTACCCTTTTTTCAACATCCTTGTTCAATTCAAATCTTGAAATATCCTCCCTCTTTTTACCGGCGTTTTTTTCTATGAATTCTTTTTGGAATCTTACAATTTTCTTTATTTCAGTATGTGCTCTTTCAATGGCCTCCAGTACTACTTCTTCGGGAGCTTCTTTACCCGCAGCTTCTACCATCAATATTGCTTCTTCCGTACCCGCTACTATTATATCTATAATACTTTCTTCAATTTCACTGTAAACCGGATTCACAATCCAACTTTCGCCTGTCTTACATATCCTCACCGCACCTACAGGCTCATTAAACGGTATATCGGACATGCACAAAGCCATCGAAGCACCGTTTATTACTGAGATATCATAAGGATTTGTCTGGTCAAAAGAAATAACGGTAGCAATTATTTGGATTTCGTTTCTAATATTTCCGTCAAAGAGGGGCCTTAAAGGCCTGTCGGTCAACCTTGCGTTTAAAACCGCTTTATCACTAGCTCTTCCTTCTCTTTTAAAAAACCCTCCGGGTATTTTACCTGCAGCATACATCCTCTCCTCGACATCAACTACAAGGGGGAAAAAATCTATACTTTCAGCTGCCTCCTTATTCATCACTACAGTTACCAAAACTCCATTCCCGCCAAACTTAACCAGGACTGAATTAGCCTGCCTTGCTATCTTGCCGGTGGAAAATGACATTATCTTTCCGCCAATATCAACTTCACATTTTCTTTCCATTTATATATTAAATTCTCCTTCAAGCCGTTAAAATAAACAGTTTAATTACAGGGCTTTATTTTCTTAAGCCCAGTTCTTTAATAATTTTTTTATATTTACTTAAATCATTGTTTTTTAAATATTCCAGAAGTCTTTTCCTTTTCCCAACCATGATAACAAGACCCCTCCTGGAATGATGGTCCTTCTTATTTATTTTAAGATGTTCATTTAACTTATTAATCTTTTTTGTAAGAATAGCTATTTGAACTTCAGAAGAACCTGTATCGTTTTCATGAATTTTAAATTTTTCAATAACTTTTTTCTTTTCCTCTTTAACCAAGGTCAACTCTTTTTCACCCCCTCGAAAATGTCCGTACTATAATTTATCATAACTATATTTTAATTACAATTTAATCAAATCCCCGAATTTAATCTTTCAGCAGCGCTTAATATTAAAGTATTTACACGCATACTGCAAGTCTATTTTCATCCTGTCTATTAGATTGTCTTCATTTTTAAAATTAATTTCATCCCTTAGCTTTTCAAGGAAACTGATTTTGATTTTCTTTCCGTATATGTCTTTTCCAAAGTTGATTATAAATGCCTCAACCCACCTTTTCGAATCTTTAAAAGTGGGATTGTCTCCTATATTTATTACAGCAGGAAACAACTCACTTTCACCGCTGCCTATCTCAACCTTGCCCAGATAGACTCCGTCTTTCAGAGTAATAAAAATCCGTGAGATATTTATATTCGCAGTAGGAAATCCCAGCTTTTTTCCTCTTCCTGACCCCTTGACAACAGTTCCTTCTACCTTCGGATTTCTCCCCAATAAATCCCTTATCCTTTTTATTTCTCCCCGGGAATAGTATTTTCTTATATTGGTGCTTGATATTGTCTCGTCCCTTATTTTAAGTGTAGGTACTATACCCACCCTCACATTAAAAGGCTTGAAAAACCTCTTTAAGAACTTAATATCTCCCTCTGCATTGAAACCAAAACGAAATCCATTTCCTACTAAAATCTCTCTTATTTGGAATTTTCCTATAAGTATATCCCTGCAAAACTTCTCCGGTTTTAACTTCAAGAAATCCGGGCTAAAATCAGCAGTTATAATATAGTCTACTCCGAGGCTTCCAATAATTTTTATTTTTTCCCTGTATGGGATTATGAGTTTCTTATACATTCTGTTCTTTATGACATTTATCGGAGGCTGGTTAAAAGTAAGGACTATACTGATACCTTTTATTTTCCTTGCCCTGTTTATACAGGCTTCAATTATTTTTTTATGTCCCCGATGGACTCCATCAAAAAAACCTATGACTATAACAGCGTTTTTATTTTCAAAATATCTTTTATCTATATTTTTCAGTTCTAATATTTTCGGCAACTCAGTCTCCTGTCATCAATAAAAATTCCCCGATGCTGCATTTTTTAACTTCTAAAGACTAAAATATTTCCTGTCAGAATAATCCCTTTTTTCCCGATATCTGAAGCTGCATCCTCACTTAAAACCCTGTGTATAGCTATAAGATTGCTGCTGCTGTCCTTTATTTTTACAAAAGTCCCTTTTTTAAGCAAATTCTTGGCCCCGATTCTTTCGGGCTTTACCATTTCACTTCTTACCTGATTACCGTTTAATATATTTTCCCTGAATTTATCCTTTACATAAAGACTGGGATTTTTTTCAAGCAGTTTTTCTATAGATATAATAAATGAGCTTGATTTACAATTGATCGCTTTTATTTTTTTACCAATAAATTCTTTTACATCAAAACTGTTTTTTATATTAAAGTCTCCTATCCTTGTTCTTTTAAGTGTTTTGATCGATGCGCCGCATCCAATTATTTTCCCGATCTCATACGCCAAGGACCTTACATAAGTACCCGAACCGCAGTTTACCCTTATTGTCAACAAATCATCTTCCAGGGAAATAAGTTTAATATCATAAATACTTACCATCCTTGGTTTTAAATTTATATTCATACCTTTTCTTGCAAAATCATATGAAGGTCTACCTTTAAACTTTACAGCTGAGTATGCAGGGGGCATCTGCATTTTTCTCCCAACAAATTTTTTTAAAATACTGCATATCCTGCTAATATTTACTTTCGCTATCTTATTTCTTGCCAGGATTTTTCCATTAAGATCCCAGGTGTCAGTTACTACTCCAAGTTTTATTTCTGTGATATATTCTTTCTCTAAACATAAAAAATAATCAAATAATTTTGTAGCCTTATTTATTAAAATAATAAGAAGGCCGCCGGCTATAGGGTCGAGCGTTCCTGCGTGGCCGATTTTATCTAAAAAAAAACTTTTTTAATCTCCCTTATAACATCATAAGAAGTTGTATCCGGCAGTTTATTTATTAGTATTATCCCATTAAAATCTTTAAGTAGACTAGACCTGCTGTTTATACCATTCATAGTTTTAAATATTATCTTTTACAGCCTTTTTCAAATTATTGATTACAGTTCTCAAACTCCCTCTATCGGAGTAGCCTGCTGCCATCCTGTGGCCACCGCCGTCAAACTTACCTGCGACTTTAAATAAATCAACATCGCTGTCTGAAGTACGGAGGCTTATTTTGAAACTGTTCTTGCCGATCTGTTTTATTAATGCCGCCACCTTTGCCCTATCTTTGCTTCTAAGCATTGTGATTATCCCGTCCTGAGCAGAAAACGGCAAGTTCAGTTTTTTAAAATCATTTTCTAGTATGTATGAATATATCAGGCCGGAAGATTCTATATATTCGATTCTGTCAAAAACAAGCTTGATTAGTTTGAATCTTGTCAGTGGCTCATTTTCATAAATACATTTATGGATTTTTGAAGGAGAAATATCAAATTTTAACAGTTCGCTTACTATTCTATGTACTGCATGGCTCGTATTGCTGTATTGAAATTTACCGGTGTCCGTCAATATTCCTACATAGATCCCCAGTGCTATCTTGTGATTCAGAAACTTCTTGTAGTGTTTTTCTATCAGTTTATATAAAATCTCGGCAGTTGCAGAACTGCTACTTTCCACCAAATTTAAATCACCGAAATTGCTGTTTTTCTTGTGGTGGTCTATATTTATAATGAACTTTACATTTTCTTTCAGTGCTTTAAAATCTACATTCATCCTATTTTCATCTGCACAGTCAAGGCAAAAGCAGATATATTCCCTGCTCGAAAGTTCACTTTCTTCAATACTCTTTTTTATCTTATCAAGATCAGGCAAAAAATTATACTGGTACGGTAATTCGCTATTACAGATTGATATCACATCCCTTTTTAACCGACATAAAAGCTGATATAAAGCTACCTGCGAGCCCAGCGAATCACCATCTGGATAATCATGGGTTATAATTAAGAATTTCTTATTTTCGTCTATAACTTTTGAGATCTTATCGTATAACTTATTTTTATCCAATTAAATTACCTTTTTAATGTTGCTTATTGCTTATCTTTATCCAGACTATCCAGTATATTTGATATCCTCATACCATCGTCGATGGACTTGTCATATAAAAATCTTATATTGGGTATATTTTTAAGTCTTAATCTCTTAGGCAGACTTCTTTTTATAAATCCGCTGCAGTTTTTAAGCACCTTCAAACTGCCTACTATTTTTTCATCTTCACCCATAATACTGACAAAGACATCGAGCCATTTAAAATCCGGGGATAACTTCGCATCTGTAATGGTTATAAATCCTATTCTGGGATCTTTTATCTTATTGTTAATAATAAAGCTTATTTCTCTCTTTAGATCTATCTCAACTTTTCTGGATCTATACACCTTTACCACGACCATAATAAATATCACTTCACTACATAAAATTCCAGCACATCACCCTTGACCAGGTCCTGATATTCTTCCAGCTTTATACCACACTCATAACCAGAGGCAACTTTTTTAACATCTTCCTTAAACCTGTGAAGAGTTACGATTTTACCTTCATGGATTACTTTTCCTTCCCTTACCACATTTACCAAGTTGCCCCTTTCAACTTCACCTTCCAGGATGTATGAACCTGCAACCACTCCTATCTTCGGCAGTTTAAATATCTCTCTGACTTCAGCTTTACCCTTATCGATTCTTTTTACCTCTGGCTCTAACATACCCTTAAAGGCAAGTTTTATATCATCAATCAATTTGTAAATGACATCGTAGGTCCTGACTTCTACTTTTTCTTTTTTGTGCAGTTCTTCCGCTTTTTGGGTTGGTACTATTCCAAAACCGATTACAATTGCATTTGAAGCTGCTGCCAGCATCACATCACTGTCAGTTATAGCTCCAATGGCTTTATGTATAATATTGATCTTTATATTTTCTTCCTCTATATTATTTAATGACTTTTCTACCGCATCAAGCGAACCGTCGGATTCCGCCTTTAGAATTATTTTTAATTTCTTTATTTCTGCTTCCTTGGACAGCTCAAAGAGCTCTTCCAAACTCATGATTTTCCTGGATTCCGCAATCATCGTCATCTTTCTCTCATAATCTTTCCTGCTCATGAGTTCTTTAGCTGCTTTTTCATTTTTAACTATGAATAATATATCTCCGGCTTTTGGTATTAAAGAAAAACCTGTGATCTCAACCGGTTGTGATAGTACAGCCTTCCTTATATTTCTGCCACTTTCATCTCTTATGGATCTTACTCTTCCCAACGAGCCGCCGGTTATAAAAGAATCTCCTACTTCTATTATCCCCCTTTTTATAATAACAGTGCCGACAGGACCCAGACCCTTATCCAGCCTTGATTCGATTATGATCCCGGCACCTTCAGATTCCGGATTGCCCTTTATTTCATTTAAGTCTGTCACCAGCAGTATCATCTCCAGCAATTCATTCAGGTTGGTCTTCTTCTTGGCAGAGATCTCCACACAAACAGTATCTCCGCCCCACTCTTCGGGCACCAGGTTATGCTCTGTTAAACTCTTCTTTATCTTATCCGGATTTGAATTCGGCAGGTCTATTTTATTTATCGCAATTATAATAGGCACACCCGCATCCTTTGCATGATCTATTGCTTCCACTGTCTGAGGCATAATACCGTCATCAGCCGCCACTACGATTACAGCAATATCAGTAACCTTGGCACCCCTTGCCCTTATTGAAGTAAATGCTTCATGACCTGGTGTATCTATGAAAGTTATTTTCTTTTTCTTATAGTCAATCTGGTAAGCACCTATATGCTGGGTTATTCCGCCTACCTCGCTGACCGCGACACTTGTCTCCCTTATTGCATCGAGTAATGTCGTCTTCCCGTGGTCTACATGCCCCATTACAGTTACAATGGGCGGCCTGGGCTTTAGATCTTTTTCATCATCCTTGTAGACTTCATCCAATTTTTCTACAAAACCTACAATGTGGTATTTAAAGTTATATTCGTGGGATAGATATTCTATTAAATCCTTGTTTAAAGACTGATTGATGTTAATGGTCTCACCCATATCAAACAGCATCTTGATCATTTCATTTGAGGGAATACTGATTTTTTCCGACAGTTCTTTTATCGTTATGCCTTCGGAGACTTCAATGACTTTCTTTATATCCGGTCTTTTACTTATTTTTTCTTTAAGGCCTGCCTGTTCTTCCTTGAGCTTCCCCCTGGCCTTTACCTTCTTGCCTGGTGCGACTTTTCTCTTCTGAATTATTTTCGCCCTAAGTCTTCCTTCTTTTTCTTCTTTATCAAGTTCCTTATCGATCACACTCTTGATACTTATTTTCTTCGCTTCTTCCCAATCCAGTTTTGTCTTAGGTTGTTCCGGAGTCTCTTCACTCCTGGCAGCTTCTGGTTCCTTCTTGACTTCACCTGCAGGCTCCATATCTTTTTTAGCTTTTACTTTAGTCTTCTCTTTTGTCTTAGCTAAAGACTTTTTCTTAGCCCCTGCCTCACGCTTTTTTTCAACCTCTGCCTTGCCGCTGCTTTCTGTCTCTTCCTTTGACTCTTTTACCTCTTCAGCCTTACTATTAACCGCAGACTTGGACTTAACTTTTAATTTGACACTGCCCTTTTCCTTTGGCTGGGTCTTCTTTACGCTTTTTTCTCTTTTTTTACTTTCTTTCTTTTTATCTTCCATAGACCTATAAATCTTTTATTTTTTAACCTCTTTATCTTCTTCCTTGGTCTTTAATCTTTCTTCCCTGGCCTCATCCATTTCTTCCTCAAACTGTTCTTCACTCTTTATATCCACTTTCCAACCAGTTAGTTTGGCAGCAAGTCTCGCATTCTGGCCTTCCCTTCCTATGGCCAGCGAGAGCTGATCGTTTGAAACCACTATCAATGCGAATTTCTTTTCTTCATCAGTCAATACCTTAAGAACTCTTGCAGGGCTTAATGCGTTTTTGATAAAAGTCACTATATCATCACTGTATTCAACTATATCTATCTTTTCTCCTCCCAGCTCATCAACAACCATCTTGACCCTCGAGCCTTTCGGTCCCACACATGCACCCACAGGGTCTATATTCTTTTCATTTGAGCTGACGGCAATCTTGGTCCTGTACCCGGCTTCCCTGGCGATACTCCTTATTTCTACTATTCCTTCATAAATCTCGGGAACTTCCAGTTCAAACAGCTTCCTTATAAGGCCGGTATGAGTCCTGGATACTATTACCTGGGGACCTTTTGTCGTCTTCCTTACATCAGAGATATAACATTTTATTCTTTCCCCGTGTTTGTACCTTTCCCTTGGCACCTGCTCGTACGGCGGCAGCAGTGCCTCCACCTTACCCAGGTCTACCAGGGTAAATCTGGCATCACTCTGCTGTACTATACCGGTTACGAGATCTCCTACTCTGTCCTTGAACTCATCATACATTATCTCCCGCTCCGCTTCCTTGATTTTCTGCCTTATGACCTGCTTGGCTGTCTGAGCTGCTATCCTACCGAAGTTATCCGGGGTCACCTCTACTTCGTTTTTCTCTTCAGTGCCTTCCTTTTTTTCTTCCCCTTCGGTTTCTTCTGAATCAAGGATCTTAAATATTTTTATCTCACCGGTTTTTTTATTTATATCAACACGGCATTCATATTCTACCTGATAATTTTTTTTATAGGCGGAAACAAAGGCAACCTTTAAAGCTTCTATCAATGTATCCAGATTTATGCCTTTTTCTCTTTCCAGCTCTGCCAGTGCTGTCATAAGTTTTTTATTCAACCTGATCACCTGTTTTTATCAGAATTAAAACTAAAAAAAAGTGGGTCATCCCCACTAATTTTTAACACTATTCACATTAAAATTTGGTTAAGAGTATATCACAAAATAAAAAAAATACAATTGACTTGATCCCAAAAATACCCTGTTTGTAGAAAAGTAATCAGTGAGAGATATAATAAAAAAGCCAGGAAAACAACTAATATCTTTCCGGCCTGTAAATATCTGCAATTATTTATATATTGAAAAGTATCCAATGTTTTAAGGTGAAAAGCAAGAATAATATTCAACTGCAATATTGTTGGTAAGATTTACCTGTTCTGAGCTGTCTATGTTCATTATATAGATTTTAGGATTTCACTCCCTGTAAGATACAAAGGTGATCTTAGACCCGTCAGGAGAGAAGTAGTAAAAGCCAGTATCTCTTATTTAAAATATGTATTCATCTTAAATTACCTATACCTCTGAAGCAATTCCTTAAGACTGGTGTACCTCTTCTCAACAACATTCCTGTTTACTGCCATTCCTATGGCCTTCTTACTTCCCACCAGTATGGCAAGCTCCCTTGCCCTGCTTATGGCAGTATAGAGAAGATTTCTCTGAAGCAGCATATAATGAGAGGTCAGGATGGGTATTATGGTGCACTTGAATTCTGAGCCTTGAGACTTGTGGATGGATATGGCATAGGACAGGCTTATCTCATCCAATTCATAAAAATCATAACTTACTGTCCTGCCGTCAAAGTTGACCTTTATTTCCTCCATCTCAAAATCTATGCTGCTTATAAAACCTATATCGCCGTTATAGACATCTTTATCGTAATTATTTTTAAGCTGTATTATTTTGTCACCTGTCCCGTATTTTGTGGTCCCCCTTATCACTTTTCGGCTGCCGGGATTTAAGATATCCTGGATCTTGGAATTCAGGTTGTTGACTCCTACTGTCCCCTTGTTTGTGGGTACCAGCACCTGTACATCATGTAAGGGTTCGTAGTGAAAACTCTGGGGTATTCTTTCAGTAAGCAGGTTTATTATAAGGGCTACTACCTCTTCGGGTTCATTTTTTTCAATAAAGAAAAAATCATTGTTTCTGGGCTTGCCTATATAAGGGAACTGACCGTCTCTTACCTTATGGGCATTATATATTATTAGGCTTTCACCTTCCTGACGGTATATTTTTTTAAGCTCTATTACCGGGACTGCCCCTGAGCTTATAATGTCGCTTAAGACATTTCCTGCACCTACCGAGGGCAGCTGATCTACGTCTCCTACGAATATGATGCAGGTAGAGGATTTTACGGCAGAAAGCAGGCTTCTTATAAGCCTTATATCCAGCATTGAAGCTTCATCTATTATCACCACATCTGCATCAAATGGATCCTTTTCATTTTTTAAAAACTTGTTTAATTTAGGATTGTAATTAAGGAGCCTGTGTATAGTTTTGGCATCCCTTCCCGTAGTCTCACACAACCTTTTAGAAGCCCTGCCTGTAGGAGCACCCAGAAGTATCTTTTTATTTTCTCTCTTTAGGATTTTAATGACAAAATCAAGTATGGTACTCTTACCTGTACCCGGGCTTCCGGTTATAACAAGGATTTTCTCAGTTACCGCCTTTCTTACAGCTTCCATCTGGGTACTGTCTAAGATTACACCCTGCCTAGCGGCAAGGTCTTTTATCAGATAGTCTATACTGCCCTCTTTTACTTCCTGTAACTTATGTTCCCTTTCGTCACTCAATAGTGTCTTGATTTTCTCACTAACATACTTTTCGGCATTATATATGGCGGTCAGATAAACTTTGCTTATATCATTTTTGACAATGGTTACCTTCCCTTCATTTTCAAGTTCCGCCAGTGCAGCTGTGACCTTATCCAGTTCAGTATCAAGAAAACCACAGGCTGTCTCTATAAATTCTTCATATGGACAGTAGCAGTGTCCCTGGTCTTCGGCACTCTTTAGGAGATGGATTATTCCTGCCTTTATCCTGAAAAGAGAATCTTTCTTGATACCTGCCTTTAGGGCTATCCTATCTGCGGTCTTAAAGCCTATTCCGAATATATCTTCTGACAGCCTGTAAGGGTTTACCTTTATTATATTTATGGAATTGTTACCATAATGGTTGTATATCTTTATAGCGTAGGTACTGCTTATTCCGTAGGATTGAAGGAAAATCATTACCTCTCTTATGTCTTTATGCTTCTTCCAGGATTTTAGGATCAGGTTTATTCTTTTTCTTCCGATACCTTCTATTTCGTTTAATCTTTTTGGCTCCTGGTCCAGAACCTTTAAAGTATCGAGTTTAAAGTGGGAAACTATCCTTTTAGCCATCACGGGCCCGATACCCTTTATAAGGCCGGAGCCCAGATAATTCTCAATTCCTGTAGCAGTGCTGGGAACTGCAGTCTTTACGCTTTCGATTTCAAACTGCTGTCCGTAGTTTTTATTTACAACCCATTTTCCGGTCACTTCAAGTTTCTCACCGCACTGAAGTTCAAAGGCATTCCCTACGATTGTTTCGAGGCTTTTGTCTTCAAGCCTCAACCTTCCTACCATATAGCCGGTCTCGGCATTCTTAAAAACAATCCTTTCTAAGGTACCTCTGATTTTGATGCTCTGATCATTCATTTTTTGAGGTTATTTGGGGCTGTTTTTGATTCTTAAATTTTTTACAAATTCAGGGATACTATCTACTGATATCTCTTCGGATCTGCCGTCTTTTCTGTATTCAACATCAACCAGTTTATCCTTTAAAAATTTCTGACCTATGATAAACCTTAAAGGGATCCCTATTAGATCCGAATCTTTAAACTTTATGCCTGCACTTACATCCCTGTCATCATAGAGGACTTCCACACCTGATTTTTTTAGAATCTGATATATCCTGTCGCATGCATTGGATAGATCTTTATTTTTTGCAGTGGTGCTTATAAGGTTTATGGTAAACGGAGCTATGGAAAGCGGCCATATTATTCCCCTCTCGTCATGAAGCTGCTCTATTGCCGCAGAAAGCATCCTGCTTATACCTATTCCGTAGCAGCCCATGACCAGTGATTTTAACTTTCCGTCTACATCCAGAAATTTTGCACCTAGCTTGTCGCTGTACTTTTTGCCCAGCATGAATATATGGCCTATCTCAATACCCTTCTCAAATTCTAGTTCCTTACTGCACTTAATACATCCGTCACCTTCCGAGGGATGGGCATCCTTTTTCTTTTTACCGGAGGCAGGAATAAACTCTGACATTTCATAATTTGCACAGTAGCCGCATTCAGGGCAGAAAACCAGTTTCTCTTCACCGTTTTTAGCAAGTACTATAAACTCATGGGAAAACTTTCCCCCGATGACCCCTGTGCTGGCTTCAACCACTTTATACTTAAGGCCCATCCTTTCTATTATCCTGCAGTAAACATCATACATCTTTTTATAAATGACTTTTGAATCATCATCATTCCTGCAAAAACTGTAGGCATCTTTCATGATGAACTCCCTGGCTCTAAGCAGCCCGTACCTGGGTCTTATCTCATCCCTGAACTTGACCTGTATCTGATATAGGTTTACAGGCAGATCCTTATATGATTTTATATCCATACATGCCATATAGGTTATGAGCTCCTCATGAGTCGGCCCCAGGCAAAAATCCCTCTTGTTCCTGTCCTTTAACCTGAACATATCGGGACCGTATTCTTCCCACCTCCCTGTCTTCTTCCAAAGATCCGATGGCTGCATGACAGGTAAGAACAACTCCACGGCGCCCGCGCTGTTCATCTCCTCTCTGACTATTGCTTCTATCTTTTTTAAGACTTTAAAACCTAACGGCATAAGAGAATAGATACCCGATGCGACTTTTCTGATTAGTCCTGCTCTTAAGGCTAGAGAATGGCTCGGTATGTCAGCCTCGCTTGGCTCTTCTTTCAATGTCGGGATATAAAATCTGGAAAACTTCAACTTAAAAACTCCTTTTTTTACTCCTTTATATTAATCTTTCCAACTGCCTTTCAAATTCCTTTAGCGCGACGCTTTTATCTACCCTTTTCAATATTTTACCCTTTAAAAAAACTGCAGCCTTTTTCCTGCCAAAGGCTATACCTAAGTCAGCATCTTTAGCTTCACCGGGGCCGTTTACAATACAGCCCATAAGTGCCAGCTTCAAGTCCTTCTTTATGGTTGCGGTCAGTTTTTCTACTTCATAGACCATTTTATTTAAGTCCTCTGTTGTCCTTCCGCAGGTAGGACACGATATAATATCCACTCCTCTACTTCTGAGTTTAAGGCTGTTAAGGATTATATAGGCAGCCTTTACTTCTTCAACGGACTTCTCAGTCAGTGAGACTCTTATGGTATCACCTATCCCTTTTGATAATAGGATTCCCATGCCGACTGCCGACTTTATGCTTCCCCGCAGTAGCGGGCCTGCTTCGGTCACACCCAGGTGCAGGGGATAGTCTACTTTATCCGATATTACCTCATATGCATTTACGGTATCAAGAACCGATGAAGCCTTTGCGGATATCTTAAAATTATTGAACTTTAGTCTTTCTAAAAGTTTAACATTTTCCAATGTACTTTCAACCATTGAACCTACAATATTTCCTTTATTTTTTTTAAGGATTTTTTTATCTATGGAACCCGAGTTAATACCGATTCTTACAGCAGTATTTGATTTTTTTGCTTTTTCTATGATTTCTGCTGTTCTTTCAGGCCCGCCTATATTTCCAGGGTTTATCCTTATTCCGTCGACTCCTGCATCCATACACTCCAGAGCCAGCCTATAATCAAATTGAACATCACCAACTACCGGAACAGAAAAAATTCCTTCATCGATCAATTTCCTTAAATAAATGACTGATTTCTTTTCCGGTACAGCTATCCTTATAATTTCACATCCGCAGTAGATTAGGTCTTTTATTTCTTTTTTGATACTGCTTTGATCCTCAAGACTGCTTTTGGTCATGGACTGGACAGCAATAGGGCTGTCACCACCTATCGTAAGCCGGCCTACCTTTATAGCTTTAGTTTTCCTTCTTTTTATCTTCATTTGAAATCATTTCAAATATTACTGATATTAAAAGGGGTTATTATATCAAAAACAAAACCTATGATCAGTATAGAGACCAGGATAAATATTCCTATGGAATTAGAGATATCCAGGACTTTTTTAGGAACAGGTTTTTTTCTTATAGCTTCTACTATAATCAATACGATATTTCCGCCGTCCAGGGGAAGGATCGGAAGAAGATTTCCAAAACCCAGCAGGATCGAGACCAGCGCGACTAAAAATATAAAATTTTGAATTCCCAATGACGCCGACTGCTGAAATATACTTATTACACCGACCGGTGAAACCGGTCTTGCTTCGCTTAGAGGTATTTTCCCTGAAAACAGCATTCCAATCGCCTTGACATAAAAAACACTTATACCCCAGGTTATTTTGAAGCTTTCTTTTATCAATCCGAAGAAACCAAATTCTTTTAAGGCATAACGGGGACTAAAAGTATAACTCGGACCTATTCCCAGATATCCCTGGCCTTCAATATTTTCCAGTACAGCTTCCAGTTCCAATTCTTTCCCATCACGAATAACGGTATAGGTCACTTCCTCGCCGGGATATTCTTTTGTCATAGTTGAAAAATCATCCCAGCTCTCTATCTGCCTGCCGTTTAAGGAAGTGAACCTGTCTCCCACTTCAAAACCATTTATCTCGGCAGTTGATCCGGGTTCGATATAATCAATGATTGTTGTCGGCGCAGCAAAATTTAAGAAAATCCATATCAATATTACTGCAAGGATTATATTAAAAACGGCTCCTCCTATGCAAACTAAAAATTTTTTAAAAAACGGTTTATTATGAAAAGCTTTCTTTTTCATGTCGGGGGGTACTGACTCTTCTCTATCCATACCAAGCAGTTTATTATAACCTCCTACCGGTATAGCGCTTATGCCGTAAGTAGTGCCGCTTTTTGATTTGATCTTTAAAATCTTGGGACCAAAGCCTATAAAGAATTCTTCGACATGTATACCTCCCATTTTGGCTGATAAAAAGTGTCCGAATTCATGGGCGATTACAATCAATGATAATCCGATTATAGCCAGGACATATTGTAAAATAATAGTTAAGACTTGCATAAGAGATCACAACCTGCCAAATCTCCTGCTTCTTTTCTGATAATAATAAACTGCCTTTAAAAGCTCTTTTCTTTTGAAATCAGGCCAGAGTGTCTTTACAAAATAAAATTCAGTATATGCGATCTGCCACAGGAGGAAATTACTTACCCTGTATTCACCGCTTGTCCTTATCAATAGATCAGGGTCGGGACAGCCTTTTGTAAACAGATAATCCGAAAAAGCACTTTCATCTAATTTCTCAATATCTATATCATTTTTTTTAGCTGCCCTATATACCTTCTTTACGGCACTTAATATTTCCTTTCTTGAGCCGTAATTAAAAGCAATATTAAAAAAAAGTTTCTTATTATTTTTAGTTTTCTTTTCTGCATTTTCAAAAGCTTCAAGTATTTCGGGAGGAATTGTCTTTCTCTGTCCTATTAATGATACTCTTACACCATTGCTATACAGGTCTTCCAATTCTTCTTTTAATGATTCCAAAAACAGATTTAAAAGAAAATTGACTTCGTCCTGTGGTCTCTCCCAGTTTTCGCTTGAAAATGAATATACGGTTAAGAATTTTACGCCTAGTTCCAAACATGCTTCTACGACATCCCTCAGAGCTTCTACTCCGGCTTTATGGCCTACAGAACGCGGCATTTTTCTTTTAGCTGCCCATCTGCCGTTTCCATCCATTATAATGGCTATGTGTTCCGGAACAACGCTTTTTTTTAATTCTTCTATAATTGGGACTACCGATGGAGAAAAAAAAGAAGAAAATATACCCAATGCTTCCTACCTACACTTCCATGATCTCTTTTTCTTTCTGACCCAGGGAATCATTGATTTTCTCTATAAATTCATCAGTTACTTCCTGGACTTCCTTTTGAGAGCTTATAAGATCGTCTTCGGTTATTTTGCTGTCACTTTCCAATTTTTTAAATTCATCATTTATTTCTCTTCTAATATTTCTAATGGCTACTCTTCCGTCTTCTGCAATCTTTTTTACCAGTTTTACCAGTTCTATTCTTCTTTCTTCGTTTAAAGCCGGGATATTCAGACGAATGACCTTCCCATCATTTGAAGGATTAATGCCAAGGTCAGATTTGGATATCTGTGTCTCGATTTCCTTTAAGAATTTCGGGTCATAAGGCGAAATCAGTATAACCCTCGGTTCAGGTATGCTTATATTGGACATATATTTAAGTAAGGTCTTGCTTCCGTAATAATCAATATAAATATTATCCAGCAGAGATGCTGATGCTCTTCCTGTTCTTATGGTATTAAATTCGTGTTGAGTCCTTTCAAGAGATTGATTCATCCTTTTGTTAGTTTCAACCATTAATTTATCTTTCATTTTTTACTCCCTTGTGACTAAAGTTCCAATTTTTTTACCCATTATAACTCCTTTTATATTACCTGGTTTTGTAATATCAAAAACCACAATAGGTAAATTGTTTTCCATACACAGAGATGTTGCAGTAGAATCCAGAACCCTCAGATTCTTCTTTAAAACATCAAGGAAGGCCAGCCTGGTAAATTTCTTTGCATCTTTAAACTTTAAAGGGTCCTTATCATATACACCGTCAACTTTTGTAGCTTTAAATATTATCTCTGCTTCTATTTCCAATGCCCTCAATGCAGCAGCCGTATCAGTTGTAAAATAAGGATTGCCAGTCCCGCCGGCAAATATCACTACTCTTTTCTTTTCCAGGTGCCTTACTGCTCTTCTCCTTATAAATGGCTCGGCAATTTCTTTCATGGATATTGCAGTTTGAACTCTGGTCATTACGCCAGCTCTTTCGAGCGCATTCTGCAGCCCCAGTGCGTTCATAACAGTGGCCAGCATTCCTATATAATCTGCAGTAGTCCTGTCCATGCCTTTTATACTGGCAGTAACACCCCTCCAAAAATTACCTCCTCCTATAACTACTGCAACTTCCACACCAAGTTCCACTACTTCTTTGATCTGGCTTGATATATTATTGGTAACTCCCGGGTCTATACCGTAGTCCAGATCACCCAGCAACGCTTCACCACTTATTTTTAACAAGACTCTCTTATATTTTAAGTTTTCCATTTTTTTTATTTATCGAGTTCCAGGAAGGACATTAAAACTGCTGATCTTCCTGTCCCAAAACATATCTTGCGAATCTCTTAATAACTATATTTTCACCAATTTTTGCTATATTCTCTTTTACCAGGTCTCCTACTTTTATATCATTATCTTTTATAAACGGCTGCTCCAGCAGGCAATTTTCCTCATAGTATTTTTTAAGTTTTCCTTCTGCAATCTTTTCAACAATATTCTCCGGCTTACCTTCATTTAAAGCCTGCTTTTTATAAAATTCCTTTTCCTTATCCAGGACTTCTTGGGGAATATCCTCTTTGGAAATATATAATGGAATCGCTGCTGCAATGTGAAGTGCAATATCATGAACCAGATTTTTAAACATCTCATTTCTGGCCACAAAATCAGTTTCGCAATTGACCTCCAGCAGAACTCCTACTTTAGATCCCGGATGTATGTAACTGTGAATTATACCTTCTTTTGCGGGCCTTGAAGCTTTTTTTGAAGCCTGTGCCAGCCCTTTTTCTTTTAATATTTCCTCCGCTTTTACCATATCCCCTTTGCTTTCAACCAGAGCTTTCTTGCAGTCCATCATACCGGCATTGCTTTTTTTACGCAGCTTTTTTACTAAATCAGCATTTATCTCCATTATTCCTCCCTGTTTCTTCCCTATTATTTCTAAACCTATTTTTTAGTTTTCTTTATATCTTTCGAAGAACCTTTAGTCTCTTTCTCCCCGGTCTTTTTTTCTTTTGATTTTCCCTCTGCAGGTTTTTTCACTTTTGATTTCTTTACCTCTGTTTTCTTTTCCTTAACCTTCTTCTCCTCAGGTTTTTTATCTTCTGACTTTATCTCTTCAGCCTTTTCCTCTTCGGGCTTCTTTTCCTCAGGTTTCTTCTCCTCGGATTTCTTTTTCTCTTCCGTGCTCTTTTCTAGTTTTACTCTCTCGTCTTTTCCTTTCTTTGCAGCATCACATATTACACCGGTCAATAAATTACAGGAACGTATTGCATCATCATTTCCCGGAATAACAAAATCAATCAAGTCTGGATCACAGTTCGTGTCTGTTATGGCTACTATAGGTATTTTCAGCTTTCTTGCTTCCCTAACAGCTATGACCTCTTTATTGGGATCAATTACATAGAGTATGTCAGGAAGCTTTTTCATATTTCTTATTCCCCCGATATTAAAAAGAAGCTTCTCATACTCTTTCCTTATCCCAAGAACCTCTTTTTTTGGCAGCTTTTCAAAAATACCTGATTTTTCCATTTCCTCTATTTCGTTAATCCTTTTAGTACGCTTGTTTATAGTCTCAAAATTAGTAAGAGTGCCTCCCAGCCATCTGTTTTTTACATAAGGCATTTCACACTCCTGGGCATAAGATTCTATTATATCCTGGGTCTGTTTCTTTGTGCCCACAAATAATACTATCCCTCCTTCACTTACGGCTTCTCTAATATACTCATATGCCTCAAGCAGAAGTTTAAGTGTCTTCTGAAGATCGATTATATATATACCATCTTTGTCCGAGTGTATATATTTTTTCATTTTTGGATTCCATTTTTTAGTCTGATGGCCGAAGTGGACTCCTACTTCCAGGAGCTGCTTCATAGTTACGATACTCAAAATAATACCCTCCTTGTTCTTATGGTTTTCCTCCACCACTTTAACTGTGCCATATTCATTCACCATAATGCCGAAAGTGGTGTGTGATTTCAACGTTCAAGTCCAGTATAATACATTCCTTTCATCAAATAATCAATAATAAATCATTATGATACAGAAGCAAACAAGCTTTTTTTATTTTATTTCCGCTCTGGGGTGAAACTTCTTATAGTCTTTTTTTAATTTTTTAATGTTTAAATGCGAATATATCTGTGTAGTAGTTATGTTCTCATGCCCCAGGAGTTCCTGAACTTCTCTTATACCCGCTCCCTCCTGCAGCAGATGCGTAGCAAAACTGTGTCTTATACTATGAGGTGTTATATTTTTACCTATAACTGCCTTTTTAACACATTTTTTTACTATATTCCTTATACTGCGTGAAGATATTTTTTTTCCAAACCTGTTCAAAAATAAATGGCCGTCATTTAGATAATCGGTGCGGCCTGAAGAAATTATTCTATTTCTGACCTCTAGATACCTGCTTATCCAATAAACTGCCGTCCTGTTTAAGTAAACCAATCTCTGCTTTCTGCCCTTGCCTGTAACCACCATTTCATTGTTTTGAAGATCGATGTCGCTGATCTTCAGGTTTTCGACCTCACTGATCCTCGCTCCGGTAGAATAAAACAGTTCAATTATAGCTCTATCTCTTATTTCCGAATCTTTTTCTGTTTTTAGGCTTTTAAACAACTTTTCCACCTCACCAACTGACATAAAAGAGTAAAACCTATGGCGTTTCCGAGGCGGGTTTATAGCCTCTATCAGCCGAGAATCAATATAATCATTCCTTTCAAGGAACCTAAAGAAGTTTATAAAGGAAGAATATTTTCTGATAATAGTCCTGTTTGAATAATTATGACTGTCAAGAGATTTTAGAAAATCCCTGAAAATAACCAAATTAAGTCCGGAGGCCTCAGTTATATTTATGCGTTTTAAAAAATTTAAGAGCTGTAAAATATCCTTGTTATAGGAGTTTATGGAATTTAAACTTAAATTCTTTTCATATTTTAAATATTTTATATACAGTTCCAGGCAGTTAAATAATTTCATATCTATAAGTAATCACTTTCAATTTCCTTCATCTTTTCTTTCAGGTTCTCTCTGGTATCTTCAATACTATCCAGTTTAGAGGCAGCTTTATACCTGTTTAATTTCAACTGGTCAAAGCCGTCCTTTCCAGCTTCTTCAAAAAGAGTCCTGAGGCTGCTTATCATATTTATAATTATATATCTTATCTTATCCGACTTGTAATCAACTTTTAAATTCTCCTTGGATATATCATCAGTAATGGCATCAAATTTACCGTAAACATCTTCTAAAATAATGCTAGTTTTTTTTGGATTAAGTCTTTTTTTTGCCTTTATACTATTAATAATCTTCCTTAAATCCTTTTTGACTATAATATCATATGTGTATAAAGCAATCCCCAGAGGGCTTCTGGGCTTTTCAATCTTCTTCCTTCCGAATAACGCCATTTTTTTCTCCCTAATAGTCAATTCTAGAAAATATATTATTATTCTAATAAAAATTCTATTCCATTACAAAATCTAAAACAATCTTCTGTATTTATTAAAACTATCTTCTTTGATCAATTGCTTTATCTGCAGGGAAGTCAATATTCCCAAGGCTTCCTTCACCTCCAATCCGGTATACTTTACTATCTCTTCTATACTTTTCGGCCTGTGACCTATAAACTTATATAACTTGTGCTCGTTACCGGTCAATTCCCTTACATGTTTATCTATGATTTCGCTATTGCCATAACCACTGCTTTTACAAATCTTTAAAGTCTGTTTTTGATACTGGGAAAATTCTTCTAATATATCATCGATACCGGCAACTAATTTTGCTCCGCTTTTGATCAGCCTGTGGCAGCCTCTGCTCATCGGATTAAAAATACTTCCCGGAACAGCAAATACTTCCCTGTTTTGCTTCAATGCCATCTCACTTGTTATAATTGCCCCGCTCCTGTCACCCGCTTCTACCACTACGACGCCCCTGCAGAGTCCGCTTATTATTCTGTTCCTTACCGGAAAGTTAGATTTAAGCGGCGGAGTATTTGGAAGAAATTCAGTTATTATACTGCCGTTTTCCGGTAAATTTTTATACAGGTCTTTATTTTCCGGAGGATAAATTATATCAATACCGCAGCCGAGTACACCTATACTTCCCCCCTTCTCCTCCAGTGCTGCTTTTTGTGCACAACCGTCGATCCCAAAAGCAAGGCCGCTTACTACTGTTATTCCGATTCCGGATAAATTCCTGCCTATATATTCCGCTACCTCTCTGCCGTAGTCACTGCACTTTCTGCTTCCAACAACAGCAACACAAAAATCTGCCTTTTTTATTTTACTGCCCTTGAAAAACAGTAAGGGAGGGGGACAATATATCTGCCTTAATATATCGGGATAACTTTCCTGACCGATATCGAGAAGACCCACTTCTTTTTTTGAAATGAAACTGACTGCTTTTCTGTAACGGCTGCTGATGGAGCAGAAAAAATCTTTTTTAGCTTCATTACTCCCAAGCTTTAATATCTTACATTCATAAAAGTAGTTTATAGTTTTATTTATATCTCCGGAATTTTTTCTGTATATTTCTATGAACTTCATAGGTCTTACTTTTTTTTCAGCCAGCAGATACAAGATTTTTTTGCCATTTCCGTATTTCATATACTTACAATACCTCCGTATTATAACCGCAGCCGACACGGTAATGGACAGCCTCAATAATATGATTTTCATTAATGTACCTGCTTTCCTCCAGATCCGCTATAGTCCTGGATACTTTTAAAATACTGACCGTTCCCCTGGCAGTTAAGTTATACTTTTTTGAGATCGTATATATTAAGTCCCTGATCTTTTTATTATCTTTAAGCCACTTATTTACAGTATCTATTTTTATCTCGGAATTGTAGTTAATATCCCTACAACTGAATCTCTCGTTTTGTATATTTATACTTCTTTTGACACGGTCCCTTATCTTATCCGAACTTTCGCTCAATTCCGGTTTTATAAAGTCACTTTCCGGCAGTCTCGCCACTGTTACCCTCATATCAATCCTATCCATCACAGGGCCGGACATCTTCTTCCAGAACTTTTTTACTTCCCTTAAACTGCATATACATTTTCCTGACTCATCCCCAAAATATCCGCAGTAGCAAGGATTAACTGCCGCTATCAGCATAAAATTACAGGGAAAGCTGTAAGACATATGGTTTCTTGTTATAACTACTCTATTATTTTCAAGAGGCTGCCTTAAGTCCTCAATAAGATTTTTAGAAAACTGAGAAAACTCATCCAAAAACAGCAGTCCTTTATGGGCCAGGCTTATTTCTCCCGGCCTGGGATTTACTCCTCCTCCTATTAGTCCCATCCTGCTTACAGTATGGTGTGGATTTCTGAAAGGTCTCTGCCATATCAGGTGATTGACGTATTTTTCATACAAACTGTATATTTTAGTGACTTCGATACACTCTTTCAAGCTTAAATCCGGCATTATAGAGACTGCCCTCTGAGCCAGCATGGTTTTACCGCTCCCCGGAGGACCTATCAGCATTATATTATGCCTGCCGCTTACAGCTATCTCCAGCGCTCTTTTTGCCTTAAGCTGCCCCTTTACATCTTTAAAATCCGGAACATTGAAATTACTTTTACCGGAAACACATTTATTTTTATAAATGAATTTTTTTATCTGTTTTTCACCGGCAAGCGCTTCTACATTTTCAAGCAGATTTTTACATGCCACAATATTTATACCGGGAATAAATGAAGCCTGCCTTGCAATCCCCGGAGGCACAAAAAAAAACTTCTTGCCGATCGCCCGTGCTTTTTCCGCCATGGATATGAGTCCCCTTACAGGATTTATACTGCCGTCCAGTGAAAGCTCCCCTATAAAACAGGAATCTTTAAAAATACTGCATCCGGTCTGGCTGCTTGCAGCGAGAATTGAAAGTGCTATTGGCAGGTCATAAAAGGAACCATCTTTCTTTATATCTGCAGGTGATAGATTTACAATGATTTTTTTTATGGGAAAATCAAACCCGCTGTTAAGAATAGCAGATCTTACCCTTTGCCTTGACTCATTTACGGCTTTGCCCGGCAGTCCAACGATAATAAAATCAGGCAGGCCTCTGGATATGTGTATTTCCACCGATACCTTTATGGCATCTATGCCCGTCAGGGTAAAGCTGTCCAGTTTGAAGAACATAAATAGATTATATATACATTTGCATATATAGTCAATTAGTCATAAAATTAAAAATCAGTCGAGGTACCAAAATTGAAAAAAAACTAATATTAATGATTTAAAAAGAAAGACACCTTTTTTTGCAGTATTTACTGTTTTAACTGCTAATTATCTAAATCATCATTTCAAGTATTTGCTAATTTTTTAGTATTTATATAGGTTTTTACTATCAGAATTTACATAAATAATTATTAATTCTTTTACGATCTTCGTTTTCTTTATCGCCCTTAAAATATAGTTGTATAAAATCTACCCTATTTTTACTCTCACAATAAGCATAAATAATTCGCAGTGAAGATCCTTTTAAAAAACGACAAAAAAGACGGCCTTTAACAATTATCACTGTTTCCTCTGCTGTTATTATTACAAAATGTTTGCTTACACCAAGTGGAAATTTTGAAATAACTTTTTTAAATTCAAGTAGATCATCAGACAACGATTTATATTTCTTTGATAATTGTTTGAAATCTTTTAAAAATTCGCTGGTTTCATCAAAGTTCATCTTCGTAATCTCTTACAGAATGATCCGTATCGCGGTAAAACACACTTTCGTAGCTGATAATCTCACCATTTTTATGAACCTGCCATGGTATATCGCTGTGAGAATATTCCGTTAATTCATTAGCATTTTTATCTGAAAGACGGGCAAGTACCTCATCTATATGTTTTACTTCTCGTGCAGACAACCTTCTCAAATCAGACTCGCGGCACGGTAGATATTTTTTTTGGTCATACTGAAAATATCTGCTTTTAACCCGCTCTATCTCACCTTTCTCTTTCATCTCACCGACAATTTTTTTAAATTCTATTGGTGTTGGCCCATAATGATTCTTAATATACCTCGCACCTGTCAGCTGCTCTTCAAATTTCTCATAATAATCAAAATCTATAAAATAAAGCAGTTTATATAAAGCAGTTTCACCAATATTTGGTTTTGCTCCCACTTTTTCTAAAATATATAACAATACTTCTTTGAATTTTATAATATCAGCACGCGGAATAATAAAACGAATTCCCGTTGTTTTAGAATCTTTTTGTATCTTTTCTTTTTCTAAAATAATCTCCGCCTTTGAAGCTTTAGCCGGTAATAAAAAATCCTCCAATTGCATGCTGAAAATGCCTGCAAGTTTTCTTGCCTCGGATATAGTTAATTCCCTTTCTCCCCTTTCTATCTGTATATAAGTAGGCCTGGACATACCTAATTCTTTAGCAAGGTATTCCTGTGAAAAGCTGTTTTCTTTTCTCAGTAGCTTAATTTTTTTATATAAATCTTTGGCCATTTTTTTTAATTATAGTATGTAAAATATTCTTGTCAAGTAGATAAGTAGAAATATTTGACACAAAAAGTTTTTTTGTTAAAATTATTATAGGGCTTTAAGATAAAGTTCTGTAATAATTAGATTTTAAAAAATGGACAAACAGGATATCTATCAAAAATTAAATAACATTAGTCTTTGTTTAATAGAAAACTCATTACCCAAGAAAGAATCTATTGTAAAGAAGATTAGAGAAGAAACACCTAAAGGATGTGAACCTGAAGGCCGTTTCATCAAGATAATTCTTGCTCCCCTACTAAAAAAATTTTTTAAAGAAAATTCAGGAGGTTTAATCATCGAAGGGGTAAAAAGTAGAGGACAGACCCAATTTAAAAATTACTTCTTTAGTTCCATGCCAGCTCCTGATTTTAGATTTAAACAGCTGGATATAGTTGGCGAAGTAAAATATGACAAACTTCGGCTTCGCCCCTTTGCAATAGCCTTAGGACAATTAATTACCTATATTGAAAGCAGTAAAAATGAAATTGTACAATCACAATATGGATATCTTATATTCTTTAATATCGAAAAAAGTAAAGAACCCACGGAACAAGAAAAAAAGTTTATCAATTTACTGTGGAAGCGAGATAATATCTTTATTACGATAATATAACATTAATTAATGATTTAAAAAGAAAGACCCCTTCTTTTTGCAGCTGCGGTAAGTTTGGCTATAGGTTTTCCTTCAGCGGCACGGGAACGAATAAGCGAAAGCAGCTCTTCGTTGGATAATCTGTTTGTCTGTTCACAATTAAGCACATGCAGCAGAGGATTAGTCGTCCCCTTATAACCTTTTGCCTCAAGTTCCTTAATACGTCGTCTTAATTCCTCATCAGATAAATGTGAATATGACATTACGCTTTTTTTTAATTAAATATTCTTATAACAATTACTTTTTGATAATCTTACTGACAAAATCAAAATGAAGACTTATTGAAAAATCATTCAAACCTAAATTTCTCTTTTGTAATTATTTTAATACAGCTATCTGCTACTATGGGGTCATAAAGTTTACCCTTGTTCTTTCTTATTTCATCTATTGCTGCATCCAATCCCAGCGCAGGGCGGTAAGGTCTGTGAGATGACATAGCTTCTACTACATCAGCTACAGTCAATATTTTTGCTTCCAGCATTATATCTTTACCTTTTAATCCTCTGGGATATCCCGAACCATCTATCTTTTCATGATGCTGGAGTATAATATCAACTATAGGCAGCGGGAATTCTATTCTCTTTAACATATTATAACTTAACTGGGGATGAGTTTTTATCATATCAAACTCAATATCAGTCAATTTCCCCGGTTTCGATAGAATCGAAGCCGGTATGTTCACTTTCCCTATATCATGGATCAATGCCGCTATTCTTATAGCCTCTACTTTCTTTTCATCCAGACCGAGTTCCATTGCTATAGTTATAGCTAATTTGCACACCCTTTGCTGATGGCCGAAAGTATAGGGGTCTTTTGTCTCCACTATTGCCGCAAGGGTGTTTATGGCACCATTAAGAGTCTTTTTTAACGCTTCCTCACTTTTAACCAATTTTACTTCCGCTTTTTTACGCTCGGTTATATCCATCATGGTGCCATTAAATTTAAGGACTTTATTTGATTTATCACAAAAGGGTTTGGCTTTTACATCAATAAAAATTTCAGTACCATCCTTAAGCAGAGCTCTATGTTCAATATCAAGAAATTTTTTATTCTTTATTGCATTATCTATGACCGTAAGTACAAATTCCTTTTCATCCGGATGGAATAAATCTTTAATGGTATTAAAATTACCATTAAATTTTTTTGGATCAATCTTTAGGATCCTGTAAGCCTCATCTGACATAGCTATCTTATTAGTCACTAAATCCCAATTAAAAGACCCTATATGGGCAATACTCTGGGCTTCTTTTAGTTTCCTTTCATTTTCAATAAGTTCTTCCTCTGCCTTCTTCTTTTCTGTTATATCCATTACAACTTCAATTACTTTATCAATTGAACCATCTGGATTGGGAAAGGGAGCTGAAAGTATTTTATAATATCTTCCATCCCTGCCCTGTAAATCCGTTTCAAAAACCTTTTTTTTCTTTACTGCTTTTTTTATATTGCAGGCATCACAGGGTTTATTTCTTTCCATATACTTCTCATAACATAATTTGCCGGAAAGCTTGCCGAAGCTTTCTTTTAAAACCCTGTTTTGATAATATATCTTATAATCAAGCCCCACTATGTCTATTCCGATTTCAGTATCAGCAAGACCTTCTATCAATGACTCAAGTTTGTTTTTCTCGGATTCTATAATATTTTCTCTTTCTCTTTTCTCAGTTATATCTGTACCGGTCCCCAGTATATACTTTAGTTTCCCATTGTCTTTAACAGGAGTTGTTGTAATGTCCAAGTACCTGATTTCTCCACTTTTAGTCAGTATTGGCATATCGTAATAACTAACTCTTTTTTCAGATATTTCTTTAAGGAATTTGTCAGTTTTCCCATACATTACTTTCTCCCACCATGGATAAGGCGGTTTTTTACCTATCAGACTGCTAAATTTATAGCCTGTCAGTTTTTCAAATGCAGGATTCATATACCTCAAAGAATAATCTGCATTCAGGACCATAATGGGAGTAGGGGAATTTTTCATCAGACTGGAACTGAACTCTTCACTTACTTTCAGAAGTTCTTCAGTGTCCTTCTGCCTGGTTCTGTCATCAAATACAGAAACTATTTCACCTGTAGGCAGCTTATATACGTAATTACGCCTCCAGCCGGAAATCCTGTTGTCTCTGTAAAAAGATACGGGGTGTTCCTCGGGTCTGCCGGTTTTATAGACCCTTTTAAAGACGTCAAAAACTCCGAAGTTCTTTATTTCCGGGAATATTTTTAGGACACTTTTCCCTATAATATCCTTTCTTTTGACCCTATCGATTTTTTCTCCAGTTTTGTTAATATCTTTAAAAATGAAATCTTTCCCATCATCTTTGACTTTATAAATAGCTACACCGCTGCTTATATGTTCAAATAATTCCGAGAACATATTTGTATCTGTATTTGTCTTTTTAGATAATTTTTCTTTTGGCATAATACTTAAAACTAATATTTTTAATACTTATATTAAGATAATATAACATATTTTTATAAAATATTATATTAGTAATATTTTAATGAGTCAATAAAGATTTAAATGGACTAAATATTCAGAAGGCATTTTTTATATGCTCAACTTTTATAAAGCTTTTATTTTCAGGGTTACTTAACTTTAGTTTCTCGCCTAATATGCCGCTCTTCCCCGACAATTCCTTAATAAAACTCTTATTTATGATCACGGAAATAACATCAAATCGAACATCCAGCCCTGAATTTTTACTATTTGCCATATAAAAATCAGCTGCTCTTCTTATCCTTGAAACTTTGCTTTCACCAATGGATTCCAAGGGACTACCGTATCTTAAATCAGTCCTGGTCTTTACCTCTATAAATATCAGATACCTGCTTTTTCTGGCTATTATATCTATTTCACCGTATAAATTTCTATAATTTTGATGCAAAATAATATACCCTTTTCTTTTAAGATGCATTAGGGCAGTAAACTCACCTATTTTGCCTGTATCTTTTTTACTAAGACTGCTAACTTAAAACACCCCTAAAAGATGCCCTGTGAATAAGGGTGGGTCCGTATTTCTGGAGGGATTTCAAATGTTCGGGAGTGCCATAGCCTTTATTATGTTCAAACCCATATTCAGGATAATATTTTGACAGTTTAATCATTATCTGATCCCTTACTACCTTTGCGATTATTGAAGCAGCGGCAATTGAGATGCTGAGCTGATCGCCTTTTACAATAGGTAGATATTTATCGCCCAGATCTTTACCGATAAAGTCCGATAAAATAATATCCGGCTTTTTTTTCAAACCGGAGACTGCTTTTTTAAATACGACCATATTTGCTCTTGAAATTGAAAGCCTATCAATTTTATCAGGAGATATCCTTGCAACAGACCAGCAAAGGCAGCTTTTAATTATTTTCTTAAAAATATACTTTCTTCTATATTCATTAATTTTCTTTGAATCATCTATATTTTCTATTATCATTTTTCTTCTATCCAGTATAACAGCTGCTGCCACAAGAGGGCCTGCCAGTGACCCCCTGCCCACTTCATCAACACCTGCTACTCTTCTGTAGCCCGCAATATATAGGTCATTTTCATATTCGCATAGATTTAACAGTCTTTGGACTTCTTTTAATTCCATGAATTTTTTAAAAGATTTTTATTGCCACCTTGAAGGAGGCCAATATATTATCATGAACTCCCCGAAAACATCATTTTCTGAAATATCTCCAAAATATCTGCTGTCGTAACTGTCGTTTCTGTTATCTCCCATCACAAATATTTCATCCTCGCCTAAATCTACGGTTAGATTATTGTATAATATATTCTGTCCAGCCGGCAGATAGCTTTCAGTGATTTTTTCACCGTTTATATAGATTTCACCTTCGCTGGTCAAAGTTATTTCATCACCTTCAATAGCCACAGCTCTTTTAACCAGGTCTTTTTCTTCTATAGGGGAATGGAACGCTACAATATCACCTCTCTCAATACTACCGAATTTATACGCCATCTTATTGATTATTACTTTATCCCCTACTTTTAATGTGGGCTCCATGGAAGGGGTAGGGACTATAAAAGGTTCGAATATAAAAACTCTTACCAGAGTAGCTAAAACCACTGCTGTCAGGATAACTATGATATATGCCAGGATCTCTTTTAGAATGATTATTTTTTTTGTTTTGTCCTGTTTTTTTGGGAGCGGCATTAATATGAAAAAGTTAAATCATTATATATTTATTTGAACTTAACCTTTGATTTTTTACCCACTTTGTCTCTCAGGTAATACAATTTGGCTCTTCTGACTATACCCTTGCTGACACTCTCGATAGATTGAATCACAGGTGAATTTAAAAGAAATGTTCTTTCAACTCCAACATTATTAAAAGAGATTTTTCTTACCGTAAACGTCTTATTGATACCTGAACCTTTAATTTTTATTACAATGCCTTCAAATACCTGAATCCTGTCCTTATTCTCTTCACTGATTTTTATCTTGACTCTTACTTTGTCCCCAGGATTAAAATCAGGATTATCAGTCTTTAAGTATTTACTCTCTATTTTATCCAATTTGTTCATCTTGTACCCCAGCCTGTATCTTTTTCATTCTAATAAGACCAAACAAATATAATGAATTTAATTATCTTTGTCAAATAAATCCGGTCTCCTGGTTCTGGTAATTTCAAGCGACATTTCTTTTCTCCATTTTTTAATTTTCTTATGGTCTCCGCTTAAAAGAATACCGGGAACGGACATTCCCTTGAAAACTTCAGGCCTTGTATACTGTGGGTAATCAAGCAGATTGTTTTCAAAAGATTCTGTTTTTAAAGACTCTTCTTTTCCAACCACACCCGGCAGCAGCCTTATTACTCCGTCTATTATCACCATAGCCGGGATTTCACCACCGGTCAGCACATAGTCACCTATGGATAACTCCAGATCCACCAGAGAATCCACCACCCTCTGGTCAATACCCTCGTACCTTCCGCAGATTAGTATAACGTTTTCAAGGTTTGAGAGATACTTCAGCACGGTCTGGTTTAATTTTCCACCCCTTGGGGTAAGCAATACTGTTTTTTGCTTTTCCTTAACATTCTTGACTTTACTTTTTTTCTTAATGAAAGCAATTGCTCTGTCCAGCGGTTCCGGCATCAATATCATACCGCTGCCGCCGCCGTAAGGCCTATCATCAATCTTGCCGTGTTTATAATCCGAAAAATCCCTAAGATTATATATATTAAGCTGACAGAGATTTTTCTTAAAAGCTTCTTTTATTACTCCAAACCTGGCAATATTATCAAAAATATCAGGAAAAATAGTAATTACATCTATCTTTATCATCACAGATAAAAAAGGCTTTTTAACACTTGTTCAGATATATTCCGGAATCTCTTTTAATATAACTTTTTTTTCTTTTATATTTATACTGCCAATATATCTTCCAATAATGGGAACATACAAAATACTGCCTTCTGCTCCTTTTATCCTCAGCTTATCGTTTTCTATCCTTAACACAAGATTATCATTCGAAGATAATTTTTCTACATTTATTACCCTTCCTATGAAGATCTTATCTTTACTGTAGACCCTGCAGTCCATGATATCATCTACCCAGTACTGGTCTTTTTTTAGTATCGGACTGTCTTTGGTACTCCTGAAAATATCTGAACCTTTTATATTTTCAGCATGGTTTCTGCTGTTTATCCCCTTGAATTTAATTATCAATATAAAGGGTTTTTTATGGTTCTTCTCCCTGATGCTCTCCACTTCTGCTTTTTTTCTGCACTTTTCATCAAAAAAAAGAATATCACCCTTTTTAATAGTTTTGGGATAATCAGTAAGCACTATCATACTTGTCTCTCCTCTTATTCCATGCGGCTTACCGATTATCCCAATTAACCTTGCATCTACATTTATTTTTAGCATTTATATGCCTATTAAAATAAATCTATCTATATTTATATATTAAATTTTCAATCCATAATTTTTACAATAGAGGATTTACCTCTCTTAGCAGATGCAGCTCTCATTATAACCCTTAGAGCATTTGCGGTTCTTCCCTTTTTTCCTATTACCTTTCCCAGATCATCTTCAGCAACTTTTAGCTTGAAAATTACTGTTTTGTCATCTTCCTCCTCTTCTGTGATCTCCACATTATCCGGGGTGTCAACCAACTCTTTTACCATGTACTCTAGTAGTTCTTTCACTATTAACCTCCAGTCTAAATTGTAATAACTACCTCTTTAAACCAATTATATCAAAAAGTTTTTGAACCGTACCTGTCGGTTTCGCACCTTTCTTGATCCAACTCGCAGCCTTATCTTTATCTACTTCTATCTTTGACGGCTCGGTTTTTGGATCATAAATGCCTATTTTTTCAATGAACCTTCCATCCCTTGGTGATCTGATATCAGCTACCACAATCCTGTAAAAGGGTTGTTTCTTTGAACCAATTCTGGTCAATCTTATCTTTACACTCAATAAAAACCTCCACATTCTGAATATAGAAAGCCTTGTGCTTTCATAATTATATATTTTTCTTTAAAACTTGCAAAATATTTTTTACTTTTAAAAATTTTTAAAAGGCAGATTGAACTTACCCTTCAAACCTGAAAACTGCTTCAACATCTGTCTGGTTTTACTGAATTGTTTCAGCAGTTTATTTACTTCCGATACCGAACTGCCGCTCCCTTTCGCTATCCTCTTTTTCCTGCTTCCGTTGATTATATGCGGTTTCCTCCTCTCCTCTACAGTCATAGAATTGATTATGGCTTCTACTCGGTCCAGCTGAGAATCGTCCAAGTTGACATTTTTAAATATCTTACTCTTATTGGCTATAGGCATCATCGAAAATATCTTATCCAATGAGCCTATCTTTTTTATGCTCCTGAGCTGCTCCACAAAATCCTCAAAATTTAATTCATCTTTATAAATCCTCTCTTCAATCCTTTTTGCTTCCTTTTTACTTACTGCCTTTTCCGCCTTTTCGATCAAAGTCAGGACATCACCCTTACCCAGTATCCTTGATGCTATTCTATCAGGATGAAATATATCAAAATCTTCAATTTTTTCTCCATTGGACATAAACTTTATAGGTTTTTTGACTACATGGTAAACCGATAATGCAGCACCTCCCCTGGTATCGCTGTCTAACTTAGTCAATATTATTCCGTCACATTCAACCTTCCGGTTAAAACTGGAGGCAATATTTACAGCCTCCTGGCCAGTCATAGAATCCAGTACCAGATATATCTGATGCGGGTTGGTCTTTTTCTTTATATCTGAAATCTCATTCATCATATTTTCGTCAATATGCAGCCTTCCTGCAGTATCAATTATTATCACGTCACTCCCGGACTTTTTAAATAACTCCAGGCCTTTTACTGATATGGACACCGGATCTGATTTTTCCCTGGAATAAACATCCACATCTATATTCTTTGCCATATCCTCCAGCTGGAGCACTGCTGCTGGTCTGTATACATCAGCAGCAACAACTGATACTTTTTTTTGGAATTTGGTCTTCAAAAAATTAGCAAGTTTTATAACAGATGAAGTCTTTCCGGAACCCTGAAGTCCAACCATCATTATGATCGTAGGCCCCTTTGCAGCAAAATTAATACCCCCGCTGCTTGAACCAAGCATCCTTATAATCTCTTCATTTACTATCTTTACTACCTGCTGATAAGGAGTCAGACTCTCAAGTATTTTTTCACCCAGTGCCTTTGCCTTCACATTATCCAAAAATTCCTTTACCACCTTAAAATTTACATCAGCTTCCAGCAGTGTAAGCTTGATTTCTCTCAAGGCACTGTCCAGGTCTCCGGCGCTTAATTTGCCTTTATTTCTTATTTTAAAAAATAAATCTTCAAACTTTTTTGTCAGCAGATCAAACATCTGTAATACCCCTTCTTATTACAAGGATTAAAATCAGGAGAATATCGTCCCGGTAAATTTTACCGGGTCAAAGTAAGATATATCCTCCAGCTTTTCACCATTCGTTACCAATTTTATCGGAATACCAAGATCATTCTTTATAGTAAGTACTATTCCTCCCCTCGAAGTACTATCAGCTTTGGTCAGAATGATCCCGGTAAGATCAAGTGCACCATTAAAAAGCTCAGCCTGAATTCTGGCATTCTGACCTGTAGTCGAGTCCACCACCAGCAGTATCTCATCAACTTCCCTATCTATCCTCTTAGTTATCACATTTTTTATCTTCTTAAGCTCTTCCATCAGATTGTATGAAGTCTGCATTCTCCCGGCTGTATCGATTATAACTATATCAATGTCCCTGGCCTTTGCCTTTTCAACACTGTCATAGACAACCGCTCCAGGATCTGAAAATTTTTGGTGGTAGACAATATCCAGTTTTAATTTTTCCGCATAATGTTGTATCTGTTCTACTGCCGCAGATCTGTAAGTGTCTGCAGCTGATATCAATACCTTTTTCCCGTCCTTCTTGAACATATTTGCCAGTTTTGCAACCGCTGTTGTCTTGCCTACACCATTTACTCCCACTATTAAAAATATTGTTGGAGGTCTGGACGATATATTTAATTTACTGTTCTTACCGCTGCTTAAGATTTCTATAATCTGTTTCTTCAGAAGTGCCTTTACTTTCTCCAGATCATTTATATTTTCACGGTAAATATGATCCCTTACTTCTTCTAATAACTTGCCAGCTGTATTTATACTGATATCGCCTGTCACCAGCTGCTCCTCAAGCTCATCCCAGAATGACTGGCGGTTATTTTTAAACTTATTCCATATATAATTTAGATTTTTAATTAACTTCTGCATATTTTTCTATCTTTTCCGAAACTATCTTGGAAATACCGTTGGACTGCATAGTCACACCGTAAATCGTATCCGCGATTTCCATAGTCCTTTTCTGATGAGTGATTATTATAATCTGCTGCTTCTCTGAAAATTTCTTTATTAAAGTCAGAAACTTCACAATATTGGCATCATCCAGTGCAGCATCCACTTCATCAAAAACATAAAAAGGTGAAGGATTTATAGAATAGATAGAGAAAAGAAAAGCCATCGAAACCAAGGACTTTTCCCCTCCCGAAAGTAATGATATAGGAACAAACTTATTATTGCCTATATCCACTTTAAGATCAATGCCTGTTTCATCACTGCCTGCATCTCGACTTTTTTCAAGCTGCATCTCACCCTCACCTAATGGAAAAAGGACCTTAAAATAGTTATTAAAACATTTGTTTATTTCATCGAATTTTTTAAAAAAGAAATCAGCTATTTTTTTATTAATGTCTTTGATCAGTTCCTCCAGATTCTTTCCGCTTTCAACCAGATCAAGCTTCTGCTTTGCCAAAAAGTCGAACCTGCTTTTTATCTTACTGTACTCGATTGCCGCATTAGGATTTACACTCCCGTATTTTTTTATTTCATTTTTAAGTTTCCTCACCTTTATCTGTGACTGCGCAACATCTTTACTGGGGCCGTAACTCTTAAGCGCATATTCCATTGACAGGTTGTAATTATCTGCAATATTTTCTGTTATTGTCTTTACCTTTTCTTTTATCTGCTCCTTTTTTAGATCAGCTTTATATATATTATTCTCAAGATTCGATCTGGATGCATTCAAAAGGTTTATCCTGCTGTCAATCTCATTAGTTTTATTCTGGCTGCTTGAAAGTAAATCCCTCCCCCTCTCAAATTCAGGGTAAAGCTTGCTTTTTATTTTCTCCGAAGCCGATATGCAGTCATTTAAAATCAAATAAATCTTCTCGGATCTCTTTAAGTTAATCATACAAATTTCTTTTATGGATTTAATGAGGCCGAGCCTTTCCTCAGAATCATTTATTTTCTTCCCGCTTCTTTTATTTGATTCCTTCTCCCTCCCGCTTGAATTTTTACCCTTTATGAATTTTTCGGCTGTCTTATATAAACTTTTTAATTCTTCTATTATCAATTTACCATCATCTTCAATATAACCTGAAATATTTTTATCTTTTACTTTTTCTTTTAATTTTGCTAAAAAATTTACAACCATCCTGTCAATTTTCTCAAGCCCTCTTAATACATTCTCATAATACAAGAATTCGGCACTATCTGCTTTTTGGTCTAACTGCCCCTTCATGCCACCTGTGCTGTTTATGAAGCCCGCTAGCTCCAGATCAAACATGTTATATAATGTGCTGAAAACATTCTTTTTACTTTCAACTAAAGCTGTTATACTGGCAAGCCGGTCTTTTTCCGAATTAAACCGTTCGATCATAGTCTTCCGTAATTCATGCTCCCCCGCCTTTTTATCAATAAGATTTAGAAGATCTTTTTTTTCTCCTTCTATTTGTAAGATCTCATCAGTAACCTTCTTTAATTTTATTTTACTATATTCATAGTCCCTATTTTCACTTTCCCAATTTTTATTTAAATCTTTTAAATGAGCAATATAAAGGGAGATTTCCTCGCTCTTTAAAGAATTAGAGATCTCGGCATGCCTCTGCGCCCTTTTTGCCTCGATTTCAAGTGGGTCCATAGTTCTTTTTATTTCTTCCATCAAATCACTTATTCTCTCTATATCACCTCTTACTTTTTGAAGCTTCCCGATAGATTTATCTCTCCTGTTTTTATGTTTTGATATACCCAGTATTTCATCAATTATAATTTTTCTTTCAACAGGTTTAAGTACTGCAATATCATTTATCTGCCCCTGATTAACTATAATATTCAGACCCTTTCCTATCCCGCTGTCGGCTGTCATCTCTTGTATATCAAGTAATCTGCAGGGTGAGGAATTTATAAAATATTCGCTGCCTCCCCTCGAAAATACCCTGCGGGTGAATTTCACATCCCTGAATTCCGTATTAAACAGATTATCCGAGTTATCAAACATAAGAGAAACTTCAGCGATTCCCATTTCTTCCTCTTTGCTTCTAAAAATAATATCTCCCATAGAGCTCCCCCTCAGTGATTTCGGACTCTGTTCGCCTAAAACCCAAGATATAGCATCTGCTATATTGCTCTTCCCGCTTCCATTTGGCCCTACAATTACACTGACCCCAGGCTCAAAAAACAACTGGCTTTTATTTTTAAAAGATTTAAATCCCCGGAGAGTTATATGTTTCAAGTACAATTTTGTATTCCTGATAAAATTACAATTTTAAATTATATAGTTTCCTTAAAGTATTTTTCGCAGCATCCTGTTCGGATTCCTTCTTGCTCCTGCCTTCACCTTTCCCGACTATTTTATCATCAAGCATTACTACGGAATAAAAGAACTTATCATGATCGGGACCGCTGGATCTAACCAGTTTATACCTGGCCAGTTTTGAATAGTCCGCCTGGATAGCTTCCTGAAGATAAGTCTTATAATCCATGATCCCCTGTGTTTTTATAATTTTTTCAATCTTCTCTTTATACATGTTCAAAATCCATTTGAAAGTGAAATCAATTCCCTTATCAATGTAAACAGCACCTATAAGGGCCTCGAAGCTGTCCGCCAGGATAGATACTTTTTCCCTTCCCCCGCATAATCCTTCATTCTCACTTAACAGTATTTGCCGGCCTATTTTTATTTCCCTGGCCATTACCGAAAGCATCTTTTTATTTATTAAAAACGCCCGTACTTTAGCCATTTTACCTTCGGTAAAATAGCCATACTCTCTGTATAGGTACGATGTAATGATAAAAGAAAGTATACTGTCACCCAGGAATTCAAGCTGTTCGTTTCCCCTTGATTTAATATTAATCAGACGTGCATATGATCTGTGAGTCAAACCCTGTATATAAATTTTTAAATCAACAGCATTAATTCCTATACTTTTCAACCAGCTTTTTACATTAGTCTTCTGCAATATTTTATCTTTCATTGAATAAGTTTCGCCGCCTTATTTAGCTGCAGAACTTTCTCTATATCTCTAAAACTGTTTCTTACTTCTTAGAATGGGCCTCAATATAGTCTAAAGCATCCTTTACTGTAATAATTTTTTCGGCATCCTCATCGCTTATCTCTATTCCGAATTTATCTTCAAATGCCATGATAAGCTCTACTAGATCCAATGAATCGGCTCCAAGGTCATCAATAAATTTACTTTCGGCCTTGATATCTTCTGCCTTAACACCAAGTATATCAACCAAGATTTCCTTAAGCTTGTCAAAATTCTCCATTCTTACTCCTTTTGTCCTTGTTTAAGATATTTCATTAATTTCTTCACCAATCTTTTTAGTTAAATTAGTTTTTAAACCCTCTACAGCAAACCTTATGGCATTCTTAGTTGCTCTAGCTTTTGAACTTCCGTGAGAAATAATTACCAGTTCCTTAAGTCCTAAAAGTTGTGCACCTCCGTATTCTTCATAATCAAATTTTTTCTTCATTTTAATAAAAGAGTTTTTAAGACCCAGAGCCGATAGTTTACTTATTAAATTTGAGGTTAATACCTGTTTTATTTCATTAAAAAATAAATTTGCCAGACCCTCTATCGATTTTAAAATCACATTTCCTACAAAGCCGTCACAAACCGCTACATCCGTTCTTCCGTCAAACATTTCCCTGCCTTCGATATTCCCTACAAAATTAATATTCGAACAGTTTTTAAGCAGTTTATGACTTTCAACTGCAAACTCGCTTCCCTTCTTTTCTTCTTCTCCGATATTCACCAGAGCTACTCTCGGATTGTCTATACCTAATACGTTCTCAGAATAAACCTTTCCCATTATAGCAAATTGTACAAGATAATAAGGTTTGCAATCAGCATTTGCGCCGGCATCTATTAATACAAATTTCTTATCTGAAAGCGGTACTACTACTCCAATAGCAGGCCTTGCTATATTTTCTATTCTTTTTATATTAAAGAGGGAACAGGCCATCACCGCACCGGTATTTCCAGCAGAAAGAAAAGCACTTCCACCTCTGCTGGACACAAGCTGCGAACCTATAAAAATGGAAGAATTCCTTTTTCTCCTTAAGACTTCCGACGGCGATTCATTCATTGTGACTTCCTGTGAACTTTCCACAATCTCAATACCGTCCAGGTCCAACCGGTTGAAATCTGCAGCCGCTCTTACCTTTCGGCTGTTTCCGACCAATTTTATTTCTGCTCCAAAGTCACGTTTTGCCTCTACGGCACCCCTGATAATCTCTTCGGGAGCAAAATCCCCTCCCATCGCATCTACGACTACCGTATATTCATTTAAATTAAAATCCACCATATTATATACAAGCCATATTATTTTTTTGAGATTTCCATCAGTCTTTTTATGTCAACATACTCCCTTACCACGTCGACTATTTTATCTATCTTTTTAATCTCATGAAATCTTACATGACCTATAATCTCTCCTACTTTCTCCACTGCTGTAAGTGTATCAAAATTAACCAGGATCATTGGCACACCTAATTCTTCAGCTCTCCCCAGAACTATGGTGCTCGGCTGAAAATTACCTGTAAGTATAAGGCATTTGGTAGGAGTTTCCAGAGCAGCAAGCTGAACATCAGCTCTATCTCCGCCGGTTATTACTGCTTTATTTGCTTTTCTTCTAAAAAACTTTAGAGCCTGTTCCTGACCCATTGCCCCAACCATAAATGTCTCTACAAGTTCATCAACTTTATCCTGAGCACAGATTATCTGGCCCCCTAAAAGTTCGGCCATTTCCTTTATGCTTACCGAAGATAGCATTTTATTTGATACAATGTACCCAAAAACTTCTATTTTATTTTTCACAAGGAATGGAACTATTAATTCTTCAACGTATTCCAGCTGGCTCCTTGGAACCCAGTTTATAATTATTCCTGCAAGACAGCTGCCCAGTAATTGCCTTGAATACAGAATCTGATCCACGATTTCAGAACTGTACTTGATTACCATAACTGTCTTAGCTCCTAAACTTTCACAAATCTTATCCGAAGATATTCCTAAAAAGTATCCGTCCTCAACACTCTTGGCTCCTTCTAAAATTATAATATCCTTATCTTTTTGAATCCTGTTATATGATTTTTTGATCAGATCCATAAATCCCTTTGAAAAATCCTTATCCTTCAGACCCTCCCTGCTATACTGCTGGGTCAACACAATAGGGCAAATATCCTCAAGCTCCTCCTTGACACCAAGTATATTGGAAATATACTGTGCATCTTCATCCGTAATTATCCCCCCTACCCGGGTAGGCAGTGTACCTACCGGTTTCATATACCCTACCTTCAGTCCTTTTTCTGAAAATAGTTTTCCTACGCCTACACACATTGAACTTTTGCCCGAAAAGGGCTGGTTTGAAATAAAAAATAAAGGAAACATTTTAACCTCCTATTCTTATTCTTGCATCTCCAGCTATAGAACCTTCACCCTGTCTTCTTACAAAAAGCGGATTTATATCCATTTCCATTATTTCAGGAAAATCTGTTACCAGCTGGGATACTTTAAGTATAATTTCAATTATACTGTCAATATCCGAAGGATCCTCACCCCTTGTACCTTTAAGCAGCTTGACTGCCTTGATCTCTCCTATCATTTCAGCGGCAACCTTTCTACTCAAAGGCGCGATCCTAAAAGAAACATCCTTAAGTGCCTCAACATATATTCCACCGAGTCCGAACATAATTACGTGACCGAACTGGGGATCTTCATTTATTCCGATTATAATCTCTTTCTTGTCCTCAATAAATTCCTGAACAAGAATACCCCTTATATTGGCATCAGGCATATATTTTTTTACATTGAAAAGAATCTGATCATAATTCTCTTCCAGTTCCTTTTCATCCTGTATCCCTACCTTAACACCGCCGACATCAGTTTTATGTAAAATATTGGGAGAAACAATTTTCAGCACCAGTGGGTAACCGATTCTTTTTGCTATTTCCTTTGCTTTTTTTATATCACAGGCCAGCTCCGCTTCGGGTACCCTTATATCATATATTTTTAAGATTTCCCGTGATTCCATTTCTCCCAGTTCCATTCTGCCTTCACAGCGGCACCTATCAAATATCTCTTTGACTCTTCTGCTATCAATATCAAACTTTTCAACAGGGAAGCTTTCCGTTGATTTCCATTCGGTATAATCCATCATTACTTTCAACGTATTTATCGCTTCTTCGGGAATTTCAAAATTAGGGATATTCTTCTCAGCTAAAAAATTAACTGCTTTTTCTACTTCAGAACCTCCCATAAAACTTGTCAGGACCGGAATATGGCTATCGCTTTTTTTCATTACTTCCGCAATCGATCTGGCCGTTTCTAAAGATTGAGTCATACCCTGCGGGGTAAGCATTACAACTACAGCATCGACATTACTATCCTCTATAACTACTTCCAGAGCCTTCCTATACCTGTCTGCCAGTGCATCCCCCAATATATCAACCGGATTATATAGATTTGCCGCCGTCGGTAAAAATTTCTTCAATTCATCTATAGTTTTATTTTCAAAACTTGCCAGTGTTATGCCATTTTTCTCACACGCGTCAGTAGCCATAATACCAGGTCCGCCCGCATTTGTTATTATTGCAACTTTTTTATCTTTAGGCAATGGTTGGCGAGAAAAAGCAGAAGCATAATTAAAAAGGTCTCTAACATTATTTGCCCTTATTATTCCTGCCTGTTTAAAGGCTGCCTCATAAGCACTTGCCGAACCTGCAAGTGTACCTGTATGAGAAGATACAGCCCTGGCTCCGGCATCAGTATTACCGGATTTGATTATGATTATAGGTTTCTTTTTAGAAACCCTGGAAGATATCCTTATAAATTCCCTTCCGTATTTCACTCCTTCAAGATAAGCAGTAATGACTTCTGTATCTTTATCATTCTCCAATTCTTCAATCAGGTCATTCTCCGAAATATCGGCTTTATTTCCCAGAGATACAAATTTTGAAAATCCTATATTATTAGTTTTTGCCCAATCCAGAACAGAGACTCCAAGTGCACCTGACTGTGATATAAAGCCTATATTACCACCGGGAGGCATATTGGGTGAAAAAGAAGCATTTATAGGGCAGCCGGTATTTATTATTCCCAGGCAGTTTGGACCAAGTATTCTTATTCCATAATTCTTTGCTCTCTCAACTAAATGTCTTTCTCTTCTGGCACCTTCTATACCGGACTCTTTAAATCCCGCGGAAATAACAACAGACCATTTTACATTCTTTTTTGAACACTCTTCGAGAACTTCCAGCACAAGTATGGAAGGGATCACTATTATGGCCAAATCAATATCGCAGGAAACATTTAGAACTGATGGATAGCATTTAACGCCGCATATTTTATCTGCTTTTGGATTTATTGGAAATAATTTTCCTTTATATCCTGAATTTATTATATTGCAAAGGATAGTGTGGCCTACTTTTTTCTTTTCTCTGGCAGCTCCTATTACCGCTACAGATTCAGGACAAAAAAGATGGTGCAAACTCAAATCACAGACCTCCAATTCCAGTTAAATAACTCATTTTTTCTTGCTTGCTTCCCTGGTTTCTTTCTTGCCTTTTTCCTTGCCTTTTTCCTTGCCTTTTTCCTCAAATATTATTATCTCGTGTTCAGCATAATATCCGCAATTCTCACACACCCTGTGAGAAATCTTTTTACTGTGGCATCTGGGACATTCTACAATAGTGATTAATTTTAATTTATGATGAGTCCTTCGCTTGTCTCTTTTAGACTTTGATGTTTTTCTTTTGGGAACTGCCAATACCCTGTCCTCCTGCTTACATATTGTTACAAACTTGTTATAAAAAAACAAACATTTAAATATACCATAAAAAAATAATTATTCAATAAATATTATTTCTCACCCATATCCATACTGCTTCTGAACTGTTCCCTTCCCTTTTCAATTGCTGTTATCAGCTTATGAAGCACTGCCTCCAGGTTTGCAAGTTTTTCATCAGCATAATCCTCGGCTTCCAGCCTGATGGTTCTTGCTTTTGCTTCTGCAGCAGACATTATTTCCTCAGATTCTCTGGTTGCATTTTTTAATACTTCGGTCTCACTTATGAGTAACTGAGCCTTTTCCCTGGCTTCCGATACTATTCTTTCGGAATACCTTTTGGCTTCCTCAATCATATTCTCTCTTTCCTTTACAATCCATCTGGATTGCTTGAATTCTTCAGGCAGCAAATTCCTGAGCTCATCAAGCAGATCAAATATCTCGCTTTCATTGACAATTATATTAGATGAAAACGGGATTCTTCTACTTTTCTCCAGGAATTCTTCTATTTTGTCTACAATATCAATTACATTCATGGCTATTCTCCATATCTGTTTCTTTTTAATTAATCATTTTTCTTTAAAAACTTTCAGAAATGTCTTTTTCTATCTCATCCGGAACCAGGCCTTTTATACAGCCTTTAAACCTTGCCACCTCTTTCACCGCACTGGAGCTCAAGTAGGCAAACTTGGGATTTGTGACCATAAACATAGTCTCTACTTCAGGATTTAACTTCTTATTTATCTGTGCCATCTGAAACTCATATTCAAAATCCGATATTGCCCTGAGACCCTTGATTATAACTGATGCATTTTCTTTTTTGGCAAGATCCACAAGCAGCCCCTCAAAAGTTATCACTTCAACATTGCTAAGGCCGCTTAAAGCCCTTTTTACAAAATCAATTCTCTTTTCTATCGGATAAAAAGATTTCTTTCTGGTATCTTTTGACACAGCCACTATCACTTTGTAAAAGACTTTTGAACATCTCTTGATTATGTCTTTATGTCCCTCAGTCAACGGATCGTATGTTCCCGGGCATAATGCTATCTTTTCCATAATAATATTCTGTCTTTTTAATTTAATAAGGTGAGAGATAAATTACTTTTTTATCTCCAAAATGCGACTGTTTTATTTTCTTTAAATTTTTTATCTCCGTGTCCGTATCCTTTTTAAAAAAATACTCATATATAATCAGACTATCAGCTCTGGTAATTTTCTTACATGCTAAAATATCAAATATTTCCCCCATTATACCACTTTCAATTTTGTATGGCGGGTCCAGAAAAACAATATCCCACTTCGGACTCCTGCAGGACTTTAAAAACTTTAAAACATCACTCCTTAATATCCTGTAATTTTTACCGCTATCTTTAAAATACCTGGTATTATACTGAATAAGATTGATTGAACACAGACTATTATCCACAAAATATACCGTGCTGCAATTTCTACTTAAAGATTCTACTCCCAGCGAACCTGTACCCGAAAAAAGATCCAGAACTTTCGAACCTTCAATCCTGTCGCCGATAACATTAAAAATGCTCTCTTTTACGCTGTCTAAAGTGGGTCTTATTTTATAATCCGAAGGAGGCTTTAACTTTCTACCCTTGAATTTGCCGGAAATAATTCTAATGACTTATCACCATCTAATATAATTATTCTATTGAAAATATATAGGGATACAAGGGTTGTCCCCCTTTATGCATCTCTACATCCATTTTGGGATAATATTTCTTCAGCTTCTTCTTGATGTTATCCATATCCTCAGGTGTAGCATCTATACCGGTATAAAAAGTGATAACTTCTTCTGAACCTTCTGCAATATCTCTTATAAGATCGACAGTTGCATCTACAATATCATCCGATACTACCTTTAACTTACCATTGGACAGTCCGATATATTCACCTTTCTTTATTTCACCGACTTTAAGATTCGCGTCTCTGACTGCCTTTGTTATTTCACCGCTTTTTGTTTTAACAGCTGCTTCTTCCATATTTTCCAGATTTTCTTCTATACCTGCATCAGGATTATAGTTCAGTATCGCTGATATACCTGCCGGAATGGCTCTGGTAGAGACTACGTAAACGCTTTTATCCTTCACGATTTTTTTTGCCTGGTTTGATGTGAGTATAATATTTTTATTATTGGGGAATATGATAATTTCTGTGGCATCAGTACTGTTTACGGCTTTCACTATATCATATGTTGACGGATTCATGCTCTGTCCGCCGCTCACAATAACATCCGTGCCGATACTCTTAAAAATTTCTTTTAGTTCCTCTCCACTGGCCACAGCTATCAATGCAGTCTTCTTTTCCACTTCCTCTGCCTCTTTTGCTTCTTCCGCTTTTTTCTCCGGTCCTTCCATTTCCTTTACTTCTTCTTCTCTCTGATCTTTCATATTATTTATCTGAATTTCATGTAATGTTCCTTCCTTTATAGCTCTCTTTAAAACCTTGTGCGGATTATTTGTATGAACATGTATTTTTACAAAACTTTCATTTCCAACAACCATTGCACTGTCGCCAAAAGTCTCAATGCGCTCCTTTAACCTTTCTACATCTATCTTGCTGCCTTTAAGCAGAAATTCCGTACAGTAAGTATATTTGATATCATAAGTAGCTTTTACTTCCTTTAACCTGTCTTTTCCGGTTTTTGCAGTACTACCTTTAGATTCACTGTCTATATTATCACTGTCCGGTCCTGTGCTGCTGCCGGATTCCGAAGATTTATTTCTCTTAGCCCCACCTGCCATTCTTTTTAACTCACCATTCGCACCATCGATTGTGTTAAAAGCTTTTCTGGTTCCTTTCAATATATCCAGGATACCCTGGGCTCCGGCATCTACCACATCAGCTTTCTTTAATACCGGCAAAAGATAAGTACTCCTCTCAACAGATTTTTCAGCTTCATAAATAATCTTATCCAGAAGTTCTATTAATTTTATTTTATCAGTGTTGTCAGTCAAGTTATCTACAAATCTGTGGATATCCTTGATAGTTGTGAGCATCGTACCTTCAGTCGGATCCTGTACGGAACTATACGCCAGATCTTTCGAAGATTTTAATGCTTCTCTTACCACATCCAGATCCAGGGTATCGCTTTTTATTATAATGTCGAAAAAACCTTTAAGTATCTGTGATAATATTACACCGGAATTCCCCCTTGCTCCCATAAGCGCTCCAAAGGAAGCTTTATCAAGTACACTTTTTACGGAAAAATCTTTAAGCTTTAAAAGTTCCTCTTTGATCGAATTCAGAGTGAGCAGCATGTTGGTCCCGGTATCTCCGTCAGGGACAGGAAAAACATTAAGGTCATTGATTTTTTCCTCATTTTTCTTAAAATTCTCCAGTATTATATCAACGACTTTTTTTAGATTTTCGTTGTTTATTTTGTCTATCTTTGCCATTTTAACTTCTTGTTAAAATTACAAATTACACCAGAATATTCTAACATTTCATATCAGATTTCACCTTATCTCTATTCAAAAACAAGCCGACTATCTCCTATAGGGTCATATTAATATTTTTATCTATTTTTACACAGATTAAGACTTTATTTACAAAAAAATGTTTCTTGCCACTTTTATTTACTTCTATACTATCCTTGAAAATTAAATAATAAAATGCTAATATTCCTTGCTGTCTTGTTTATAATTATTTATGTATACATAGATGACAAATAAAATATAATTTTTAACATATAGGAGATAAAATGTCCGGTGTTTGTGAGATCTGCGGTAAAAAAACTGCCTTTGGGAATAATGTAAGCCATTCACATAAAAAAACGAAAAGGACTTTTAAATCAAATATTCACAAGGCAAAGGTTGAATATAAGGGAAAGATTAAAACAATGAATATATGCACTAAATGCCTTAAGTCCGGCAAGGTTAAAAAAATAATCTAAAATCAAACAGCAGACTATTTATTTACTGCATCCGATAATTTTTTTCTCATATCATCTGCCCATGAGCCGTATACCGACTTTGAAGATTCTATGAATTCCTCTATCTCTTTTTTGCTGAAGTTCATATTTACTTTAAGCCCGTAAACGCATCTGTATGTCATTTTTGCCTGTCTTATGAGTTCTGCGGTTTTCGGATCCGAACTTATCAGTGTCTGCATTCTTACAATATCCTTGAATTCGTCAGTTCCGGGTGCGGTTCCGCATATTTCAAGTGCCTTTTTCTTTAGCATTTCCCTTGCATCATTTACCCTCTTTTTTGACTCTTCCGAGAGTTTTAAAATACTTAAAAAATCCAGATCCGATAAATTTAAGGACAACTCCTTTTTTTCACCCTCAGATAAACCGCTGGCGGATGCTTTTTCTTTTCTTCTCCCAAATAATCCCATCTTATTTCCTTTCTTTAAACTTTTAAAAACTTTATTTTACCAGGACATTCTTCGTACCAGGACTTTGATCATTAAATCAATCAGAACCCTTTTTAATAAGACTGCATATAAAACCGCCCTCACTGTTAAAATAATAAGGCATTATTTCAAAAAAGCTTTTTCCGTTTAAACCAGCATCACCTTCTTTCATACCATAGAATGATACTGAGTCATCACGGTTATCTGACCTTTCCATATTGTAACGTCCTTTAAAATCTCCTAAAAACTTCTCAATAACCTTCTGATTTTCTAAAGGCGATAGTGTGCAGGTATAAAAAACAAGTCTTCCCCCGTCCTTAAGATACCTGTCACAGTTTACCATTATTCTATAAGACATCTTAGAAAGCCGTATTATATCATTCATTTCCTTATTGTATTTTACATCAGGATTCTTGGAAATAGTCCCAAATGCACTGCAGGGGGTATCTATCAAAATCCTGTCAAAATATCCTGTTAAACCTCCCCGTGTCTCTTTTTTCATAAAAAGTCTTTGTCTCTTCATGTCCTGGTTTTTATGTAAAAAATCCGGTTCTGCCGCATCAGACTCTATAACTCTTACATTCTTTATTTTTAGCCTTTCAAGATTACTTCTCAGCATCTTTAATCTTTCCCTATTGATATCTACAGAAAAAATTTCTCCTTTGCTTCCAACCAGTTCTGCAATATATGCGGTTTTGCCCCCTGGTGCCGCGCATACATCCAGTACCTTCTCATTTTTACACGGATCAAGAAAATACCTCACAGCTATCTGTGAAGAAAGGTCCTGGACCGAGATAAGACCTCTCCTGTAAATATCGGTTTCCGAAATGTCCTGGACACTTAAAATTTCTACTGTGCTTTCCTGTATATTCCCGGGCAGAAGATTTTCATCAGCCGGTACTATATCTAATTTTTCCCCCAGCTCCTTTTTTGAGATCCTGCCTTTATTAAACCTTAGGTAAATATGCGGATTTTCATTAAGCGATTTGCAGATTAAGACTGCCTTTTCTCTTTTATACAAATCAAGCCAGTATTTTACCAGCCATGCAGGGTAAGAATATCTTAAACTTATTTTATCTACCTCTCCTGCTGCTGATTTATCTATTTTTTCTTCTACAAACATATTAAGGTTCGAAATCGAACTTGCTCTCCGAAGCACGGCATTTACGAATTTTGAAGAGGAGAGAGATACATTGCTCCTGGCCAGCTTTACACATTCATCTACCGCAGAATAAGACGGAATCTTATTCATATATAAAAGCTGATAAATCCCCATGCGGAGAATATTTAGTACTTTAAAATCAATATCTTTTATTTTTTTATCGGAAAAAAGAGAAAGTAAAAAATCAATCTTTAAAAAATACCTTACGGTTCCCTTTGCTATATTAAAAACAAAACGCCTGTCAAGACCGGACAGGCTGTATAGCTTTAAGTAGTGGTTTAATATATATTTTAAGGATTTCTTTGTTTTAAAATACCGGTTTAGAATAAGAAACACGATTTTTCTGGGATTGGTAATGCCATCTTTTTTATCATTCAAAATTTTCACCGGCTTTTAATCTGTAGCCATTAACAAAATCCGCCGAAGACACTGCATTTTTACCCTGAAGCTGTAGTCTTTCTACCCTGATAAGATCACTATTGCCACATCCTATTAATATCCCTTCTTTTTTATCCGCCCTTACAACAAATCCACCCCTGCCGCTGCCTTTTATATCATCAAGGTATGGACTTTTTTCACCGCCTGAAAGGGCAACTGCCTCAAGTAACTTAATCCTGATACCTTTCCATAGACAATAAGCACCTGGTTTGGAACTGAAGGCTCTTATTTTGTTTACTATTTCCCGTGCTGTGCATTTCCAATTTATCTTTAAGTCCTCTTTTTTTATCTTGGTGCTGTAAACAACACCGCTCTCATCCTGGGGATATGGTTTCAATACTCCATCTTCCAATAAATTCAGGACTGCCACCAGCAGTGATTTTCCGAATATTATTGATTTATATTCCAAGCTGTCCCTGTTGTCGTTGACTTCCAATCCAAAACTTACCTGTGCATAAATACGGCCGGCATCCACTTCAGGGGTCACCTCTATTATACTTATACCACCGTTCTTATCACCATTTAACAGGGTGCTTACTATAGGCGTGGGACCTCTGTATCTCGGCAGAAGCGAGGGGTGCACGTTAAGCCACCTTGCAGAGGTGAGTTCAAATATTTTAGCGGGGAATATCTTTCCGAAGGACACTACCAGTGCGGTATCAAAATTAATTTTCTTTAAATTACTGTAAAAATCATCATCAAACTTTTCAACCTGTATGAGACCCGTTCCCAGCTCCAGAGCCTTAACTTTTACTATATTGGGTGTAACCTTTTTTCCCCTGCCGGCATGTTTGTCTATAATAGTAACAACTGAAGATATCTTATGCCTGGAACTGTGAATTTCTTCCAGAAAAGGAACCGATATCTCAGAAGAACCAAAAAATAATATATTCAATCAAATGCTCCCTCTATCAGATATATTTAATTTAATATCATTTATCTTTGAAAGGAGTTCTTCTTTTGATTTCCGGTCAAGATGATCCATAAATAACACTCCGTTTAAATGATCTATTTCATGCTGGAATACTCTCGCAAGAAGACCTTCTGCCGTAAGCTCTACATCATCACCCTTTAAATTCTTTGCCCTCACCTTGATCCTGAAAAATCTTTTAACACTAAAATCCTTTATGGAATATATACTCAGGCAGCCTTCGTCACTTTTTATTTTATGATCATCCATAATTTCGATCTCCGGATTTATAAATGCATGTATCTTATTATCAGCATTTATAATAATCACCCTTCTGGTTATACCGATCTGCGGAGCGGCCATACCTATTCCGCCCGTCTTCTTCAATGTATCGGTTAAATCCCTGACAAGCTGCATGACACTGCTGTCTATTTTTTCTACCTTTTTGCTTTTTTCCCTCAGAACAGGGTCGCCTATTTTTCTAATTTCTTTAACTGCCATTTTAAACCGCCCTTAGACTTATAGGATCCATACTGGATCAACATCTATAATTATTTTATTCTCATTAAATTTTTTAAATCTTTTCAGTATCAAGGAAAGTTTTTCAGCCAGAACTTCGATATCCAGAGATTTTATCATTATATGCCACCGGTAAAACAAATTTATTTTATAAAAAGGAGCCGGTGCAGGACCAAGAACACTACTATCAATTTTAATAGCTTTGCTTATTTCTGCAAATAATTCTTTAATATCTTTTTTTACCATGTCTTCTTTCTTCCCGGAGATTATAATATTAACTACATTTGAAAACGGAGGATAGCAGAGTTCCTTTCTGTCTTCAAGTTCTTTTATGTAAAATGATTCATAATCCATACTCAGTATATTCTGTACTACACTGGACCGGGGATTATAGGTCTGTATTATGACCTTTCCCTTCTTTTTCTCTCTCCCCGCTCTCCCGGAGACCTGGGTGATAAGCTGGTATACCCTTTCGTTCATATGATAATCCGGAAGCCCCAGCATCACGTCACAGTTGATGACTCCGACCAAAGTGACATCCACGATATCCAGACCCTTTGCTATCATCTGGGTACCGATAAGGATTGATCTTCCGGGTGTTGTGAATTTTTTTAGTATTTCCTGATGTGATTTTCTTTTTTTTGTTATATCAGAATCCATCCTCAGTATGGGTGTGTCTTTAAATCTCAACCTAAGTTTTGCCTGGATTTTTTGTATCCCGGAACCATATAAAAATATATTATCTGCACCGCAGACAGGACATCTTCCCGTATAATCTTGTTCTCTTCCGCAGTGATGACACACTAATTTTTTCCTGTCACTGTGATAGCTGTAGGAAAGATCGCATGCAGGACACTTTGGGACATTCCCGCAGCTGCTGCATATTACAAAATTACTGTATCCCCTTCTGTTTAAAAATATTATTACCTTATTACTTTTATCCAGTTCCTCCCTTACAGCAGTAAATAATTTTTTTGTAATATCCGTATCTTCTTTTAACCGGTCTATATTTTTCAGATCGACTACCTCCATTTCAAGAGGACTGCTGCTCCGGGCTTTGACAGGTATCTTAATAAGTGTAAAATCACTTTCTTTTTCGGCTCTGTACCTGGTTACAATCGATGGAGTAGCACTGCCCATAACCAGCGGGATGCTCAGTATTTTTCCCAGCTTTGCAGCTACATCTCCCGTATTATACCTTACCAGGGTCCCTTCCTTATATGAAGGGTCATGCTCTTCATCCATTATTATTATGCCCATATCACTGACAGGAGTAAAAATCGCAGACCTTGTTCCTATTATTATGTCAAATCTGCCTTCCCATATATCCAGCCATCTTTCATATCTTTCCGCTTCATTCATGTTGGAATGATATACACAGACTTTGTCTCCGAATTCATGTTCAAACCTTGAAAACAGCTGGGGGATAAGTGAGATCTCGGGAGTAAGAACCAGTGCCTTTCTTTTTTTCTCAAGAACCTTCCTGCAGGCAGCTATATAAATATCTGTCTTTCCGCTGCCCGTTACACCTTCGATTAAAAACCTGTGAAAAACACTTTTTTGTATGGAGTCATCTATCTCTTTTACAGCATTTTTTTGATAGGAATTTAAATCTATCTTTTCTTTTTTTAGTTCCCCGGGACCACGGTAGTCATATTTAAAATCTCTCTTCTCTCTTTTTCTTACTACAGATATTATCTTTTTATCCGCAAGGGCAGCTATACTTGGATAGCCTGCACCTGTATTTTTTATGAGGTTTTCTTTTAAAGTCCCGCCGTTTTCTAATAGATAATCGATTATTTTTTTCTGGGAATAGTTTATTTTCCAGTCTATACTGTCTTTTAATCTGTTGTATGCATCTCTGTTAATATCTGCATAATCCCTGTATTTAAAGCCGACCTTAGGACGGATTACCGCTTTCCTGTATTTTCCTCCCGGAGGAAGAAAAAATTTTATTACACTGCCCAGAGGCTGGACATAGTAACGGCTGATCCAGTGTATAAGCTCCAGTTTCCCGGTATCAAAAACAGGCTTGCTGTCCACCACCCTAAAAATCTCTTTTATATCCTTATTTTCAAGTTCGGAGCTGTCTTTGGTCTTTACAATGTAGCCGACCTCGGTCCTATTATTAAAGGGAACAAGAACGATTTTTCCGGTATAAATATTGGAATATAAATCCGGGGGTATCCTGTAGTCAAAAGCATGGTCAATATCAAAGGCTTTTATATCTATATAAACCTCTGCATATTTTTTATTTATGCCCATTTAAAACAAAATTATTACTTGAGACCCAGCATGTCCTTGATTTCATCGACTTTATCCAGTTTCTCCCATGTAAAGTCTCTGTCATGCCTTCCGAAATGCCCGTAGGCAGCAGTTTTTTTATAAATCGGCCTGAGCAGATCCAGGTTCTTGATGATTGCTGCCGGCCTTAAGTCAAATATTTCTTTTACAGCATTTTCAATTTTTTTGATATCTACCTTTTCGGTACCAAATGTATCCACCATAACCGATACCGGGTGGGATACGCCGATAGCATAGGCTATCTCGATTTCCAGTCTTTCGGCAGCGCCGCTGGCGACCAGGTTTTTTGCGACATGTCTTGCCTCATATGCCGCCGACCTGTCAACTTTTGATGGGTCTTTCCCTGAAAAACATCCGCCCCCGTGTCTTGCCATTCCTCCGTAAGTATCCACGATTATCTTTCTTCCCGTAACACCCGTATCTCCCATAGGCCCGCCGACTGTAAATTCTCCGGTAGGATTTACAAATAATTTTAAATCCTTTTTTAAATACTTATCGGGTATTATCGGCTTTACTATAAACTCCCTGACATCCGGTTCTATCTGCGTATCCGGATCAATTTTAGGAGCATGCTGTGTGGCTATTACTATAGTCTCAACAGAAACAGGTTTTCCGTTTTCATATCTTACAGTAACCTGTGATTTTCCGTCAGGTCTCAGATAAGGCAGTATACCTGCCTTTCTTACTTCCGATAAACGGTGTGCCAGCTTGTGGGCCAGCTGAATAGGAAGAGGCATGAACTCTTCGGTCTCATTGCAGGCATAACCGAACATCATTCCCTGATCACCGGCACCCTGGTTATCAAACTCATTCTCATATCCTTCGCCGACTCTGGTCTCATAGGCACTGTTGACTCCCTGTGCAATATTTGGCGACTGTTTTCCGATGGAAGTGATGACACCGCAGGTCTCATAATCAAAACCGTATTTTGCCCTGGTATAGCCGATGTTTTTAATAACTCCCCGTACGATGTCAGGTATCTCCACATATGTCGAAGTGGTGACTTCTCCCGCCACTACGACGATCCCGGTTTTAAGCAAGGTTTCGATAGCAGTCCTGCATTGGGGATCATCTACTATAATGGCATCAAGAATCGCATCGGAAATCTGATCCGCCATCTTATCAGGATGACCTTCAGTTACCGATTCCGATGTAAATAAGAAATCTTTTTTCTTTGTCATCGCTCCTCCTGTCAATACTTATACAGTCAGTTTAAGTCTTTTACAATTTCATCCCAGATACCTCTGGCAATAACTCTTTTCTTATCTCTGGCCAGCTTCTTTACAGTGCCATCTGCTTTTATTATATCCACCCTGTTATAGTCGCTTTCCATTCCTATTCCCTCTATTGAGATATCGTTTGCAACCATCATATCAATACTCCTGCCCTTGACTTTTTCCAGAACACTTTTAACATTTATGCCGTTTTCTGCGGCAAACCCGACAAGATACTGGCCGCTATTTTTATTTTCCGATAAATATCCTAAAATGTTTTCGTTTTCTTCAAACTTTATTTTGGATAATATACCATTTTTTTTCTCTAACTTAAAATCATATTTTTTCTTGGGGACAATATCACTTACGGCAGCAGCCATTATAGTGATATCACTGTCCTTAAAAACTTTTAGTATTTCTTTTTTCATCTGACTGCTTTCTTCAACATATTTTATCTCTACTCCATAGGGCTTTGGCAGATCTCTGGCCGCACTTACAAGCAGCACCTTTTCCGCACCCCTGAAGAACGCTTCTTCAGCCAGGGCATATCCCATTTTGCCGCTTGACCTGTTGGAAATATATCTAACGGCATCAATATATTCCCTGGTTCCGCCTGCAGTTATTATTACTTTCTTACCCTTGAGTTCCTTACTGTATGATAAAAGTTCTCCCAGCCTTTCAAGAATTACTTCCTCGTCTTCCAGTCTCCCCAGACCTTTCTCACCGCAGGCAAGATTTCCTTTCTTTGGCCCTACAAAAAAATACTTGCCTTCCTGTTTCAGTCTGGAGATATTTTTTTTGACGACCGGGTCAAGATACATGCTCTCATTCATAGCAGGAGCTATCAGCACGGGACAGCTAGCAGAGACTGCTGACGTGGTAAGGAAATTATCACATACCCCGTAGGATAACTTTGAAATGATATCCGCTGAAGCAGGGGCGATTAAAAAAATATCCGCGCTGTGGGAAAGTGAAATATGATAGATTTTATCCTTATTGACAAACTGTTCTACAATAGTCTTAGTGCCGCTTATTGAACTGAAAGTGAGAGGGCCTATAAAATTCCTGGCATTGGGAGTCATTACCGGGATCACTTTCGCACCTATATTAGTAAGCCTGCTGCAGATTGAAGCTGCCTTATACGCCGCAATGGAAGCAGAAATACCAAGAACGATCTTTTTTTTTGCAAATATGGATTTATTTAAAACCAAGGTTATTTAGTTTCCTTTTTTTTCTCTATAAAAACTACTTTTCCTTCTTTTATCTCACTAAAGGCGATCTCCAGAGGGTCATGTGACTCAACATCTACAAGCGGCTTTACCACATCTATCCTCTCCATGTTTTTTTGTGCGGAGAGATAATTTCCCAGTTCTCTTGCTCTCTTGGCAGCCGCCATACACAGTTTATACTTGCTTTCCACTTTTTTTCTATACTCGTCAACATACTCTACCTTCACTTACCTATTTTCCTTTCCTTTTAGCATCTAAAACTCTTTTTAAATTTTGTAAAGCTTCATTATAATTATTATTTACAATTATGCAATCATAATATTTCATATAATCAAGCTCCTTCTTTGAAGTTTCCAGTCTTTTTTCCATCTCTTCCGGGCTGTCGACACCCCTTTCTTTAATCCTCTCTTCCAGATCCTTAAAGGAAGAAGTGGTAATAAAAATAAGATAGGTATCTTTTACTTTTTTTGATACCTGCATGGCACCCTTGACTTCTATTACCAGAATGACGTTCTTACCCTGGTTTAGTTTTTCCTCAACAAACTTTTTTGGGGTGCCGTAAAGATAACCGGCATAGGGTGCCCACTCAAGAAGCATATCTTTTTCCACAAGTTCGGTAAACTTCTCCTCGCTTACAAAATTATAGTGCCTGCCCTCAGTCTCATCCTTCCTTTTTGGTCTTGTGGTAACGGAAACGGAGCTTACAAAATTATTCAATTGCTTTAGTACATCGTCTATAAGACAGGTCTTACCCGAACACGAAGGTCCGGAGATGATGAATAATTTTCCTTTTGCTGTCATATGATGTAGGAGAACTTCCTGTCTTAAGTTATTTTGAAAAATTTATAGAAACTATCTTTTTGATTTTTGCCCAATCCGCCGATTTTTTTATTGGGACTTATTTTTAGATCCTTTAATATCTTAACGGCATTGACTCTTCCGTTGCCGGGAAGCGCGCTAACAAGGTTAATGACCTTCATATTCATTAAAAATTCCGTATAGCGCTTTTTATCTTTAAAGAGAGATTTTATATCCAGTTTTCCCTTTTTAAGTAACTCTTTTATCTCTGCTCTCTTTTTTCTTATATGCCTGGCTTTCTCTAAACCTTTCTTTCTATCACTGTCACTTAAGTTGTTTAAAGCCATAAAGCTCCCTATTACTTAAAAGAATGAGATACTTTAGAGTATACAAATATATATATTTAATATCAACCATTTTTCAGTGATTATTACTATTTTTTTTTCTTACTGCCGGGGTATACGATAGGAATATCTTCCCTGCAGAGCCTGCATTCGGAAGGTTTATATATATCAATGTCAAGTTTTATAAGGTAATAATATAAGCATTTAAATTTTAGACTGTCCGAGCGGTCTACTATACTTGCCACAGCCTTTACTGCTGCTCCCCTCTTTTCACATATCTCTATTACTTCTTTGACCGAACTGCCAGTAGTAACAACATCCTCAGCAACTATTACCTCCCAGCCATGCTTTAGTTCAAATCCGCGCCTGAGCTCCATTTTTTTAGTTTTTCTTTCGGTAAATATCATCCGGCATCCTGCAATATATGCCAGCATATAGCCCCACAGAATACCTCCTATTGCCGGGGATACAACAGCACTTACCTTATTCATATCCACACTACTCCCGATAAGACTTATAGCTCTTGAGGCAAGCTTGTAAGTAATGTCCGGATGCTGCAGAAGCCTTGCACACTGAAGATAATATTTAGAGTGATAACCTGAGGTCAGCCTGAAATGGCCTTCCATCACAGCGCCGGTTTCCTTAAGTATCTTAAATACATCCAGCCCGCTTACCTGGTCTACTACTTTAATCATCGCCCATTACTCCTTTTATCTCTTCAATGTACAGATCAACAGCTCCGCCTATGTCTTTCTTTTTTATTATTGGACGGCCTACGACTATAAAGTCTGCGCCTCTCGTTATTGCATCCCGGGGAGTGCTTACTCTTTTCTGGTCTCCCGCATCTTCCTCCGGAAGCCTTATCCCGGGGGTCGCGATATAAAAATCACTGCCTGTCTTTTCCCTTACCTTTTTAACCTCACCAGCAGAACATACCACTCCATCCAGCCCTGATTCCACTGCAGTATCCACAAGATTTAAAACAGAATAGATATGACTTTTCTTAAAACCCATTACCTCAAGGTCTCTATCATCAAGGCTTGTAAGTATGGTAACACCGAAAAGAAACGGCCTTACTTTACTCTCCCGATTTTCCCTTACTGCTTTTACTGCCCCCGTAAGCATGGCCCTTCCCCCCAGGGTATGTATTGTTATTATATCTGCGTTAAGTCTCCCAATTGCTTTTAAAGCACCTGCTACCGTATTTGGTATATCAAAAAGCTTAGCATCCAGCATTACCTTATAACCAAAACTCTTTACTGTGCTGACTATCTCGGGACCAAGGCTGTATATAAGCTCCAGGCCTAATTTTAAAGTCGATACCTTCCCGGAAATTTTACTGCAGAGGCTTATGACATCTCTTTTACCTGCAACATCAAGGCTTATAATCAACCTATCCCTGGCTCTTAGTTTTTTTCTTTTCATACCCTCAGTCTTCCTGTGATCTCACCTATGTTTTTGATTCTTCTTTCTTCTATATAATTTTTCAGTCCCTCTATAATCCTTTTACCCGCATCGTACTGGACAAAATTAACAGTACCTATTCCCACCGCGCTGGCACCGGCCAGCATGAACTCCACAGCATCCTTCCAGTTAAAAACTCCTCCCATTCCTATAATAGGAAGGATCTTTTCTCTTGCCAGGCAGTAAACTTTTGCCAGTGCAATAGGCTTTACCGCAGGACCCGACAGTCCTCCAAGTACATTACCCAGTTTGGGCCTGAAGGTTTCCATATCCACCGCCATGCCTACTACAGTATTAATTAGTGATACCGCTTCTGCCCCGCCTTCTTTGGCCGCGGCAGCCGCTTTTACCGTATTCTGCTGGTTCGGGCTCAACTTGGCTATAACAGGGATTTTTAATATACTGCAGGCCGATTTTACAATTTTTCTTACTTCATCGGGTGCCTCACTGAATGTAATTCCTCCCTTTCTGATATTGGGACAGGAAAGATTCAGTTCCACTGCTGCAATCCTTCCCGATATTTCCGCTGCTTTTGAAACTACCTTTTTAAACTCTTCCGCATCCTCCCCGAATACGCTTAGAATAATATTTATATTTAGTTTTTCCGCCTGGAGAAGATGTTTTTTTATGAATTTTTCTATTCCGTCATTCTGAAGGCCTATTGAATTAAGTACCCCGCATGGAGTCTCGCAGGTCCTGGGCGGCGGATTGCCGTGCCTTGGTTTAAGTGAATAGCTCTTGGTTACAACCGCACCCAGCAGGGATACATCATAAAATTGGCTGTATTCAGCTCCAAAATTAAAAGTTCCTGAACATGCAATTACTGGATTTGCAAGCTTTATTTTTCCCAGTTTTACGGACAGAGCGGAATCCTTTATCCCCCTGCTATTATCCTGTGGAAACAAACTGCTCTGCTCAGTCAAATATTACCTCCTTAAGATCAAAGGCGGGACCATCCTGGCATACTTTTTTATAAGAAAAACTATTCTTGCCCTTTTTCACTTTTACCACACACCCTGCACAGACTCCCACTCCGCATACCATTCTTTCCTCCAGAAGTGCAATCACTTTAGTACTTTCCTGGCTGTAAATCCTCTGTATGTCCTTTAGCATATCCTTAGGCCCGCAGCAGTATATATCATGATCACTAAAAACTCTTAAGTTCCCCCTTATATAATCCGTCACCATGCCTTTCTCTCCCCAGGAACCATCCTCAGTACATATGCTGTACTCCACCTTCAGCTCAATTAAGTCCTTTTCCCATCTCTTGTAATTGTTATCCTTAAATCCCGCAGCAAAAAACACGCTTTTTTTACTGGCAGCTGCAAGTTTTGCAAGGAAATTCAATGGGGCTATACCGATGCCTCCCCCTATTAGAAGAAGACTGTCCCTGCTTCCATCCAGACTTATTCCATTTCCCATAGGCCCCGCAAAATCAAGTATATCCCCCCTTTTAAGACCGGACATAAATTTTGTTCCGATCCCCTTTACCACATATAATACGGAAAAGACATTAAATTTTTCCTCAATGGCAAAAATACTGAATGGGCGTCTCAAAAGAGGCTGCAGAATACCTTCCCTGGAACATTTTATATTTACAAACTGGCCTGCTGCCGTATTCTTACATATATAGGGCGAAAAAACCTCCATCCTGTAGAGATTATCACTGTATTTCTCGTTGGAAATAATTTCACCGCTTAATATTCTCATGAGTACTCCTGTATGGGCTTTACTCCGACCTTAGAGTTGTTCTTCATCTCCTGTATTCCTTGAACCAGGGCTGAAGCTCCCGATATGGTCGTAACAGAGGGCACATTTCTTAGAACCGCTGCGGTCCTCAGGTAATAGCCGTCGCTCCTTGCAATACTTCCTTCCGGAGTATTAATAATAAGGTCGATCTCTCCGTTCTTTATCATATCCAGGACGTTAGGTCTTCCTTCCCGGATCTTTAAAACTTTATGGCATTTGATTCCCTTTTCTTCCAGTACATCTCCAGTACCTTTCGTAGAGATTATATCAAAGCCGAGCTCCGACAGTTTCCTTGCTATATCAATTATGACTTCCTTATCCTTATCATGGACACTAATAAAAACCGAACCCGAAGTCGGAAATACCTGATTGGTCGAAATCTGCGTCTTTGCAAAGGCAATCCCGAAATTTCTGTCTATGCCCATTACTTCACCTGTCGATTTCATTTCAGGACCCAGTATGGTATCCACACCGGGGAACCTGTTAAAGGGCAGCACTGCTTCCTTGATGCTGTAATAATCAAGTGATGTAGGGTCGACTCTTTTAAAATCAATGCTTTTTAATTTCTTTCCAGTCATAACAAGGGCTGCTATTTTTGCCAGCGGTACATTTATGGATTTACTAACAAAAGGGACTGTTCGCGAAGCCCTGGGATTTGCCTCCAGTACATAAACGACAGAATCTTTAATGGCATATTGTATGTTCATAAGTCCAACTACCTTAAGCTCTTTTGCCATTCTGTAAGTATAATCTTTCATAGTGTCTACAACTTCTTTAGACAGGGTAAAAGGAGGTATTACGCATGCACTGTCGCCAGAGTGTATTCCTGCTTCTTCAATATGTTCCATGATACCGCCGATAAACAGGTCATCTCCGTCAAAAATAGCATCTACATCGACTTCTATTGCGCCCTCCAAAAACTTATCGATAAGTATGGGCCTGTCATGGGATACCACTGCGGCACTCTTTACATAATCAATCAGGCTGCCCTCGCTGTAGACAATATTCATAGCCCTTCCACCCAGCACATATGAAGGCCTTACCAGAACCGGATAGCCTATGCTCCTGGCAATTTTTTTTGCCTTCTCCACATCCATAGCTGTTCCGTTTTCTGCCTGCGGTATATTAAGTTTTTTAAGCATGGCTCCGAATCTTTCTCTGTCTTCGGCAAGATCGATGCTGTCAGGTGATGTCCCTAAAATATTTACTCCTGCTTTCTGCAAACCCAGTGCAAGTTTAAGAGGTGTCTGTCCCCCGAACTGTACTATTACACCATGCGGTTTTTCAGCCTCTGTAATATTTAATACGTCCTCCAAAGTCAGGGGCTCAAAATACAGCCTGTCCGAAGTGTCGTAGTCGGTACTTACAGTCTCAGGATTGCAGTTAACCATTATGGTCTCATAACCGGCATCATGCAGGGCAAATGAAGCATGGACACAGCAGTAATCAAACTCTATCCCCTGTCCTATACGGTTAGGCCCGCTTCCTAAAATCACGATCTTTTCTTTTTCTGAAGGAAGAATCTCGTCTTCATCTTCATAGGTCGAGTAGTAATAAGGTGTATATGCCTCAAACTCCGCTGCGCAGGTATCTACTGTCTTAAAAGTGGCAGTAACTCCGATTTTCTTCCTAATATTCCTTATCTCTTCCTCACTGCAACCGCAGAGATGCCCAAGCTGCCTGTCGGAGTAGCCGTATCTTTTGGCCTTGTATAAGAGTTCTTTTGTCATATTTTCCAGACTGCAGCCTCTAAAGATATTTTCAAATTCTACAAGCTGCCTGATATTATCTATAAACCAGGGATCTATTTTTGTAAAACTGTATATATCCTCTACGCTCATCCCTTGCTCCAGGGCATATTTTATATAAAATACACGGTCCTGATTGGGAATAGACAGTTTCTTGCTTAAAAGTCTTTCGATAATGAGTCCCATTCCGTCAGCCCCCAATCCGTAGCGGTCTATTTCCAGGGATCTTATTGATTTTTGAAGAGATTCCTTGAAAGTCCTTCCGATCGCCATTGCCTCTCCCACGGATTTCATCCTTGTGGTAAGGCTTATATCCGTCCCCGGAAATTTCTCGAACGCCCACCTGGGGAATTTCACCACCACATAATCAATAGAGGGCTCAAAACAGGCCGGAGTCTTTTTGGTAATATCATTAGGTATCTCATCAAGGGTATATCCTACAGCAAGCTTGGTGGCTATCTTGGCAATTGGAAACCCGGTAGCTTTTGAGGCCAGGGCACTGCTTCTTGAGACCCTGGGATTCATCTCGATTACAGCCATCTTACCGTTTTTGGGGTCTACTGCAAACTGTATATTGGATCCTCCGGTCTCTACCCCGATCTCCCTTATTACAGCCAGCGCGCAGTTTCTCATATCCTGGTATTCCCGGTCTGTAAGTGTCTGAGCTGGAGCTACGGTGATGCTGTCTCCGGTATGGACCCCCATAGGATCAAAATTCTCAATTGAGCATACTATTACAACATTGTCATTCTTATCCCTCATCACCTCAAGCTCGTATTCCTTCCATCCCGCTACGGACTTTTCAACCAGTACTTCGGAAATGGGAGAAAGTTCAAGTCCTCTGGTCGCTATATCTATAAATTCATCCTTGTTGAAAGCCACGCCACCGCCGAGGCCTCCAAGCGTAAAGCTAGGCCTTACAACCAGTGGAAATTTCAGCTTCCGGCTGTACTCCAGAGCTTCGTCCAGGCTGCGCGCATATCCGCTCGGAGGTACATACAGTCCGATATTGGCCATGGCTTCCTTGAATTTTTCCCTGTCTTCCGCTTTGCTTATGACATCAACATCCGCTCCGATAAGTTCTACTCCGTAAGTGTCAAGAACTTTTTCCTTGGCTAGCATGACCGCAATATTAAGGCCGGTCTGCCCTCCCAGGGTGGGGAGTATGGCATCCGGCCTTTCCTTCTTTATGATCTTTTCTACAAATTCTACGTTAAGCGGTTCAATATATGTTCTATCTGCAAACTCAGGATCTGTCATAATGGTAGCAGGATTGCTGTTTACAAGAACTACTTTGTATCCTTCTTCTTTCAGTACCTTGCAGCCCTGGGTCCCGGAATAGTCAAACTCGCAGGCCTGTCCTATCACTATCGGGCCGGAGCCTATTATCATTACTTTTTTTATATCTTTCCTTTTCGGCATAAGCTTTTATATCTTATTAAAATTTTCAATAATATCTGCGAACTTCTTAAATATATATCTTGAATCATGAGGGCCCGGACCCGCTTCCGGATGGTGCTGCACGGTATATGAGCTTATCTTCGGATATTCTATTCCCTCTATAGTCCCATCATTTAAATTGAGGTGTGTTATCCTAAAATCTGTTAATTTTATACTTTTAAGCGAATCAATATCCACAGAAAATCCGTGGTTCTGGGTGGTTACCTCCACTTCACCGCTGTCAAGGTTCTTAACCGGGTGGTTTGCCCCGTGATGGCCGAATTTTAGCTTGTAAGTCTTAGCCCCCAGGGCAAGAGAAAGAAGCTGGTGGCCCAGACAGATCCCGAATATTGGTTTTAATCCAATTAGCTTTTTAATATTAGAAATAACATAGTCTACCGCAGCAGGATCTCCCGGACCATTCGAAAGAAGAATACCGTCTGGATTTGTAGCCAGAACTGCCTCAGGGTCCGTAGCCGCAGGCACAACATCCACCTTAAAACCGGCATCGGATAAGCATCTTAAAATATTGAATTTTACTCCGTAGTCATAGACAGTGATTCTGTATTTGCAGTCTTTTTTATCAGGATTGAAGGTGTAAGGTTTCCTGCAGGTAACAAAGTCCACAAGATTTCTTCCTACCATGTCCGGATAACTTTTAAGCTTTTTTAACATGGATTCCCTATCAAAGTCTCCTCCTGCAATCACGCCCTTCATGGCGCCTTCAGCCCTTATATGCTTCGTAAGCTTCCTGGTATCGATTTCCGAAATTCCTATTATCCTATATTCTTTCAGGTACTTTTCGAGGCTTTCCTCTGCCCGCCAGTTGCTGTAAGTTTCTTGATATTCCCTTACTATGAATCCCTTTACATGGACCCCGTTCGATTCGATATCCCTGCTGTTTATCCCGTAATTTCCTACCAGAGGGTAAGTCATAGTAACAATCTGCTCATAGTAAGAAGGATCGGTTAAAATTTCCTGATATCCCGTCATGGAGGTATTAAAAACTACTTCCCCCATCACCTCTCCCTGACAGCCGAAACTGCCGCCTTCAAAAACCGTACCGTCTTCAAGCATAAGTGTTGCTTTCAAATCACCTGCTCCTGAAAACTAATCTGCCCTTGCTTATGGTACAGATAACGTTCCCGTAAAGTTTCTGACCTATAAATGCGCTGTTTTTGCTCTTTGATATAAAATCCTTTCTTTTAATTATTTCCTCTTCTTCTGTATCTATTACTGCAATATTTGCCGCTTTTCCTTCTTCTATTTTCCCGGCATCTATATTTAAAATTTTTGCAGGTCCGCACGTAATTAAAGCTATAAGGGCTGGGAGGCCTATTCCTTCCTCCCTGCATAATTTACTGAAGGAAGCACTAAAGAGCGTCTCAAGCCCTATGGTCCCGAACTCCGCCATCTTAAAAGTCGTGTTCTTTTCGGTGTCCAGATGGGGGGCATGGTCGCTTGCTATTGCATCGATAACACCGCTCTTTATACCTTCTACCAGGGTCTTCCTGTCCTCGCTGCTTCTTATCGGCGGCTTTACTTTAAAGTTTGTATTAAATGAAGTAATGACACTGTCGTCAAAAAACAGATGATGAGGGGTTACATCACAGGTTATATCAATACCGTCCTTTTTGGCCTTACTGATCATCTCCACACCTCCGGCAGTGCTTAAGTGTGTTATATGGATTTTTGCCCCGCTTCTTTTTGCAAGCATTATATCCCTTTCAATCATAAGATCGTCACTTAGGCCTGATATTCCTTCAAGTCCAAGCACCGAAGAATAGTGCCCCTCATGGACCAGGCCGTGTTCTGACATATAATGGTCCTCTTCATGAAGTATCAGGGGAAGGCCGAATTGATTGGAATATCTCATAATCTCATACATAAGTCTGCTGTCAGCTACACACTTTCCGTCATCCGAAAATCCTGCGGCCCCTGACTGGGACAGCAATCCCATTTCGGTAATCTTTCTGCCTTTAAGACCTTGGGTCATAGCTGCGACAGGCAGGACTCTGCAGGCAGCATTCTGAGACTTCTCCATAATATATTTTACGGCATGTTCACTGTCTATGGCAGGATCGGTGTTGGGCATGCAGGCAACTGTTGTAATTCCCCCTTTTACCGCAGCCATTGCCCCACTTTCAATAGTTTCTTCATCTTCAAATCCCGGATCCCGAAGGTGCACATGCATATCTACAAATCCCGGGCATACGATAAGACCCTTAGCATCGATTACCTCCATGCCATCTCCGGCTGTACTGATGTTTTTACCCATTTTTTTCACAATGCCGTCTTTAATAAAAACATCAAGGACGGATTCTGTTTTCTTTTCAGGGTCGATTACCCTGCCTCCCTTTATCAGTATATTTTTAACTTTTTCCATATCCATAAAAAAACCTTTAACCCAGTATTAAATACAGTATGGCCATCCTTACAGCCACTCCGTAGGTCACCTGCTCTTCTATTACAATCCTTTCTGCAAGCTCCCCCACGGTATCCATTACTTCATCGCTTATCTCTATTCCCCTGTTTACCGGCCCGGGGTGCATAACTATTGACCCCGGCTTCATTCTCTTAAGCCTTTCCATATCAAGGCCTAAGAACCGGTTATACTCCATAACCGAGGGGTAAAATTTTCTATCCTGCCTTTCCAGCTGCATTCTAAGCATATACAGGACATCGCAGTCCTCTATGACATCATCAATGCTGTATCTTACCTTAAGCTCCGAAAAATCTTCGGGAAGAAACATGGCAGGTGATACCAAAGTCACGTCCATTCCCATTTTTTCAAATAACCTTATATTTGACCTTGCCACCCTGCTGTCAATAAAATCTCCCACAATTGCTGCCTTCAGTCCCTTAAACTTTCCGAATCTCTTTTTTATGGTATATATATCCAGCAGCGCCTGCGTTGGGTGCTGGTGCTTGCCGTCACCGGCGTTTATAACAGGGACATCCACAAACCCGTCTACCATCTTAGCTGTTCCGCTGTCACAGTGCCTTATAATTATAAGATCTACTTTCATTGAAAGTATGGTCTTTAGTGTATCTATTATTGACTCACCCTTCTTAAGGCTGCTTCCCGCAGCTGAAAAATTAATAATATCGGCGCTCAGCCTCTTGGCAGCAATTTCAAATGAAGTCTTGGTCCTGGTACTGACCTCAAAAAACAGATTAAAAACTGTCTTTCCCCTCAGTGTCGGGACTTTCTTTACTTCCCTTTTTGATATTTCAAGAAAAGAATCCGTATTGGAAAGTATCAATTTTATATCTTCAAGTTCCAGGCTGTCTATATCCAGCAGGCTTTTTTTACTTAACATACCTATTCCTTCTTTACCAGTGTAACACTGTCCACACCGTCTGTTTCCTTCAACTTTACTTCCACAGCTTCATTAAGCGAGGTTGGAAGGTTCTTTCCCACATAATCCGCCCTTATAGGCAGTTCCCTGTGACCCCTGTCAATTAAAACCACAAGCTGTATGCTCCTGGGCCTTCCAAAATCTATTATTGCATCAAGTGCCGCCCTTACCGTCCTTCCGGTGTACAGAACATCGTCAACCAGAATTATATTTTTGCCTTCTATGTCAAAGGGGATATCGGTTATCCTTACGTCCGGCTTTATATTCTTGCCTATATCATCCCTGTAGAAGGCTATATCAAGTTTTCCCGTCTTTACGCTGGTCCCCTCGAACTTGCCGATATTTTCAGCTATCCTGTTTGCCAGAGGGACCCCTCTTTTCTGTAAACCTATAAAAACAAGACTCTCCGAACCTTTATTTCTTTCCAGTATCTCATGTGAGATTCTCTTTACCACTCTTTCCATATCGCTCTCACTTAATATCTGTGCTTTCTCCATCATAACTCCCTGCCATATAAAAAAACCTCCTTACCAAATAGGTAAGAAGGTTAAAATATCATTCACCTTAAAATACTTTTTAAATATTTTTTTCATTCCTTTTTAGCCTCTCCGGACTATTTTAAAGGTTATAATTATTCAGTTTTGTACTCTGTCCAACAGCTACTATAGGAGATTATAGGTAAAAAAACAAGTATAAATTCTAAATTGTACCTAACCCATGTTTCTTCTTAGTTTTCTGAGCTTGTAATTCAGATCTCCGCTTCCTTCTTTTCTGTAACCGCCGGGATTACCTTCCCTTGAGCCAAAGCTTCCCCTGTTCTGATTATTCTGAGCTCTTGCTTCATTTACAACAATAGTCCTTCCCTTGAAATCGCTCTGGTTCAGTTTCTCCATAGCTGCTTTTGCCTGGTCTTCACTCTCCATCTCGACAAATCCGAAACCTCTTGATTTCCCGTCCATTCTGGTAATCACCTTAGAGTAAGTAACAGTACCTTCCTGGGCAAATAAATCTTCGAGATCCTTATCTGTCGTAGAGTAGTCCAGATTACCAACATACATTCTCTTATTCACTAAATTGCCTTTCTTTTAGTTGCCTTTTTCTATATATAAAAACAGTAGTAGAAACTATTATTTAAAAAATGTGGAATAAATGAATTAGATACGATCAAGAAGACTTATTTCTATTTATATTTACATACTTTAATAAAAATCCCTACTGTCCTGTTTTAAAATGAAACTAAGTAGACATTATATAATAAATTTTGGATTTGTCCAAAGAATATTTTTTTAATACTATGTCCTGCTCTTCATGTCTAACTATCCAATACTCATTTATATTACGCAGAGATGCTTACTACAATTAGTATACGTTAAACATCTAATTTTAATTGTGGATTATTTTTCTGCAGATATTTCTCTATAACAGACACGAATTCTTCTGCATTATCTATATCTTTTAATAACTGCGTTTTGGAACTGTAACAATCAGCCTGATACTCAAATTTATTTCTTTGAATTCTTAACTTATCATATTTTAAAATCAAACTTTTAAATTCATTTCCTATTGTTCTATTCACAGCTTCAATCACTCCAATGTGTTGAAATTTATTTCCTGGTCTATATCCCTGTGATCTTATTATAGCATTTGCTGCGTGAAACATTGCATTATAGATAAAAGTAAGAGTTGCTCCTTCATCAAAATTTATTAAATTCTTAGCAGTTTCCAAGTCTTTTTTTGAACGATTAATATACTTTTGAATTTGATCAAATCCGATTTTGGATACTTTTTTAAGTTTTCCTTCTGCCAGTAAATCTTTGTAATTCAGATTCCTCTCCCTTTAACATTATTTTCTGATCATCTAAAATGCTTAAAATAAAACTATCCTTTTCTCTTTCTCTTTTATAAAATTCCTCTTCTGAATAATGAATATAATTAATTTCTCTTGAAACTTTACGCTCCAAATCACTTGTCCTCTCAATAAAAATACTTTCATTAAAATTTCCAATATCGACGATCAAGCATAGATCTATATCTGAAAGAATACTTTCTTCACTTTTTGCGAATGAGCCATAAATAAAGGCAAAAATAATACCATCAACTTCATTGACTATATTATATAAACTACCCTGGATTCCAATGGTTTTAAAAATTATAGATTTTAGTTCATTGAATAACGGATAACTCTTATTTATTAAGAAATATTTTTGCCGACCCCTGGTAGTTGATGAAAAGACACCCTCTTTTTCAAGTTTTGACAGCTCCTTAGATAAATTACCCGGGTCCTCTCCAAGAACAGATGCTATTTCTCTTAAATACATCTCATTATCAGGATTGGTAAAGAAATGCAGCAAAATTTTATTTCTTAATCTTGATTTAGAAATTTCTAAAAATTTAACCATTGTTGTAATCACCTACAACAATTGTAGTAGAACTTTACAATAAAAGCAACATTTTTAAAACTATTTAACTTTAAGGCTCTACGACTTTTCCCATAAACAGTATATTTCCGCTCCTTTCATCCGCAATCACAAAGAAGAAAGGCCTGTTTACTATAAATTCCACAGGTTCCTCAACTTCAGCCGCTGTCTCCAGCATCTCTACAACCGTAGCCGCCGCAGCCTCGCTTCCCTTCTCATTTACCTCGATTACAGCCTTGTGCAGCACCTTGGATATAAAGATGCCGGGTCTGATATCGCTGAAATCCGCATCAACGCTGAAGGCAACTCCCATACCCATATTCGTAAGCACGTCATTTAAAAGCTTTATCCCGTACTCCATCTTATATTTCGGCATGGAAAGGATTACCTGCTTTTTAGAAAATGAATCAATTATTTCCTTCCACTTCTCAGCATTAAGGGAACTTATTACAGAGTCAACACCTGTGCCTTCATCAGGAAGTATTATATACATTGCCATTTTCTCCTGACCGTATGGAATCCTTACACCGGAAAAGTCTTCCCCCCTGCAGTAAAAGAATTCTCCTTCCTGATTCATCATCGGGACCTTTTTGGTACTTCCTTCGGCTGGATAAAAATCATCATCTTTAGTTAAACTCTCATCAAACTCATCTGTCCAGTTTCCCTTAAAATAAATAGCATTTATAAGGTACATCACGGCATCGGCAGGGATCCCGTCCAGCATCTTTTTAATCTTGTCCCTTGTAGCATCGGCTATCCATCCGTTTATGGTGTCTACCGTCTGAGCATCGGAAAAGTCGATTTCTCTTACTTCGGATGAAAAGTATTTGCTGTTTCTATCTATAAAATCCTTTTTTGCTTCAAAACCTAGATTCATCCAGATGGAGTTTGCTATCGCAAGATCAATATTGCTGTCTGCATTTTCGATTGAGGTAGTAAGGTCCTTAAAGCCTGAGTTTAATTCCTCAAGGTCAAAGCCCTCAAACTCCAATGCATAAGCCATTGCCATATTCGTATCACCCACTGCTCCGTTATATGTCATTGCCAGTGCAAGCATTATGGAAAGGGGGGATATAAATATGTTCTGATCCCTATCCTCTAAAATAAGTTCGTTAAAGATATTAAATCCAAACTGGGTATTTGAATAAACAAGGTCAGTGTTTAACGAAGCTGCAATCTCATCGGACTTCTCCTCGGAAATCCTGTTTCCTCCTCCGGAGCACTGCTTAAAAAAAGCAGCATTGGTAAGAAAGGTGACAACTACAAGAGCTGCAGCCGCAATAATCAGTTTATTTCTTTTCATCATAGGCTCCTTTGACTATACTTATTAATCCTTAATATATATACGTTAGATGCCTCAAACAAAACGGGGTAGCAGCAGAATTAGTAAGTCGTCTCAATTACCTGCAGCCTGAAGCTGGTCTCTCCATCCCTTATGATAAACGAGTTTTCACGCACCTGGCCCGGTTTAAATCCCTGAAGTCTGATTTCGGATGTTTCTGAATTGCTTCCATTATAAAGCATCATAACTATTTTAAAACTGCCGCTAAAATAAGGGGCCCTGTTTATATTTTCAAGCCTTACCTTCAGGCTTTTACCATCTACGACCTTATATGAAAACATAATGCCGCTTATAAATTCCTCAAACTCTGTTCCTTCCTCAAGGGTGTACATATTCTCATAGATAACAGCCTCTTCCGGCTCTGCTTGAACAGCCTCAGCCTCCCCCGGGGCTTCTTCTTGTTCAACTCCTTGCTTGTCTTCTTCACCTACCACTATAAATTCTTCCCTTTCATATCCTTTATACCAGGCGGCATGTTCCGATAAATAATCCCTCATATACTTCACTCCCAGGACAAGCGCTACAACTGCCACTATAGCTATGGAAGCAGTGACCGCAAACTTCCTTACCCAGTTTACCCCGGCAGGCTTTACCGGCTTAAAGGAGTATGCCTGATCGATTACTATTTCATCACCTATCTCAAATACTCCTGCCGGAATCTTCCTTTTTAAAAACTGTCCGTCTCCGGTTACCACGATACAGTAATCCTTATGTATTTCCATTATTACTGCTTTCACTTCATACCACCTCTGCAGATATCCACATAGCTAAGGTTAGCCAGTATAGCCAGAACCATAGCTATTATATATATTCGTCCCCGTTCCAGTTTCTTTGGGTGTATTGATACGATATTTTCTATTTCCTTTACGGGAAGCCTCTTTGTATTCAGAAGGACATTTAAAATACTGTCGTTTTTAGCAATAACTCTTGCCACCATTTTATACTGTTCCCTCAAGCCCTCACTCCTGGGAGAAATCTCGGCAAGCTCTTCAAGGCTTATTCCCCACTTACTAAGCATGCTTCTGTACTCTATTATCTCAAGTATCCTTTTTTCATTTTCATCATCTATTTTGTACTGCTCCATAGAACTCTCATCCATATCACTATCGTTTGAACTGCTGCCCTTAAAGCTTGAAGCCTTTTCCTTTCCGCTTTTTCTGTAATAGTCAATAAGGCGCATGCTTATTACAAGCTTTGCAAAGGATAAAAATTTACTCCTTTCCCTGTCATAGGAATCAATGGCCTCCTTGAAAGCCATCAGCCCTACGGAGAGTTCTTCATCAACACCATATTCCACAAACCTCCCCACCTTTTTCTGCACTACACCTGCAATAAAGGGCTTGAATTCGAAGATGAGCTTATTTGCCTCATCTTCGTCCTCTTTCGCTTTGACTGCTCTGTCTTCAAGCGTGCGGTACAGCAATACATTCTCTCCCGTAAAACGGATATAATTGTTTGTTATTATAGAATAACTTAAACTTTTTATAAATCTTCTCTGTTGATATAATTAAAGCATTATATTTTTTAATCAGGAGGTTTTATAGTGGATGTAAAGCTTATAGTGACCTACGATCCCGCCCATACCGAAAGCAGCAGGGAAAAAGTGGAGATCCTATTTAAAGAAATAGGCGCAAAGGCAGAGTTTTTAAAATCAAAGTACAGCGGCATTTTCCTCCTTAACGTAGCGAAGCCCAGGGAAGTCGTAAAAAAACTGAAAGAATTTGCCAAGAAAAACGCCGAGTTCTTCGGCAAGACATACCGCTATATCCCGGTAGACAGCTGGGTAAAATCGGAAATACCCGCCATGCAGAAGGCAATAAAGCCGCTTGTCCCAAAGATCGGGGAAAACGAAAAATGGATGATGGACATTGAAAAAAGATACTATGACAAGCACGAATTTAAAGAGCTTATTATAAAGCTTACCGATGTGGTAGACAGAAAGAACATAGACCTTAAAAAACCGCAGAAGATAATAAAGGTAGAAATAATTGGAAAGGATGCCGGAATATCTCTTCTGACACCGGATGAGATGCTTGTAGTATCGTAACTAATTTCTGGACCGTTTCCTGAAGTATTTAAAGAACCTGTCCTGGTACTGCTCGAACATCTCCCATCTGTCAAGCTCGGCCTTGAGTTCCATAGGTTCTATCTCTCCCTTTTCAAACAGCTTGAAGAGCAGCTCTATTTCTTTTCTTGCTATGACAGGAGTACCGCTGCTGTCCCTGGTGACCACAGGAAATCCGCTTCTTCCCATACTGATCGACCTGTCTCTTACAAGATCCGGCACCTGCGATTTATGAATGCTTTTGTCTACCATTTCCTGGACAAACTTGGACAGAGACACATCCCAGAACTCATCTACTCCTTTGATGACAGCGCTGTAAGTATCTCTTCTTCTATCAATATTCCTTGATATCTTCTTTGCCACCGACTCAAGTGAACTTGAAACTATATCCATCTTCTCCGAGTCCCTCCTGAACTTAAAGCCGTAAAGTATCATTGCAAGGTCACTGTCCTCTTCAGCCAGCATCTCAAATGCCTTCCTTGCCTCTCCGCTGAATCCCTCCATCCTGAGCATATATGAGGGGGTAATAAGTTTGGGCTTCCTGCAGGTAATCCTTCCTTCCCTTATCACAGTCTCGGACTCTGCACTTCTTCCCTCAAAGTCCAGATACATCGGAACAGTTAAAATATAGTAGTGTATTGTAGTATCAACAAATGATGCCAGTAGCTTCTTGGGAGGCTTCAACACTACAGTTTTTTCTATTGCGTACTTAATTTTTTCTTCTATATCCATAATACCAGGGCTCCGGGTGTCAATTTATACTACCAAGCACCCTTATTCTAATGTATTTAAATGGCAGAAGCAAATTTATAATGTTTTTGTAATAGAAGTGCAAGGAAGGAGGTTATAAACGAGTCTGTAAATAATTTTGTGTAAACCTCTAAACCAATATAAAATAAAAAGGTTT
>CAZODQ010000007.1:0-78778 GCA_964578625.1 uncultured Actinomycetota bacterium
TCAGTATCAGGTTTTTTGTGTTTTCAAGGACTTTCTTCATTTCAATTTCATATTCTTTTTTATCTATCTGTGCCCTTAGTGCCTGAACTGCGGGACCCTTGCTTTTGTTTAAGACTTTAATCTGTATTAAAGTCTTATCAGCGGTCTTTGCCATTTGCCCTCCAAGCGCATCTATTTCTCTTACCAGCTGGCTCTTACCCACTCCACCTATAGACGGATTACAGGGCATCAAGACGATTTTATCTACATTAATTGTCAGCACCAAAGTTTTAAGTCCCAACCTTGCTGCCGATAGTGCTGCTTCGCAGCCTGCGTGCCCTGCTCCTACAACTATAACATCGTATTCCATACTTTTTATTTCCTCATTAACCCTTGGATCCTTTTATGTTTCACGTGAAACAATTCCACTCAACCTGCTATATTAGCTTGCAGCTTTTACTGCTGCAGATTTATTTAACCTTCTGCTATATTACTTAAAAGTATACCAATATATCCATCCTTACATTCATTCACGATGGATCCGAGATTTTTAGCCTTTCGAGCAGCATTTATTCCTGCAATAATACCCTGTGCAGCAGCTTCTTCGTATCCTGTAGTCCCATTAATTTGCCCAGCAAAAAAAATTCCCTCAACAGTCCTGCTTTCCAGACTACGGTTTATTTGAGAAGGTGTCAAAAAGTCATATTCAACAGCATAACCCGGCCTTGTTATTTGTGCTTCCTCCAGCCCTTTAATCCTTTTTATTATTTTTTCCTGTATTTCTTCAGGTAACATCGTCTCAAGCCCCTGCATATACATTTCATTTGTACCCCTGCCTGTCGGCTGAATAAAAATCTTATATCCCTTTTTTTCTTTTGATTTTAAAACTCTTCCCTCAATAGAAATCCCACCTCTTATTCCTTCCGGACCATTGCTTTTATCATATTCTTTTTTTGCTTTAATACTCTTTAAAACATATGTGGTAAAATCTTTTCCTGCATATGCAATGTAATTATTTAGCTGAACTCTCCCATCAAAACTGTCACTGCTTGAAAACATTTCCGGGCAGTCGTCGAATGGTTCTTTTTCCAGCTTACTCAAATCAACCTTCTTTCTATCTACCATTGGCGCAGTATAATTTTTAATTCGGCCGAATTTTAAATTCAGACTTTCAAGACTTAACGGAAGCCTCTTTGAACTTATCTCTCCCTGCCTCCCTGCTTCAATTAAATTTTCCCCCCATAGCATTTTCCCTCTTAAAAAAGTTCCTCCACATATAACTAAGGAGGTACAGCTATAAACAGTTTCATCGCTTGTAAATAATTTAAATCCTTTTTTATTCTTTTTTACTTCTGTTGCAAGCCCCTGCCTTAAATCTAAATACTTTTGTTTCTCCAGCACCTCTTTCATTGATAAAAAATACCTTCTCCTGTCTACTACCGCCTTTAGTGTCTTTTCACAACTTTCAGATTCATCTTCTACCGTCCTGATATTTATATAATTTTTATCTGTATTTTTTGATATCTCACCGCCCAGAGCATCTACTTCTTTTATCAGCTGCCCTCTTACGAGACCGCCTATTGTGCCGCCAAAGGGCATACTTGCTATGCTGTCCATATTTATTGATACCAATAAAGTCCTAACACCATTTCTTGCAGAGGATAGAGCTGCTTCACACCCTGCATGTCCTCCTCCTATTACTATAACATCATAACTAATCACTTTTTCAGCCCGTACCATTTTAAATCAGTATACCTTTTTAATTTTGTTTCACGTGAAACATCTTCGCCAAATATTCCTGGGATATTGTTTTTTGGCATTATTCATTTTCCTATACAGAACTTGCTAAATATTCTGCTTAAAATATCATCCCCTGCAGTTTCTCCTATTATTTCACCCATCAGACTATATACAGTTCTTAAATCATATGAAGGAAACTCTTCCGAAACTTTATCTTTCATTGCTTTTTCAGCATTCTCTAATAGATCTCTTGCTTCTTTTAATATACCCTTATGCCTGCTATTGATGATTATCCTCTCTTCCAGATTTATATCTCCGTTATCCATTATTATTTTTTTAATCCTGCTCTCCAGATTTTTTATACCGGTCCCTTTTAAGGCAGAAATTTTTGTAATAAACTTTTTATTAAAATATTCACCTACTATGTCCATTTCCAGATTTTGTTTCAGGTCTGCCTTATTCACACAACATATTGTTTTCTTCCCTTTTATTCTTTCAATTATATTTAGGTCCATTTTTTCGATTTTTCTGTTCCCGTCCAGAACTAGTACAACAAGCTCAGCTTCGTCAATATGCTTTAAGCTCCTGACCACTCCTATCCTCTCTATTGTGCTTTTTGTCTTTCTTATCCCAGCAGTATCTACCAGAATTAAAGGTATGCCCTCTATATATAATATTTCTTCTACTGCATCCCTTGTCGTCCCTGGTATGGAGGTAACTATTGCTTTTTCCTTCTTTAAAAGTAAATTAAGTAAACTTGATTTTCCCACATTTGGCTTCCCTACAATAGCTGCTTTTACACCATTTTTTATAATCTCTCCTTTTTCCTCGTCTTTGATCAACTCTACCAGTTTGGTTTTTATTTTTTCGACTGACTTTAAAAGTTTAATAAAAGGTGTCATCTCTAAATCTTCCTCAATAAAATCAATTGAAGCCTCAAGCTGTACCACTACATCCATTATCATCTCTCTAAGCTTTCTTATTTCTTCTCCCACATCACCTTTTAGATTTTTTGCCGCAATTTTTAAGCTCTGTTCTGTTCTGGACCTCACCAAATCGATTACTGCCTCCGCCTGTGAGAGGTCTATCCTTCCATTTAAAAACGCTCTTTTTGTAAATTCTCCTGGCTCTGCTATTCTTGCCCCATTCTCCATACACATTTCCAGCACCTTTGTTGTTGCAACTATTCCTCCATGGCAATTTATCTCTACAATATCCTCCCGTGTATATGACCTGGGTTTTTTCATCAGGGTTACAATAACTTCGTCTACAATATTACCTTCTTTATCAATTATATTGCCGTAAAGCATATTATAGGTATGCAGTCCCTTCAATTTTTTATTACTTCTTGATCTAAAAATCTTATCTGCAATATTTATCGACCTATCACCGCTTAATTTCACTATTCCAATTGCCGCTTCTCCGGGCCGGGTACCGACTGCTGCTATAGTGTCTTCATTACTTATTTGCATTTCCGAAAATTTCTCCTTTATATTTTGGACTTCTTCCGATTTTAATTATATTTAAATTTTTTGTTTATTAAAACTATACCAATAAAAAACGGCACTACGGTGCCGTTTATTTTACTATTCTATTAACTTTATAATTAGCTATTTGCCGCCTTTTGGATATATTATTATTCTCCTGTTTGGCTCCTCATACCTGCTTCTTGTACTCACATCTTTAAATTTTGCCAGAGCGTTATGTATTACTTTTCTTTCGTATGCACTCATCGGCCTAAGGGCTATTTTCCTTCCTTCATCAATTGCTTTCTTTGCCATTGCTATTGCTATTTTTTTTATCTTCTCAATTTTCTTTTTTCTATAATCTTTTATATCTATAGTCACATTTCTTTCAATCAGTTTTTTTCTTCTTCCAATCAGGTTTATTATATATTCAAGTGCCTGCATATTTCTTCCATCTCTTCCAATTACAATCCCCAGATCTTTTCCGTAAACCGACAACTTCAGTTCTTCCGAATCCTTATTTACCTTTATCTCTTCACCTAAGCATATAAGTTCTATTACTTTCTTCAATAACTTCCTTATTTTTTCCAAACCATTTATTTCTTGATTACTCTCTTCTTTCTTTTTTGAAACATTTTCTATAAGCCTATTATTTTTTTGCTCATTTTCCAGCGACTCGACATATGAATCTATGGCATCTTTCATATTTTTATCCTCGCTCATTTTCTACCTCCGTTAATGGAAGTCTTATCTCCTCTTCTTTTTCTTCTTTTTTATTTTTCTTCTAATTATTTTCTTTTCTTCATCGCTCAATTCCATTTTGCCCTCAGGGCTTTCCTCTTTCTGAATCAGTTCTTCCTTCACACTCCTCTTGGTGATAATCTTACTTACTATCCACTGTTGGCCTATTGACCAGATATTTGTAGTTACCCAGTATACCAGTATTCCTGAAGGAAATGTAAATGATATAAATCCAAACACTACAGGCATTATATACATAATTTTTGACTGCTTTGGATCTGTTGTTGTCATCTTCATTGATAAAAACATAGTCCCAACCATCAATATTACCAGAATATAATAAGGATCCCTTTCATTTAAATTCATCCATAAGAAATTATAATTATGATTTAATACACCATTTATTTCAAATTTACCCAACACATTTGTTACAATTTCAGAAGGATTTCTAAGTGCCTGAAATAATGCAAAGAATACAGGCAGCTGCAATATAAGCGGCAGACATCCCGAAAGGGGATTAACATTATGCTTCTTGTAAAAGTCCATTGTCTCTTGCTGCAGTCTCTGTTTATCGTCTTTATATTTTTTCTGGAGTTCCTTCAGTTCAGGCTGTATCTTCTGCATTTTTACCATCGATCTTGTTTGTGTTATTGACAGCGGAACTAATAATAGTCTTACGATAATTGTTAAAAGTATTATTGCTATTCCATAGTTCGCAACAACATTGCTATATAAAAATACTATTATTTTCTCAAAAAAATGTGTTATTGGACTTAAAAACTCAAGTATCTTTTCCAATCTTATAAACCTCCAGTGTCAATTACTTTACAGGATCATAACCGCCTTTATTGAATGGATTACACCTTAATATTCTATATATAGATTTAATACTACCTTTTAATACACCATATCTGTATATTGATTCAATAGCATATTCAGAACATGTAGGATGAAATCTGCAACTTTTTGGCAGTAAAGGTGAAATATATTTTTTATAAATCTTTATTAAAAATATTAGTATTTTCTTCACAGCTAAAACAATTTATCGTTTTTTAGTATATTTAATCGATAAGGATTGATTTTAAATTGCTTTCCAGATGTCCCTTTAATTCCCAAAAATCAATACCTGTGGTTTCTTTCTTTGCAATAATTAAGATATCCAGACCAACTTTGATTTCTGTGCTGGTCTTTTTCAAAATTTCCTTCAAAACTCTTTTAATCCTGTTCCTTAAAACAGCTCCTCCGACTTTCTTTCCTATCCCAAACCCGGCTCTTACTGAATTCTCAACTTCCGCTCTTTTAAATATATATATTATTAAGTACTTATCTTTCCTGTATATTCCTTCTCTTATTACTCTATTAAAGTCACTTTTTCTTTTAAGTGTTTCAAACTTTATTTTAACCCTTTCCTCTATTCCTCAAGCAGAAATCTTTTTTCTTCCCTTTCTTCTTCTGTTTGCAATTACAGCTCTTCCTGATTTTTTCTGCATTCTAACTCTAAAACCATGGTTTTTCTTTCTTTTTTTAACATTTGGCTGAAAGGTTCTTTTCATTTCTTACCCAATTTAATTTTTTTGTTCTCAATTAAGTAGTAAATTATACATTCTAATTATACTAATATCAAGGTCTCTGCAGCTTGTAAAACAGCGTTTTTTTACGTTTAAAATTTTTTTTATATCTTAAAACTTCAATTTTCTCAAACACTTGTTCTTCCGGAAATCAATCCTGAAAAATATATTTTTATACCATTCTGTATAGTGTTGTTTTTCACATACTTTCCATAGATTTAAAAATTTTTTCCACACCTGTTGAAAAATATGTTGAAAACTTAAAAAACATCACCATTCTATATGTCAACAGCCCTCAATTTTTAATGGTTGATATATAATTTAGTAGCTTTTTTCTATCTAAAATATTATTATTGGTTTGTTGAAAACTTAAAAGTACTGAAAAGAAAGTGAAAAGTTTTTTGCTTATGTAAGTTTTTAAAGCAATAGCACATGGCAGTTATCTTAAAGAGTTTTTAGAATGTCCGATACCAATAATACTTTAAAAAATAATCATGCTATAGCAGATGTAAGCTATGATTCAATTGACATAGCTGTCAGAATCGCTGTTTATGACAATATGAAAAGTATTCCAAGAATTATTGATCTGAACTTTAATGACATAAACAGTTTTATAAACCAGACAACCCAAGAAGCTTATAATCTTTCCCATGGTGCCGGTGGTAAAATTCCATTCACTATAATAAAGGAGATAATAGAAAATCTGATACATGCAGACTTCAAAGAAGTGATAATCACTATCTTAAATAATGGAAACCATATAATTGTATCGGATCAGGGTCCGGGAATCGAAGATAAGGAAAAAGCATTCATGCCAGGCTATACATCTGCTACCCGAAAGATGAAAGAGTATATAAGGGGAGTCGGTTCCGGTTTCCCTATAGTAAAAGAGACCATTACCTTCTCCGGAGGGTCAATAGATATCAAAGATAACATAAAAAGCGGAACTGTAATTTCCTTGAAACTGGAATCAGCAGTAATCAGCCGCCAGCCCCAGGATTTAAGCAGCAGTGAAGCAGATGGGCCAGCGCCTGGTACAGATTCTAAACCTTCTACAGACAGTATTGATAAATTCGGCTTTAAATCATTATCAGAAAGACAAAAGAAAATTCTTTTTGTAATCCTGGAGCTTGATGAAGCCGGCCCCTCAACTATAGCCAGTGAACTCAATTTCAGCCTTTCAACATCATACAGGGAACTCATCCAGCTTGAAAAAAGCAAGCTCTTAACATCAAGTAAAAACGGCAAAAGAAAATTGTCAAAAAAATGTATAAAATATCTTGAATATTATTCAAATAATATTTAATATAAGAGTACTATGGCAGAACTTGAAAGCATCTGGAAAAATACTCTTGACGATTTAAAAAATAAAATCAATATTCCCACTTATAAGGCGTGGTTTGAGCATATCACACCTCTCTCTTTAAAAAAAAACTGTCTTACCGTTTCGGTAGGCAGCTCCTTTGCTAAAGAATGGCTCGAATCAAGATACTCAAAAATTCTTTCAGACTCAATAAAAAAAGTAACCAACACCAAATGTAAAGTAAAAATTGTTACATCACCCGGAAGCACTAGAGATACTGCCAATAATTACAATACTTATATCGATAAAACTGTTGAAGATACAAGCCTTTCCAGCATAAAGGTAAAAGATTCTTCATTTAATACAAAATATACTTTTGATACTTTCGTGGTCGGCAATGGAAACAGGTTTGCCTGTACGGCTTCACTGGCTGTAAGTGAAAAACCGGGAAAGACTTATAACCCTTTATTCATCTATGGAGGTGTCGGCCTTGGTAAAACTCACCTTCTGCACGCAATCGGTCAGTATATGCTTGAGCTACACCCTGATAAAACAGTGAAATATGTATCAGCCGAAAGATTCCTAAACGAGTTTATTAATGCTTTGAGATATAAAAATATATTTGCTTTTAAAGAGACTTATAGAAACAATGATGTATTGCTTGTAGATGACATACACTTTCTTGAAGACAAGGAGGCAAGCCAGGAGGAGTTCTTTCATACTTTCAATACCCTTCATGACACAAACCGCCAGATAGTTCTTTCAAGCGACAGGCCCCCTAAAAATATTTCTACGCTTGAGGAAAGGCTTCGGTCAAGATTCGAATGGGGGCTTGTAACCGATATCAAACCCCCCGATCTTGAGACGAGGCTGGCGATTCTAAAAAAATATTCAGAAAGAGAAAAAATTGTAGTGTCCGACGACATACAAAATCTTATTGCTGAAAAAATAACCTCAAATATTAGAGAGCTTGAAGGTGCACTTACAAGGATTGTTGCTTTTTCCACTCTTACTAATTCCAAACCCGATCTTGCGGTAGCAAAAAACATTCTAAAAGACATGCTTCCTGATGACAAGGAACATAAAACAAGTATACAAACAATAATAAAAGAAGTATCAAAATATTTCTCAATATCAATCAGCGATATCATAAGCGCTAAGAGAAATAAGTTTATATCACACGCCCGTCAGCTTGCTATGTACCTTTCCAGAGAACTTACAAGCAGTTCACTTCCGAGAATAGGAAAGTCGTTCGGCGACAGGGATCATTCCACTGTTATATACGCTGTTTCCAAGGTATCAGATCTTATCAATAAGGATAAAAGTGTTTATATGCAGATCCAGGAAATCTCAAGTAAAATTAAATCTCCTTCATAATAAGAAATTTTCTCCCTGTTTAAAACTTGTTTAAAAACACCCAAATTTTTCAACAGAATAAGATGTTTTTTGTTGATAGAATGCTTTATTATTTATCAACCAGCTTTTTCTACAAATATTAAACAGCTTTCAACTTCTTTTTTAACAATACAGGATGTTAATTATCCAAGCGTCTTAATTCTGTTTTTTACTTTTTAACATTTCCAACAGGTGTTATAACTACTACTAACTATTTTAATTAAACATTATATATAATAGAATATGTTTATGTTTCAAATATCTTAAAAGAGGTTGAGATGAAATTTCAAACAACAAAAAACGATCTTCTGAACGCCTTACTTACAACAAACAAGGCAATAGGCCCGAGAGCTTCTTCTTTCATATTAGGCGGTGTTATGATTAATGCAGGCGAAGCCCTTACTATATATAGTACAGACCTGGAGACAAGCATTAAATGTGAGTCTAAGGTAAGAGTCATTAATGAAGGAAAAACAGTGGTACCTTCAAGGATTTTAATAAATATTTTGAAGAGTCTTGAAGAGTCAAAAATCGAGTTAGAACTTGACAGGGAAACAAACAAGGTAAAAATAACATGCGGGAAAGCTTTTTTTAGCTTGAACACGATGTCTATAGAGGAGTATCCGGACTTTCCTGAGATAAAGAATGAAAATCCTCTAAGGATAGAGTTGAAAAAATTTAAAAATCTTCTTTCAAAAGTTCAGAAAGCCGCATCGCTGGATGAAAGCAGAGGAGTTCTTACCGGAGTCCTTATAGAAATCGAGGGCGACATATTGAGCATGGCAGCAACTGACAGCTACAGGCTTGCATTAATAAAAGAAAAACTGGATACGACTGCACAGAACATAAAGGTGGTAATACCACTGAAGGTACTGGATAGCATTGTTAAGAGTGAATACGATAAAGGAGATGTTAAAATATATCTTGAGGAAAACCAGATAAGCTTCTGTCTTGAAGAAGAGAAAAAAGGAAAGAATATAATAGTATCAAGACTGCTATCGGGGAAGTTTCCGGAATACAAGCAGCTTATTCCAAAAGGCCTGAAACATAATATAGTAATAGACAAGGGAAAGATGCTTGAAGTTGTGAAGCGAATTTCATCTATATCTCAGGATAATATACCAGTCAAGCTGGCATTTGATAAAGGAAAAGCAGCCGTTTCAATGAATATAAGGGAAGTAGGAAGCTCCAGTGAAGATTTTGATGTTTCATATGGGGATGAAAGAATAGAAACAGCGTTTAATCCTGAATTCCTTATAGACGGGATAAACATAATGGATGGTAAAAACATAATATTATCAATAGAGGAACCGCTTAAACCTATTCTGATACAATCAGAGAAAAATAAGGAATTGATATATTTGCTGATGCCTGTCAGGGTTTCCCAGCAATAAAAAGGCATAAAACAGCATTGTAACATGAAAAAAATAAAGAGTTTGGATATATGTGTCATTGGTGCGGGGAGGCTTGGGGCAACTGTAAGCTGCATGCTTGCGCAGAAAAAGAATTCCGGTATAAGACTAAGAGCAGTAGCCTCAAAATCTATGGCGTCTTTGAATAGAGCAACGAAAATTATGGGAGATAGAGCAAGAGGTGTGGTCTTTACCATAGAGAATAAAAAGGCAGCATCTCTGGCTGATTGCGTATTGATATGCACACCAGACGACGCCATAGGCTCTGTTTGCAGCGAAATCTTTTCGGAAAAAACCAAAAATTTTAACGGTTATTATGCGCTGCATTTTAGCGGATCGAAATCAATGAGCGTATTAGATTCTGCAAGGCATGCTGGTGCGAAAGTTGCATCGATACATCCATTAAAATCTTTTGCTTCAATAAAGGAAGCGATTAAGACTTTACCCGGTACCGTTTACGGAATAACTTACTGCAGTGCAGAGTCAAAAAGAGTAGCGCAATTTATTGTAAAAAGTCTTGTAGGCAGGACGATTGAAGTAGATGACAATAAAAAAGCTCTTTATCATGCAGCTGCATGTGTGGCTTCAAATTATCTGGTTACTCTTATTAATTATGCAGTTCTTATACATAAAACGATAGGAATAAAACCGGAAGATTCTTTAAAAGGCCTTATAGGCCTGGTAGAGGGAACAGTTGAAAATATAAAAAAGATGGGAACAGAAAAATCCCTTACCGGCCCTATTGCAAGGGGAGATGTTGGCACCATCAGGGAACATATGGAAAATTTTAATAAGTATTTTAACATGGAGAAAATTAGTCTGTATAAAGTGATGGGGAGGGAAACAAGTAAGATTGCACACAGAAATAAATGGATAGATAAAAAAACAGTCATGGAATTAAAAAGGATACTTAAGGAATAGGAAGGGAATGTTATGTCTATAAGAAAAGTCACAATAGGCGATCTGGTAGAAATGAAGGAAAAGGGTGAAAAGATAACTGTGCTTACGGCTTACGATTGTCTGATGGCCTCCCAGCTGGACGAATGTGGTATAGATTTAATATTAGTTGGGGACTCTGTGGGTAATGTACTTTTAGGATATAAAAATACCATACCAGTTACAATGGATGAGATGATACACCACTGCAGCGCGGTTTCAAGAGGTGTCAAGAGAGCTATGGTAATTGGCGATATGCCTTTTATGTCTTATCAGGCAAGCGTCGAGGAAGCAGTAAGAAACGCCGGCAGGTTTTTAAAAGAAGCAGGCGCTGAAGCTGTAAAGCTTGAAGGCGGCAGGGAAGTTTATGATACTATAAGGCTGATTGTAGAAGCAGGGATTCCGGTTATGGGTCATCTGGGGCTTACACCACAGTCTATTTATAAATTCGGCGGGTATGGAACGAGAGGAGAAACTGAAGAACAAGCTTTAAAAATTTTAGAAGATGCAAAAGGTCTTGAGGAAGCCGGCGTCTTTTCAATAGTCTTGGAAAAAATACCAGCAGTGCTTGCAAAGAAGATTACAAAGCAGTCAGGAGTACCCACGATAGGGATAGGTGCAGGAGTAGATTGCGACGGCCAGGTTTTAGTGACACATGATATGCTGGGAATTTTTGAAAAGTTTACACCCAAGTTTTCAAAGAGATATTCTGAAATAGGAAAAGAAATGAAAAAGTGCTACAGAAGATATATAGAAGAGGTTAAAGAGAAGAAGTTCCCCGCAGAGGAGCACTCTTACTGAGGTTCAATTATTCAAAATGATTTTTTATCCGGGTAAAAAAGTATAATAAATAACAGTACTCTGATTAATGAAGATAATTAAAAAAATCTCCGAATGTAAATCAATAATAAGCAGTCTCCGGCAGAAAGGATGTAAAATAGGTTTAGTTCCTACTATGGGCTCCCTGCATGAGGGCCATTTGAACCTTATCAGGATGGCAAAGAAGGAATGCGACAAAGTGATTGTAAGCATATTTGTCAATCCTAAACAATTTGGTCCCGGTGAAGATTTTAAAAAATATCCAAGGGACATAGAAAGAGATAGTATGCTGGCAAGGGAGGAAGGAGCAGATTATATATTTAACCCTGCAGCAGAAGAGATGTATGATCCAGATTATAAAACAATCGTCGAAGTTAAGGAACTCAGCGATATTATGTGTGGAAAATATAGGCCTGGGCACTTTAAAGGAGTGGCAACGGTTGTTTTGAAATTATTTAATATTATGAATGCTCATATAGCTTATTTCGGAGAGAAAGATTATCAACAGATGATAATAATAAAGAAAATGGTCGATGACCTGAATCTGGATATTAATATTGTAAGCGGGCCTACAATAAGGGAAAGAGATGGTCTCGCGCTGAGTTCAAGAAATAAATATCTATCTACTGAAGAGAGAAAAAATGCCGTTATTTTATACGAAAGTCTGAAAATGGCAAAAGATATGATAGAATGCGGTGAAAAAAATCTTGAAAAAGTAAAAAATAAAGTCAAAAAGAAATTAAAGGAAAACAGATTTATCAACAAAGTGGATTATTTTGAATTTAGAGACCCTGTGACACTGGAGGAAAGAAAAAGAGTGGGCAGAAAGCAAAAGAGGCTTCTTACTGTTGCGGCGGTATGGATAGGGAAGACCAGGCTAATCGATAACATAGTTATAAAATTTTAAAAGTAGTAAAATGTATAATCTGACCGAAAAAAAAAAGAAAAAAGGGGAAAAGTGTTAGTGAGTATTTTAAAAAGCAAGATTCACAGAGCGACCGTGACTGAAGCAAATATTGATTATATGGGGAGCTTAAGTATAGACGGCAGCTTAATGGAACGTGCGAGAATAATTCCATATGAAAAAGTATTAGTGGTCAGCCTTGACAGCGGGGAGAGGCTGGAGACCTATGCTATAGAAGGAGAAAGAGATAGCGGAGAGATCTGTACGAATGGGGCAGCTGCAAGAAGGATACTGAAAGGAGAAAGAGTTATAATTCTATCCTTTGTATATATGGATCAGGGGGAAGCAGGATCCTACCGGCCGAAGATTTTATATGTAGACGGCGAAAATAAAATCATAAAAGAAGAAGATCATGTTGAAAAAGATGACCAGTGCTAATCCGGAAAAGATTGCATCCGATATATTTACCTCACTGATTATTATATCTTTTTTTCTGTCCTCTGTCTTTTTAAGTTCATGTAAGCCTATTGTGGATTATAATGAATATACGGAAAACCATAGCAGTAATAATGAGGAAGAAAGCCTGTATTTATTTGATTATGAAAAGATTGCACTTGAAAATACCAGTTCTATAGATTTAGAAATTGAAAACAGCAATCTATATTTAGACATTTACCAGGACCTTATAGTACTGGGAGAAATAAGGAATGTTTCCGCGGTAAATAAAACTGACATAGAGATTACCCTTGATTTCTATGATAAATATAAAAATAATATTACTTCTGCAAAATTTCCGGCACCTGTCAATTATCTAAGAGCAGGCAGCACACTGCCGTTTTGCTATTATGTCGCTGAAAGAGATAAGTATATAGATATAGACAGTTTAAAAATAGGGGTTAATTATAAAGATTATTATGAGAGTTTTAAGGGGAATCCCATAGTTGAGGTTGAAAGCTACAATTATACGGGAAACTTTCTGGTAATTGAGGGCAGAGTGATTAATTTAGGTAAAGGGAGAATAGGGAATCTGGTGCTTTTTTGTACTTTTTATAATGATAAGAATAAGGTAGTATTTTTAAAACAGTGTTACTTACCTGCAGAAGAAATGGATGATGGGGAAGAACAGGGATTTGTTTTAAAAGTTTTACTAGATGAATATCTACCGGATTTTACACATTATGAGTTTGAGATATTCTTTGAAGACGAGATAGATCTGCCTGTTTGATTTTATATCCAATCTTTATATTTGAAATAAACGAGCATTCCAATAGATATCATGATCATTGCAACCATAATTATTATAAAAGCAAAAGCATTGCTGCCCAGCGGGAGTCCGATATTCATGCCATAAATTCCGGATATAAGTGTTAGAGGGAGAATAACTACAGAAAAAATAGTAAGTATACGCATTATATCATTAATCTTATTAGATAGAAGTGACTGATGGGCGTCATGCACTCCTTCTATCAGCTCCTTGTAGTTTTCAAGGGTATCCCAGATTTTTTCAATGTGGTCTACAAGGTCACTAAAATAAACATCAAGAGCCTCTATTAAAAATTCCATATCTTTTATCTCCAGAGTTTTAAGCAATTTCCTTTGCGGGAATACTATGTTTCTAAAGGTCAGGATATTGGTCCTTATGAGCAGTATATCCCTGACATTTTTGCTGCTTGCCTTTTTAAATATAGCGTTCTCAACGTTTTGTATATTTCTGTATATTTTATTTAAGATGGGAAAGTTGTAATCGATAAGTGAATCAATAACTTTATGCAAGAGGTAACCTGATCCTTTCCCTATGATTTGATGGTTTTCATTCAAATAGTTGAAGGCATTCTGTATAGGTTTACATAATCCACGGTGAACTGTCACTAGGAAGTTATTCCCGATAAAAATATTTACGTTAAAGGGCACAAGCCTTCCGGTCTGCTTTATATAAAAGGGTATGTGCAATACCAGAAAAAAGTAGTCATCATACTCATCTAATTTTGGTCTTTCGATGATACTCAGGCAGTCTTCGATATCAAGGGGATGAAAATGAAAATGATTTCTTAAGAATTGCATATTTTCTTTTCCTGGGTTTTCAATATCGATCCATATAAGGTATTCGGCATTATTTATGTATAATGGAATATTCTTGAAAGTAACTTTTTCTATCAACTTTTTTTTATTCTTATTATATACTATGGTATTGATCAGAAAGCACCCCCTTTGCTTATATCTTTATAAAATTTTATAATTTATCATGGAAAAAAGAAATATAAATTTATTTAAAAAAATAAAAGACCCGAAGGATAATAGTTTAAGATTAATACAAGTATAAAAGACATTGTTGACAAAAAGAATTATGTTAGTTAAAATTACTAACAAATATCTTTATAAAAAGTTCTTTTATTAAAAATATTCAATAGAGGTCTAACATAGTAAAAATAGACTCTGTTCAGTCTCACAGGCCACCATTCAACAAAGAATGGGCTGTTGTTATAAGGAACAGGACAATAAAAGCAATTGAAGAAAATATAAAGGAAATAGAATTAGTATAATTTTATAAAAAGGTAAATATCTGAGTTTATTATTATAATTTTAGGGTATATTTTAAAATGATTTACGGAGAAGAAAAAAACAATATTTCATTAAAAGAAATAAACAAGAAAAATATACTCAAAATGATAATTGATATGGGACCTATCTCCAGAATAGACATATCCAGAAAGCTTAAGATCAGCCGCCCTACTACTTCGGTTTATATAGGCGAGCTTATCAAAGACAGGCTTGTAGGGGAGGTGGGAAAAAGTAGTTCGACCAGTTCCGGGGGTAAAAAAGCAGTACTTCTTCAATTCAACAGGAAGGCGGGATATATTTTAGGGGCGATGATAGGAGTAGAGAGTATAAGGACTGCACTGACTGATTTGGAATCAAAAATAATAGAGATAATAAAAATCCCTACCGAGGAATGGCTTGGACCGAAAGAGGTCATTAATAAAATAGTAAAGAACCTAAAGAAGATTATAAAAATATCCGGAGTCAATAAAGAAAAAATAATAGGAATTGGAATAGGAGCTACAGGACTGGTCGACGGCAGAAAAGGCATGGTTATTTTTTCACCAAATTTAGATGGTTGGAGCAATATAAAGCTTAAGGAAATTATAAACAAAAAAATGGGGCTCCTGACTTTTATTGAGAATGAGTGCAGGATTCAGGCGATTGCGGAAAAAAAGTATGGACTTGCAAGAAATGTTAATAATTTTGTATGTGTAGAAACCGGAATCGGCATAGGCACCGGCGTATTTATAGATAATAAACTTATGGTCGGTGATAGAGGAATGGCAGGAGAGATTGGACATATTATGACCAATCTTGCAGGAAGTAAAGTATGCCATTGCGGCAATACGGGGTGCCTTGAGACTTTATGTTCGATTAGATCTCTTGTAGAAGATGTGGAGGTAGATATCGCAAAAAGCAGAAAATCGTCTGATTACGGCACCAGCAAACTTAGAATAGCTGATTTATACAGGCTTTATAAAGAAGGCGATGAGATAACAGCCAGGAACGTGGAAAAAAATGCTGAGTATCTGGGTATAGGGATTTCCAATGCAATAAAAATGTTTAACCCGGAACTTATAATAATTCACGGAGAAGTCATTAAATTTGGAAAAAAGTATTTGGAAAAAGTAAAGGAATCAGTATCCAAAAATACTTTTCCAAAGGTTAAAGATGATCATATTATCAAGTTTTCGGAATTAGGAGATAATATTGGAGTTATTGGAGCTGCATCTATTGTTTTTGATAATATTTTTAATCTTGAGAGCTCAGATATTGCAGAGCAGTATATTATAAAGAAGAGGTTAAATTAGAATTTGATTAAAAAAGTAAAGAATCGGTTTCTTTACTATGAGTGATTCAAAATACGTAATAGGAATGGATTTCGGAACTGATTCGGTACGCTCGGTCGTAGTGGATGTATCTAGCGGTGAGGAAATATCAACCCATGTATCCGATTATAAAAGATGGTCGGAAGGCATGTACTGCAGCCCTGAGAAGAACCAGTTCCGGCAGCATCCCCTTGATCATATTGAGTCCCTTGAGGAGTCGGTAGCGGGTGCCCTTGGTAAAGCTGAGCCTGCGGTAAGAGAGAATATAATAGGGATAGGAGTTGATACCACAGGCTCCACTGTGGGAGCAGTGGACAATAGCGGTCAACTGCTTTCACTAGGTAAAGATTTTAAAGATGATCCAAACGCCATGTTTATAATGTGGAAGGACCACAGCTCTGTAGAAGAAGCGGAACTGATAAATAAAGTCGCCAGATCCTGGGGAGGAGAAGATTATACCAAATATGAAGGAGGGGTGTATTCTTCAGAGTGGTTCTGGGCAAAGATACTCCATGTACTGAGAGAAGACGGCAGGTTAAAAGAAGCTGCTTTCTCATGGATCGAGCACGCGGACTGGATACCAGCCATCCTTACGGGTAATATAGACCCGGCCAGGGTAAAGCGCAGCAGATGTGCAGCAGGACACAAGGCGATGTGGCATGCTTCATGGAGAGGACTCCCTCCGGAAGAGTTTTTGGTAAAGATATCACCTCTGCTTTCAGGGCTGAGGGATAGGTTGTATACCGAAACCTACACCTCGGACAATGCTGCAGGCGGTCTTACTCCTGAATGGGCAGATAAACTCGGCCTTAAGGAAGGAATCCCTGTTTCCGTAGGTGCTTATGACGCTCATATGGGAGCAGTCGGGGCCGGGGTGAAGCCCGGTACTTTTGTAAAGATAATAGGTACCTCCTGCTGTGACATAGCGGTAAGTCCGAAGGAGGAAATGGGGGATAAGCTCGTAGCCGGCATATGCGGACAGGTTGACGGATCTGTGATACCGGGTATGATAGGACTGGAGGCCGGACAGTCTGCTTATGGAGATGTTTATGCGTGGTTTAGGGACCTTCTTTCCTGGCCGATTGAAAATCTGCTTCCCGGTCTTTTAGGTAAAAAAGAAATAAAAAACACAGTAGATCTTGTAATTACTAAAATTACCGAGGCTGCTTCCATAGTTGATTCCAGAGAAAGCAACATTATTGCACTGGACTGGCTGAACGGAAGAAGAACTCCGTATGCAGACCAGAAACTTAAAGGGGCCGTTTTGGGTATTAATCTGGGGACCGATACTCCAAAAATGTTTAGAGCATTGATTGAGTCAACATCTTTTGGAGCAAAAGCTATTATAGAGAGGTTTCAACAGGAAAGCATTGAAATAAATCAGGTTGTAGCCATAGGGGGGATCCCTAAAAAATCGCCGCTGGTTATGCAAATACTATCCGATGTACTTGATATGCCGGTAAAAGTAACGAAATCAGAGCAAAACGTGGCTCTGGGGGCTGCTATATTTGGGGGAATGGCAGCCGGCTACTACAGGACGGTAGTAGAAGCACAGAAATATATGAGTTCCGAGATTGAAACTGTTTATTATCCGGCTAAGGGTAATAATATTTATAAGGAATTATATGCAAGGTATAAAAAGATGGGAAATATTCTGCAGGAAGAGTTGAGAAAGTGAACCTTTTAAAATTAAAAGAGAAAGTGTATAAAGCAAACATGAAACTATACCAGAGCGGGCTTGTTACCTCTACTTTTGGTAATGTGTCCGGGATTGACAGAAGCATGTCTCTTATTGCAATCAAACCCAGTGGAGTACCATACAAAAAGCTTACTTCAAAAGACATAGTAATAGTGGACCTTAAGGGAAATAAAGTAGAGGGAGAGCTAAATCCTTCATCGGATACTAGGACGCACATAGAACTATATAAAGCATTTTCTGATATTGGAGGAGTAACTCATACACACTCGAACCATGCTACTGCCTGGGCCCAGGCAAAGAAGCCGATACCCTGTTTTGGTACCACCCATGCAGATTTCTTCTATGGCGAAATACCCTGTACCAAAGTTATGAGCGACAGCTGTATATCCAAAGATTATGAACTGGAGACCGGAAAGCTGATTGTAGATACTTTTAAACACAAAGATTATCATTCTATGAAAGCGGTATTGGTTGCATGCCACGGACCGTTTAGCTGGGGGGATGATGCAGAAGAAGCAGTAAATGTAAGCATTATATTAGAGGAGATTGCAAAAGTTGCGCTTTACTCTGTATTGATTAACCCAGACCTTGACGGTATTAAAAAAAGCCTGCTTGATAAACACTACCTGAGAAAGCATGGCAGAAATGCTTATTACGGACAAAAAAACGAAAGAAAACAGGAAGACAGTAAAAATAAATAATACTCAACCATATCTTCAGGAAACCCCCTTTTAAAATCATAAATATTTTTATTCCATGACTTTTTTATGGTTTATTAATGTAGATTGAAAGTTATATTTATAATATAATTAGTAAAAGTTTGATCAATATTGGAGGATTTAGTGTGTAAGATAATTGAAAATATACTCAAATCCGGGAGTAGGGTAATTATAAAATTAGTAACACTTTTTACTATTCTCGTCTTATTTTTTCTATTAAGTACCGCATCATGTGATATATGGGGTTCCAAACCTGGAGCGGATGGGAAAGACTTAGTAGAGAGTGAAGCTGAAAGTATAGGTGGTGAATCGGAATTTGGTGAAAAGATTCCAACCGTGATAACAATCTGGGATTGCAGTGAACCAGAAGAAAAGCTTGCTTTAATCAACAGCGTAGAAGATTTTATGAATGAAAATAGTCATATTGAAATAGAGACCAGACATTTTAGGAACCGGGAGGAACTTGAAGACCAGTTTGAGGCTGCAAGCTTGGCGGGGGCAGGACCTGAGTTACTGCTGGTTGATATGGACAGTGTTCAAAGACTGGCTCCGGGAAATGTATTAAAAGAGATAATTGATGGGGAAGATGGATTCGATTATTCTTTGATATTAGATGGTCTGGTAGAGATTTCCGAATATAATGGAAGAAAATACATAATTCCTTTTAGAGGCTTTGATTTTCTAATGCTCTTTTATAATAAGGATATATTGGAGGAACCTCCCGGAAGTTTTGAGGAAGTCGTTGAATATTGTAAGGGGGTTAATAATTTCGGGCAGCAGATTTACGGATTTTTGTTGAACGCCAGCGAGCCGGATTGGATAATACTTTTTATAGGCGGATACTCGGATTGGATTGTTGATTACAGTTCCAATTCACTGACTTTAGGCACTGAGGCTACTGAGAAAGCAATGGAATTTTTAACCTATATGTACAATGAGGAAAAGGTTTTACCTAAAAATATGGAATATAGTGAAATTAATGATTTATTTAAAAGTGGAAATGCTCATATGATAATAAATGATTTTAGTTCAGTTGAAGAATACCGGGAGGCGGGACTAAATTTTGGGGTATCAAGAATACCTAAAGTCTTGGGGGGAAACAAATACCCAACTCCTATGATCTCCGGATCTGGCTTTATGATAAATGTGAACTGTTATGGAGATGAGCTGGAAGCCGTAAATAAATTTATAAACTATATGCTGTCTGAAGAAGTGCAGTTAGACTGGAATTCAAACACACAGACTATACCAGTTCTAAAGCGTATAGATAATAATGCGATGATGGTAAGTAATGATATAATTTACAACGCTTTTCAGCAGGCAAAGCTGTGCCGGGGGAAGCCTTATGAAAAACTTATAATGGTAATAAGAGATGCCATAAGGGATAATGTTAAGAATGTTATATCAGGAGACCTGCTGCCTGCAGATGCTGCGCTTGTGATACAAGAAGATGCTCTTAGATTAAGATCCGGTGAAATTTCAGTAGAAGAGCCTGGAGAGAAATGAGATGCTGAAGAGTCTTAAAAGACCTGATAGGTAAAGGATGTTGTAAGAGGGAGGAATTTAATATAGAGGAGAATGGCAGTTTTAAATCTTTTTTTATAAGAGGCCTTGTAATAGTGATATTGGCAATAGTCTTTTTTGTTGTGGGTGGAGCAAGTATGCTGGGTATTATGGCGGCAGTGAATAAAGTTACTATTGCAGATTTATTTAAAAGGGGTGAAGAAACCGAAGAAAAGGCTACCGAGAAGCAAGAGGCTAAAGGGAGTGTAGTAAATACACCAGGAGGACTTTTACTTAATGAGCTTGATGATGCAGTAAGTAAAGTTGTAGAAGAGGTTACCCCTTCAGTAGTAAATATTAAAGTAATTATTCAAGGGCAGGGTATTTTTGGGGAGATTTATGAACAGGAGGGGATAGGTTCAGGAGTGATTTACACTGAAGACGGTTATATTATAACTAACAATCATGTAGCCGGAAATGCTGAGGATATAGTGGTCACTTTATATGACGGTAACGATTATCCAGCGACTCTGAAGGGTACGGATGAAAATACTGATGTGGCAGTTATAAAGATAGAAGCAAGCGGGTTGAAAGCCGCAAATTTTTCTTCAACGGATGCTTCGAAAGTAGGAGATGTGGTTATTGCTGTAGGGAGTCCTTTTGGTCTTCAGCAGAGTGTAACCTTGGGGGTGATAAGCGTCAAGGGGAGAGATATTACAATTCCGGTTAATCTGATTCAAACTGATGCTGCTATAAATGAAGGTAACAGCGGAGGGCCTCTTGTAAATTCAAATGGAGAAGTAATAGGAATTAATACCTTAATAATATCACCATCAGGAGCAAGTGCAGGGATTGGATTTGCAATCCCCAGCAATACAGTTACTAACATTGCAGACCAGATTATTAAATATGGAAAAGCAAAAATTCCTTATATGGGTATAATGATGGACCCAAATAATACTACAGGTATTATAGGAGTATATGTCAGCGGTGTTGATCAGGGATATCCTGCAGAGAATGCTGGAATAATGGCAGGAGATGTTATCACAGAAGTTGATGGAGAGAAAATAAGTAATCCGTATGAGTTATTTGCCCAGATACTCAGACATAATGTAGGTGATAGTGTAAATATAACAGTGGATAGAAATGGAGACATCTTTACAGTTAAGCTTGTGCTGGTTGAAACTCCAACAAAATAGATAATAGGCTTCAAAATTCAAAAAGAGGTAAGAGTTGGAAGGTAGTACAGAAAAAAAACACAGAGAAGTAAATGAAAAAGTATTGGTATCAAAGTCAAAGCAGGGAGACAAAGCTGCTTTCGAAGAGCTGGTAAAGCAATTCTCAAAATATGTATATACTACTGCCTTTTTTATATTAAGGGATACCCATGAAGCAGAGGACGTAAGTCAGGAAGTATTTGTAAAGGTTTACCTGTCAATCAAGGGCTTCAGGGGACTTTCAAGTTTTAAAACCTGGATAAGAAAGCTGACCGTAAATACTTGTATTGATAAACTAAGGGTTCGATCGAAAACAAAAGACAAAAAAGTTAGTCTGGATAAGATAACTGAGGAATATGAAGTAGTTTTTACCAAATTCAGTCAGAATCTTGAGAAGAGTTTTTTTAATAAGGAGACAGTTAAAGAAGTATTAAAAATCATAGTTAATCTGGATGAAAGTTACCGGATCCCTTTGATTCTAAGAGATCTGCAGGATTATAGTTATAGAGAGATTTCAGAGCTTATCTGTAAACCCATCGGCACTGTTAAGACCAATATACATCGGGCGAGGAAGATGATAAAAGAAAAAATAAAGACGTATAAGTGATATGATTAATGATTGAAACAAAAAAAAATAATTTTAATCTATAATAATGAATCTGGTAGGGATTTTTTGTTATGAACAGTATAAATAGATATTTAAAAATCGCAAAAGGCGCAGTTATAAAACCCTCGGAAAATATGGATGAAAAAATAATTCAGAGGATTTCCAATATTAAAAAGTCGGACAGGAAACTGCTTGATGAGAAGTTTATGGATTATTTTAAGAAGAGCAATTCCAGAGCATATTTAATGCTTGAGAAGATAAAGAATAATCCAGGAGCTTTTGCCGTTCTGGCAGTAGCTGTGATTTCTGTTATTATAATTATTGCTGTTATAATTAAAAAAAATCTAAGCGAAGATAATGCCGGAGAAGAAAATAATCAGTTATCTTCTTCTAAAGATGAGACTCAATAAAAACAATGCCAGTATAATAATCCAAAACCAGGGATTAGTAAATAAATTCCTTAAAGGCTCATATCCCAGTTTACCAAAAATCTTTGTAAGAAGGTCTTCCATCCAGTTGTATATAGTCACAAAAAGTGATTGTATGTTTTCTAGTGTAAAAAAGTTTCTTATTACTTCCATATTTTATAAATTCTAACGTTTATTAAATATTTTGTAAAATTTAATAATAATTTTGAATTATTAAAATAGTCGAGAGGAGGTACGCTTTGCGGTATTTTAAAATCAGGGAAAGAAAAACCACAATCAGAACAGAAATCATTGCCGGTATCACTACTTTTATGACAATGGCCTATATTATTTTCGTTAATCCGGCAATTCTTTCTGCAGGAGGTGAAACCGGGATACCTTTTGAGGCAGCGGTTATCGCTACCTGTATCGGTGCAGGAATAATGAGTATATTGATGGGAGTTCTTACCAATACTCCTTTTGCTCTTGCATCTGGGATGGGAATTAATGCAGTAGTTGTATTTACCATTATATTTGGCCTTGGTCTCAGCTGGCAGCAGGCAATGGGGATTATCGTCATAGAGGGAATAATAGTGACCATACTGGTGCTTACCGGACTTAGAAGCATGATAATGAGGGCTATACCTATGGAATTGAAGTATGCCATTGGTGTGGGGATCGGACTTTTTATTGCGTTTATCGGAGCTCAGCAGGCAGGCTTTGTGGATATTGATCCTACGACTGCTGTAAAATTAGGTGATTTCACTGCGCACTATACCCAGCTTGCGGCATTTGGGCTTATACTTACCGCAATCCTGGTTGCATTCAGAATAAAGGGCGGGATACTGTTAGGGATTATAGGAACCGCAATTGCAGGAATGGCATTCAGAGTGATACCTGTTCCCACGAGATTATTAAGCATTCCCACAAAAGAAAGTTTTTCTACATTTTTTCAGGCAGATCTGGTAGGGGCGGTATGGAGCAGGGGAATGATAAATATAGCAGCCCTGATTATGATTTTTGCCTTATTTATGACGGACTTCTTTGATACCATGGGCACAGTTATAGGAGTTGGAGAAGAAGCAGGCCTGCTGGATAAAAAGGGTAGTCTCCCCAACTTAAGAAGGGTTTTACTTGTGGATTCCCTGGCGGCGGTAACAGGGGGCCTGTTCGGTGCAAGCTCTATAACCACATATATCGAAAGTGCATCCGGGGTATCTGACGGTGGAAGGACTGGTATAATGCCCACAATGACCGGATTTTTATTTTTAATCTCTGTATTTTTTGCCCCACTGATTGCGGTAATAGGTGGAGGAGTAGAGGTAGGAGAAGGTTATAAGTACCCTATAACTTCCCCGGCTCTGATTGTGGTTGGGTTTTTGATGATGACTGTGATGAGTAAAATCGATTTCAAAGATTTTGAAATAGGTATACCGGCTTTTCTGACTATAATTATAATGCCTTTTACCTATAGTATTTCATATGGAATAGGTTTTGGCTTTATAAGCTACACTTTAATAAAATTGGTCAAGGGTAAATTTAAAGAACTCCATCCGCTTATGATTATAGTAAGCATATTATTTTCTGTGGCTTTTATTGCAGAAGCAATAGCTAAAAGGATTACAGGAAGCTGAGTTGTGATTTAGAATCAATCTTTAGAGGGATTGGAACTAAAGGGAAGATTAATAACTGAATGAGAAAAAAAAAATATTTTTCAACACTGGCTGTTTTGACAGTGTTTACTTTGATTTTTACGGCTAGTTGCTGCTCTATTATTAATGAAATAACTGGAGGAAGTCCATACGATAACCAGGAAGGTGAATCTGGAGGGCAGAGCCAGCAGGATACAGTAAGCGCGGATGGCCAAAAAAAGGACAACACCCCGCCTATTGCTGTTATGGAAATATATCAGCAAGATTCCAGCGATAATTACTTTATAATAGAAAATACGGTGTATTTATCTGCATCCGGTTCAACGGATATGGACGGAGATCTTTTAAGTTACCAGTGGCAGATAGGCAGAGACGATACATTGTCAGGAGAAGAAATTCACTATGTTTTTAGCAGCACCGGAGAATATGAGATAATCCTTACTGTTTATGACGGGTCTGAATCTACAAGTATTTCGAGAAAAATCTATCTAATAGAACCTAATGAACATATCATAAAAACAAAGGCTCATGAAATGGTAGTCGGTATCGAATATATTATAACAAATACCGGTCCGGGAGGAGTATACGATCTTATATGCCTGGTTGAAGTGCCTCAGACACATCAGCCGTTCCAGATTATAAATAACTGGAAATCCAATTACAGTGAAACGGATGACCTATACACAGATGATTGTAATTTGATTGCCAGATTTAATCTGGGCAGTCTTCAGGCAGGTGAATCTGCCAATGTATATATTAACTGCAGCACAGTTCTTTATGAGTATGAATATGCTGATATATCAGACGGTCCGGATTCATATAGTTTTGGGGATAAAGACCTATCTCTATACACTGCAGGTGAGTACTTTATAAACAGTGATTCACAGCAAATTAAATCCACGGTTAAAAATGTAATTGCCAATGAAAAAAATCCGGTTGTGATTGCTGAAAAATTATATGACTTTGTATGTAATACCCTAATATATGATGAGGAAAGATTAAGTGGAAAGGGGCTTGATTATTTGTATGCCTCTGATATCCTACAGAGGGGAAAAGGTGTCTGTGCGGATTATTCCATACTGTATGCTGCATTGTGCAGGGCTGCAGGAATCCCAGCAAGATTTATACAGGGCATTCCTGTATTTACCATATTAACCAAAGATGATAACCGGATGTCATATGGCCATGCCTGGGTGGAAATAAAGCTTCCCGGATATGGGTGGATTCCAATTGATATTACAACAGAAAGCGGATTTATGTCTTATAATTACTTTCTTAATATGGAGACCTATAAGGGATCCGGAATATTTTATAAAAGCCTCACCATAGATGGAAAAGATTACTATCCTCTCGGATTTTATTATTCGTGGGGAGGAAATACTGAACCTCAACTGACCCAGGAGACAATATATAGTGTCAGCGGTCTAAGCATTGACGATATAGGAGTGGTATCTGAAAGCGATTTTTTAGATGAACTTAAGAATGTACTTTCTGAATACAATGCTGCTATAAATAATGTAAATCTGATGCAGACTGAAAATTGGGTATTTAATGATTCGCAGGTGATTGCTGTGGAAGAAACCTTTCTGGAAAAGCTGATAGAGATATCCCAGGATTTAAAAAACCTAAGTTATTCGGAGAGTTATGCTGAAGATAGAAACAGGCTGGTAGAAATAAGTAATGATATCAATATCTATAAAGAAGGGCAGATTAGATGCATGAAAAGCGGAAATTACAATTGCTATTGTACTCAGTACGAAATGTTTGCCGGTTCTATGAATTCCCTGTTTAATTATTATAATGATATGGTAAATGAATTTAACCAGAAATATTAGGAATAGATGATATACCAAAGAATACTTTTAGGGATTGCTTCAATCATAATTGTGGCTGTATTTATATATTTATTTTCTGCTGTATATAAATTTGTAACCCAGGCATACTTTGTTTACAAACCTGAGAAGCAAATCATGAATACTCCTTTTAATGTCAGATTGTATTTTGAGGAGATTATTTTTAAAACTCCTGACGGTATAAATCTTTCCGGCTGGTTTGTCCCGGTAAAAGATCATAAAGGGGTGATACTGATTCTACACGGGAAAAGTGGGAATATTTCAACAAGACTTACCTTCCTGAATTATTTCAGTAGAAAACTGGGATTGTCAACATTTATTATTGATTATAGGGGGTACGGCAAGAGCGAGGGTACACCTGATGAAAAGGGGACTTATTTAGATGCTGAAGCAGCCTGGAATTATTTAACCATGGTTAGGAAGATAAAACCCCAGGATATCATAATTTTCGGCCGGTCTCTGGGAGGTCCTATTGCTGCGTGGTTGGCTGGAAAGGTGAAGGCAAGGGCATTAATTTTAGAATCGACTTTTACTACTATAAAGGATATAGTGACACAGCTGTATCCATATCTACCAGTAAGAAGATTTTTTAAGTTTGAATACTCTACTATTGATTATTTAAAAAAAGTAAACAGTCCGGTGTTAATCATTCACAGTAGTGAAGATGATTATATTCCATTTTCCCATGCTATGAAACTGTACAGTGCAGCCAATAGGCCCAGGCATTTCCTTCGGATAAAAGGTTTACATAACAACAATTACATGAAATCAGAGGAAACTTACATAGAGGGTATAAAATCTTTTCTTTCCAAACATTAAAGAGACTTTTAAATTTCTTTTTTCATATATATCCAGTCCCGGTATCCGGAGAATTTTTTTGCTATACTGGAAGATCTTAGCATAAAATTCCAGAAGCCGGATTTTTTATAAAGTCTGTGGGCATTCTTATTTGCAGCAGCAACCCATAGAGTTAAAACATCTTTCCCATATCTTTTGGCATAATCTTCTGCAAAAGACAGCATTTTCTTGGCAACACCTTTTCTTCTGTTATCCATATCAACTGCAACGTTGTCTATATAAATGGTACTGTCGTTAAGTTTGGGCACTTCTAAAAGGTTTAATGAAATTGCTTTAACAGCCCTGAAAAAACCCAGGTATTTGATATAGGTCCGAAAGTTTTTGGTATATGTTTTGGTGTTTTCTTTAGTCACAATCTCTATTATCCCGACTACCTTTCCGCCTGTTTTAGCATTATAATACCTTCCCGTATCAATGTTATTGGAAATCTCGGTTCTTGTGATGTTTAGCGCAGCCTCTTTTTTATTGCTGAACATGATTTTTAACTTCTCATAAAATGCATCAAATTCTATTTTAAGATAGCTTTCAATATCTTTTAGTTCTAAATTGCTTATTTGTATGTCATGAATGTTTTTATCCCTATTCTTATATTTGTTCATCTGGCGGTTCTTTTTTGTAAAGCAGCCTTCTTGCTTTTTCAATATTTTTTTGGGATGTCAAAAGTTTTACTCCTCTCGCACCCTGAAGGGAGATAATACTCTGACCGGCATCATCAGAAGATATCTCTGTTTTAATGCCGCAACTTTCAAGGTAACTCTTGGCCACTTCTGCTTCAATCCTGGAACTAAATATCTTAACTACAGGTAACTTGTCTGTATTGTTTATATTATCCATATCAAAATTTTATTTCCCGGTTAATCTTTAAAGCTGACTGAAAGAGCTAAAATTATAGCATATACATGGTATTTTAACATATTATCCAGTAACTTTTATTTGAAGAATTAATATCTATGATATACACTTAATTAAAGTCCTGAAATTCCAAACTTATTAGCATGAGATAAGATAATTGAAATGATAAAAAAATCGCTTCTGGTTAAAATTTATGAAGCTGCCGGCATGCAGAGATGGAATGACCAGATCCGCACAATTGAGCTTATTGAACTTGACAAACAGGCTCATAAAATGATAGTTGCATATATTTTAGGAAAATGTGAACAGGATATGGATGGAAAGGTTGATTGGATTGAAATAATAGAATATGGGCTGTTTGAGTTTTTAAAAAGAATCATTTTAACCGATCTTAAACCACCTTTGATTTACAGGATTAAAAAAGATAAGGAACAATATGAAAAACTAAACCGCTGGGTTTTCGAGAGGATAAGCCCCTTTACCAAGCAAGTAGGAAAGGATTTTAATTTTCGTTTTAAGAAATATCTGCTGGAGCAGGAGGAAACTCTTGAAAAAAAAATTGTAAATGGAGCACATTTCTATGTAACTAAGTGGGAATTTGAAATCATTAAATCTTCAAATACCAGGGTTTATCTGGTTGAAGAGATTGTGGAAAGCATATCCCGGGAACAGGATAAGTATAATAATTTAAGATGTATGAGGGCTTTTACAAAAAGTAAAGATTTATTGGACTTTGCCAGTATATGCGGGCAGCTCCGTTTTCAGCAGAGATGGAGTCATCTTTACCGCATTCCTAAAACTTCCGTATTGGGTCATATGTTGATAGTGGCTATATTTTCGTTCCTGTTCTCTTACACAGCGGGGCTGAAAAGGGAGAACTGCATAAATAACTATTTTACAGGACTCTTTCATGATCTGCCCGAAGTCTTGACCAGGGATATAATCAATCCTGTCAAAAAATCGGTTAAGGGACTGGATGAGCTTATAAAGGATTATGAGATTGAAGAAATGGAGAAAAAAATATATAAGCTGATACCAGTAAGCTGGCATGATGATATAAGAATGTTTACGGAGGATGAATTTTCGGAAACAAGCAGGAGAAACGGGAAGCTGGTCAAGGGTGCAGACGATCTGGCTGCATTTATCGAGGCTTTTCTTGCCTTAAAAAACGGTATAAGGAATGAAAGTCTTATTTATGCAAAAAGTAAGTTGGTCCAGAAATACAAGTCCAAAACGATTGACGGTATAAGTTTTGGCGATATTTATGCTGAGTTTGATTGAGTGAGTTGGTGTAGTGAGTAAAAAAATAATAATATCAAAATCAAAGTATATGTCGGGGCTGCAGTGCCCCAGATATTTATGGTATCAGGTAAATGCCAGGGAAGAAATTCCACAACCCGGTTTTGTTGCCACGTATATTTTTAAACAGGGGATACAGGTAGGCGAATATGCTAAAAAACTTTATCCCGGGGGTATAGATATAGGAAAGACAGGAGATTTAAAAACACAGCTTGTAAATACTTTCGAACTGCTGTCTGAGAGAAAGGTTTTATTTGAAGCCAGCTGCAGCTCGCAAAATGTATATAACAGAGCTGATATACTTGTACCTGCTGATAAGGACAGATGGGATATTATTGAGGTTAAAAGTTCAACACAGCTTAAGGAGGAGTATATCCATGATGTTTCCTTTCAGAAATACTGTTTTGAAAAAGCGGGTGTTAAAATTAGAAAATGTTATCTTATGTGTATAAATAATCAGTATAAAAAAAAGGGAGAGATCAATACTAAAGAGTTATTTAAAAAAACCGATATCACAGCAGAGGTGGAAGAGATATCTGTAGGAATAGAGGACAGGATCAAAGAAATGTTGAAAATAGCAGCCGGAAAAAGTCCCCCGGAAACTCCTATTGGAAAACATTGCAATAGTCCCTATAGCTGTCCCCTTAAGGATAAATGCTGGGATTTCCTGCCGGATAACCATATTTTTAACCTATATGGAAATAAAGAAAAAGCAGTGCAGCTCTACAGTGAAGGAATTCTTTCCATAAAAGATATTCCTGACCGCTATGATTTAAATTTAAAGCAGCAGATACAGCTTGAATGTGCCAGAACGGAAAAGCCGAAAGTAAATAAGGGTGAAATATCAAAATTCATTGGAAAACTTGAATACCCACTTTATTTTTTTGATTTTGAGACATTCTCTACCGCTATCCCTCTATATGATGGAGTCAAACCTTACCAGAGAATTCCTTTTCAGTATTCAATACATATGATTGATTCCATTGACAGCAAACCCATCCATTATGATTTTCTGGCAAAAGGCGATAGCGACCCAAGGGAAAAACTGCTGTCAACCTTAAAAAGACATATAGGAGAAAAAGGAAGCATAATTGTTTATTATGAACTATTTGAAAAGGGAGTCTTAAGGGAACAGGCCGAAACTTTCCCCAAATACAAGAAATGGATAAGTTCAATTCTACCCAGGATAGTCGATCTATACAAACCCTTTGGGAATTTTCATTATTACAGTTCTTCCCAGAAGGGGAGCGCCTCGGTAAAAAGTGTTCTTCCGGCTATTACAGATTTGAGTTATAAAGGAATGGAGATATCCGAAGGGCTGGCAGCAAGTATATATTTTCTTTATATCTGCGGAAAGTATGACAGCGGTGAGAGCTGTCCTACAAGAGAAGAGGCTGACAGGATACGAAGATCACTAATAAAATACTGCAGGATGGATACCGGAGGCATGATACATATACTAAAAGCCTTAATAAAAGAAGCTGTATAGTATAAAGAGTATGAGAGACAAGATAAATATATCCCTTCTTTTAGTTTCTTTCTCACTTTTTCTCTACCAGGTGTGTTTGCTTCGTATTTTTTCAATAGCTGATTATTACCACTTTGCCTTTATGATTGTAAGCATATCCCTTCTGGGATTTGGTATAAGTGGGAGTTTTTTGTATTTTTTTATTGAAAGGATTAAAGATACCGGTTTAATACTGCTTATATTTTCCTTTGGATTTTCAGTATCTATAATAATAAGTTTTCTGGTAAGCAATATGGTACCTTTTGATTCATTTAAAATTGCCTGGGAGATAAAACAGGTTTTTTTACTGGCTGTATACTACATATTTTTGGTACTCCCTTTTTTCTTTGGCGGGTCTTTCATAGGGTATGTGTTATACAGAAAGGAAAAGCCGGGACTGACTTATTTTTATAATCTCATAGGTTCGGCAGCAGGGGCTATTGCGGCTATATTTATAATACAGCTTATGGGGAAAAACGGAGCTATATATATTTCAACAGGCGTGGGAATTATAGCTACTAGTATACTTATAAATAAGAGACACTTAAAAAAATTTGCAACTTTGATATTTATATTTGTAATATTGATTACCTCTGCTGTTATTTTTCGGCCGCAGATCATGGATATAAGAATGTCTCCATATAAAAGTTTGCCTTCGAAATTGAGGTTACCTGACTCTGAGATAGTTTATAGTAAAGAGAGTTCTTACGCGAGGCTGGATGTAGTAGAAAGCCCCAGTATAAAGTCTGCACCCGGGATCAGCCTTCAGTATCAAAAGGTTCCACCGCCGCAGAATGGGATCACTATAGATGGAGATAATCTCACAGCAATCACGAATATTAAAGATGATATATCTGAGCTCGAATTTTTGAAGTTTTTACCCACCTCTATTTTTTTTACTGCTAAACCTGATCCGGGAGAAGTTCTGGTAATAGAACCGGGAGGGGGAATGGATGTTGCTGCTGCTCTTTATTTTGGTGGAAAGGATATATATGTATTACAGAACAGCAGTTTAGTGCTTGAGGTACTTAAAGATAAATTCTCTGAGTACATCGGGGATATATATAATGACACCAGGGTCAAAGCTCTTGAGGTCTCAAGCAGAAATTTTTCTAAAATAACCGACCAAAGATTTGATCTTATTATTGTAAGCTTATCAGACAGTTTCCATCCTATTTCTTCAGGAGCTTATAGCTTGAATGAGGACTATCTCTTGACCACAGAATCTATGTCGGGTCTGTTATCTGTCTTAAAACAGGATGGCATACTGGCAATAACCAGATGGGTTCAGTTTCCCCCCAGCGAGAATTTGAAAGCACTTTCTACTCTATATCAAAGTATGGATGAATTAAAAACTGGAGAAATACCAGGGAAAATATTCGCATTTAGAAGCTGGAATACTCTTACAACCCTGGTAAAAAAAGACGGTTTCAGAAAGAATGAAATAATTAATTTAAAGCAGGCTGTAGCAGAGCTTGATTTTGATATAGTGTATTACAATGGTGTTTTAGAAGATGAGGTTAATATTTACAATGTTCTGGAAGAGCCATATTTTTATAATTATTACAGAGAGATAATAGAAGACAACAGCAGCTCCAGGGAAGCCTTTTATAATAACTATTACTTTAATATTTATCCTGCAACTGATGATAAGCCCTACTTCTTTAATTTTTTTAGGTTTGGGCAGGTACCGGATATTATAAAATATTTTGGCAAGTCTACCTCGCCTTTTGGTGGAGGGGGATACCTGATATTGATTGCCGCCCTTGTAATTTCAATTATCTTATCGGTTTTGTTTATACTATTGCCCCTCTGTATAAGGAGAATAAATATCAGTATAAAAAAAGATTTTAGGTATATAATTTACTTTTTCTGTCTGGGTTTTGGGTTTTTCTTTATCGAAATTCCATTTATTCAGAAGTTTATTCTATTACTGGGTAAGCCGGCTTATGCCCTGGCAATTGTACTTTTTAGTATTATGTTTGCCGGAGGAATGGGTAGTTTTACCAGCTCGAAGTTTAAAATTGACCTTAGGTGGGTAGTAGGAGTAATAGTAGTTTATGTAGCCCTGTTTATATTTACTTTTGGCTATATAGTGGATTTTATAATCTCTAAAGTATTATGGCAGAGATTTCTATATTCAATACTTATAATAATCCCTCTGGGTTTTATGATGGGGATACCATTTCCTTCAGCTATAGCTAAGGTCAGAAAAAAAAGGGAAGAGACTATCCCATGGTTATGGGCTATAAATGGCTGTACTTCTGTAGTGGGTTCCATTGCAGCAATGATGATTTCTATTCAATTCGGGTTTTCCGTAGTAATTGGTATAGCTGCTGCAATCTATTTAATAGCTCTGGCAGTATATAAATATTTTTGATTAAAAAAGCATGTGTTAGTTTCAGGCAGTATATAGTTTAAAGGTTAAAAATAACACTATTGTTTTTTCTTAATAGAAATAGTGACTATGGATAATATAAGAAAAATGATACCCGTGGCAACAAGAACAAGTATATTGACAAGCGGGGACAGTTCCTTGCCGCCAAATGAAAAAATTACACCCATAGACTCCTTGAAACCGGAAATTACTTCTGCGGGTGCGTTTGCAAAAGATTTAGACATAGGAGCTTCCATCATGATCTGGCGGTATAGCGATGCCGCATGACTTATAGGGAATACTTTTATGACAGTTTGTATGGCAGGTGGAAGTGATCCGATTGGAATATAAATCCCGGTTAGAAAACCTATAAGCGTTCCGATTATGGTACTTGTGGTAGAAAAAGCAGCGCTGCTTTTAAAAAATGAGACAATGAAAAAAACAATCGCAGAACCGGTAAAGACAGAGAGCAGCATTACTCCCAATAATTTTACCAGCGCAGTTATTTCAAGTAACTTTCCGCCGTTTGCTATAATATATATTTCAGCAAGAACCAAAGCCGCAATGCTCATAATAACACCGATTATATAGGAACTAATGACATATCCTCCTACGATCTGGCTGCGTTTTAGCGGAGCCGAAAGAAAATCCTTTGATATTTTCTTCATTTTATCCTCTATCATGGTATGGAAAGCACCCATAGTTGTAGTCAATGATACAACTGACAAGATTCCTGCCATGACCCAGGTATCGATGGTGAAACGGGCATTGCTTCCTAAAAGATCTTCAAGGTCACCAACCATCATATTTCCGAGAAACAGTACATAAAGCCCGATTATTATAAATACTGAGAGAAGTGAGAAAAATACAGAAACCTTGTCACGGAAAAAAAGTTTGAGGTTGCGTTTGATTAAATTGATAATTACTGTCATTTAATTTGCATCCTCCCTCATAGTGTGTCCGGTGATTTTTACAAAAGCATCGTCCATACTGCCGTTTAAAACCTCAAAACCCTTTATGAGGCTTTCTGCTTTATTTACCAGCGGCAGTGCATCAAGGGTTTTTGAAATATTGATAAGGAAGGCCCCGCCGGATATTTTAAATCTGATATTTTGCTTCTTTAAGAAGGCAGTAAGTTCGTAGCTGTTTTTTGGCACCAATCTCAGGGTATCCGTACTGTATTTTGCACGAAGCTCTGAAGGAGTACCTTTGGCGGAAATCAATCCGTTATCAATTATGGCAACATAGTCTGCTTTAGCAGCTTCCTCCATATAGTGAGTCGTGAGAAATACTGTCATTCTTTTACCCTTTTGCAGGTTCCGGATTGTCTCCCAGACACTTTTTCGCGTCTGGGGGTCAAGCCCTGTAGTAGGTTCGTCTAAAAAAAGGATTTTAGGTGTATTGACCAGTGCTCTTGCTATATCAGCCCTGCGCCTCTGGCCGCCTGAAATCCTGCCGTAGCGGCGGTTATAAAAGCTTTTTACATCTGCAGCTCCTGCTGCTTTTTCAACTGCAGTTGAAAGATCTCTACTTGGCATACCATAAAAGCTTCCGCGGGTATAGAGATTCTCTTTTACGGTCAGAATGTCGTCCAGGACACTGTCCTGGAATACCACTCCGATATCTTTTCGGATTTCGTTGTCTTGTTTACCAAGTATATGGCCGTTGACTTTTACAGTCCCGCCATCAGGCTTTAGCAGTGTACAGATGATATCAATGGTGGTAGTTTTACCAGCACCATTTGGGCCCAAGAATGCAAATAACTCCCCCTCATTTACATGGAAATCTATACCTTTTACAGCTCTGACTTTTCCATAATTTTTTTTAAGGCCACTTACTTCTATTATGTGTGACAAAGGAATATTTTATAATATATTATTAATAATTAAGATTTTAGTGTTTTAGTTTTTAACACCCCAATGCTTATTTTTTGATAGATTATACATTATTGGAAGCCTATTACAATTAAAATTTTGTATTTATTGTTATTTCTAAAACTGGTAGAATAAAAATGATCATAGAAATCTACATTTCAATTAAACAATTATCTGTAAAGTGACGGTAATATGCTATTGGGTGACCAACCAATATCTAACAGTTTGCAGGATAAACTGGATAGAGCGGATTTCTGCAAATATCTGGCCAAAGCTGTTTTATCTTACAAATCAGAAGAATGCATTGTAATAGGACTCCTGGGTTCCTGGGGTTCCGGGAAAAGTTCAATGCTGAATATGATTATTGAGTTTTTATTTAAGAGCTCAAGACCGTATAATAAGATTACAAAGCCTATTATTGTCAAATTCAATCCCTAGAATTACCCTGATCAAAATGCGGTACTGGCGCAGTTTTTCTACAATCTTGCGTCAGAGTTAAAAATTAAAAGACAGAAGAAATTACAGAAACTCAGTGATAAAGTTTTAAAATATTCCGAATCGTTTGTTCCCTTTCAGGTTTCAGTAAGTTCCATGGGAAAGCCCGTTTCTCTTAAGCTTAAAAAGCGTGATAAAAGAAGTATTGATTATAAAAAAGAAAAGCTGTCCAAGTACTTCCGGGAAATAAAAAACAAGATAGTCATTATTATTGATGACATCGACAGGTTGAATGCAGTCGGAATAAAACAAATTTTTCAACTGATCAAAGCATTTGGTAACCTGCCCAATGTTATATATTTAGTGGCATTTGATAGAAGTATAGTTTCCAAAGCACTTTGTGATAGTCTATTAAAAAATGGTGAAGAATACCTTGAAAAGATTATACAGGTTCCGTTTGAAATACCTTCGATACCAAGGGAGAAGGTTTTAGCAATATTACAGTTCCAGCTGAATGAGATTTTAAATGATGTACCAAAAGATACCTGGAATCAGGAGTATTGGTATAATGTCTACCACGGCAGTATACAGAACTTCTTTTATACCATAAGAGATGTTATCAGATACGTAAATACACTAAAAATCGGTTTACCATATATATACAAAGAGGTAAATCCTATTGATTTTATTGCTATAACATGTCTGCAGGTATTTATACCGGGAGTATATCTTAAAATCAAGGATAACAAGGATTTTTTTACGGGAACTTATTTAAATGAAGGTGACGAAGTAAGATACCAGGACAGCGAAGCTGTAGAGGAAATACTGGAGTTAGTTCCTAAAAAAGACAGGGAACATATTAAGAGATTGCTGTGCTACCTGTTTCCGAGAATGCAGAATGTTCTTGATTTCCATCAGACGATAAGTATAAATAAACCTTCCGAGCTGTTGAAGGAAAGAAGGATATGCAGCCCGAACTTTTTTGATACACATTTCAGACTGTCTGTTCCGGAATATGAAATTAATCATGCTGAAATAGACAGGCTTATTGAAGCAAGTGAATTTGAGAAAAAATTTAGTTCCATGCTGCTTTCAATTAACGATAGAGGTAAAATCCGGGTAGCCATTGAAAGTTTAAGGGATAGGATTTTAGATATCCCCAATAAAAATATTAGCATTGTTGTAAAAAGCTTATTGAATATTGCAGATAATTTTAAAGTTGAAGACACTTATAATGATACCTACAACGAAATAGTTTATTTATGCATCAGCCTTTTATTTAAAATAGATGATGGAGATGAAAGGTATAATATACTTGAACATGCGATCAATGAAGCTGAGAGCCTGTACGTTTCAACGGTTTTAATACTTAAACTAATCGATGAAAACAAGAAGAAAAAATTTTTAATAGACGGCTTTAAAGTCATGTCTTTAGAAGATACCGTGGTCAGGAAAATCAGAAATTGGGTGAAAAGTGAAAATATCGATAAGAATCCAAAACTGCATTCAATAGTATACAACTGGGCTGAGCTGGAAAATAAAAACCAGGCTAAAGAATTCCTGAACAATTATATTAAAAGCCATAGAGGATTTTTATCATTTATAACATCCAACCTTCAGCAGAAGTATATATTTCAAAAAGGAGATTATATACCCAGGCTGGAATTTGATATGGACATCGATAGAATTATTGATTTTATCGATATACCTGTTGATGAACTGGAACTCCGGATCAGAAATATAATTAATTCGGAGCATTACGAAAAATTAAATAAAAAGGAAAAAATAGCTTTAAAGACTTTTACTAGAAAGATATCTTAATTTGAACCTATTTTATCTCCCTAGTTAGGGGTACAAATGCTATATAATCGGTAATTTTTGTAGTTATTACCTCTCCGTTCTTTTTTTCCACTTTCCAAAGAGCCTGATTCCATCCAGGAGGGCCAACCGGGATTACCATAATTCCACCATCTGCAAGTTGTTCTACAAGGGGCTGGGGAATATGGTCCGGAGCAGCGGTAACAATAATCCTGTCAAAGGGTGCATACTGCTCCCAGCCGTAATAGCCGTCGTGGTTGCTGGTTTTTACATTAGAGTAGTTTGACAGTGCTATATTTGATTCCTGATGGAGAACTGTGATTATTTCTACTGTATATACCTCATCTACTATTTCGGAAAGTACGGCTGCTTGGTAACCGGAACCTGTACCGATTTCCAGGACTCTTTCACTACCAGTAATATCTAAGCTTTCAGTCATAAGAGCTACAATGTAGGGCTGGGATATTGTCTGGCCCATTCCTATGGGAAGGGGTTGATCTGCATAGGCATAGTCCATGAGGCTTTTGTCTACAAACTCGTGGCGGGGGACTTTCCTCATAGCTTTTATGACTTTTATATCTGTTATACCTCTGGCAATGATCTGATTGTCGACCATACTGTTTCTGAGTTCGGAATATCTGTCTATTTCACTATCATTTTCTACAGTACTTTCACAACCGATTAGACTGAAGTTTACCAGAAAGGCAGCTGCGATAATTAAAATAAAAGTTTTTAAAAGGTTTTTGTTTTTAATTTTTACAGTCATTAGTGTCTTAAAGTAAGATATGTTCAATTGATATTATATCATTTTAGAATTAATAGTCAGGCCGGTGTCTATGTTTTACTATTTTATGTGATTGGAGATATAATTAAAAGGAAGGCAATGGGAGTAAAAGGCAATAGAAATTTGTTTCTTATTCCTGGAAGTACGGCCTACCTGTTCTTACTGATAGCTACGCTGCTGTGGGCTTACTGGGGGGTAGGGGAGGTCTTCCATGAGGGATGGTACCCGCCATATACCCAGATCATATTTTATTTTATTCCTTTTCTGGTCCTGATAGGGACTATGGTTTTATGCGTATATCTGCCTTTAGCGGGCGGAATATTGGTTTTATCTGTTGGAATATTTTACCTTATGGCGACGCTTATTCGATCACATTGGCAGCATGTAAATCTGCTGCCATCTTTCTGGATGGCTTCTACTGTGGTTATTATTCCAGGTTTGCTTTTTATAATTGATTATGTTTTAAAGAAAAGACGGAAGTACAGGGAATATAAAAAAATAGTGTTTAAAAACCGCTGGAAAATGACGGCAGCCGTTAGTATTTCCTTTATACTGATTGTCTATGTAGGTACACCGCTTGCAATAAGGAACTTAGGGAGGCTGCCTCTTGAGAATTTTGATGAGGTGACAATAGAGGGCAATAAAATTGTACTGGCAATGGCAGGGGATGGACCCGGCTGGCATTATTCAAATGAAAATCCAATAGAATTTATGGGTAAACAATACAGGGCATTTTCATGGAATGAGATCGCTCTTTTTGGGATGGAACCAGTGGGTTTTGAGGGAAAAAGATACGGTCCGGGCTATAACGGAAGCGAAGATTCTATCTATTATGCAACTCAGGAAGATTTTGATCAGTATAATATGTTTCGTTATATAAACTGTGAGGGAGACCAGCTATCGGCTGAGATACAGGATTGCTGGAGGCTTCCAACAGTAGAAGAGTACGTGAGGCTTTCCATATACAGAGGTGAAAATTGCAGAGGATACTTTGATGATGGTGAAGGCAAGGCTTATTACAGCGAGACTCCTGACAAGGATGGGCCGCTTTGGGCTCCTGACAAAATAGTCATATATTATTGGACCTCTACCTGTATTGATGAAACACATTCGTATGACATTACCTACTCCGGAGAGGTCAGGAATATTTCTAAGATAACCAGTCAGGATTACAGGGGATGGAGGGCTGTAAGAATTGAAAACTGATTTATTTCTTATAATACCAAAGTCATAAAGGTCCTGGCAGTTGTCAATCCTTATTAAACACCAGGATACAGAAAGAAGAACCTCTACAAATTTTATCTTTTAGTTTAAAACTTATATTTTCTCCAAATTCTTCCGCCCAAACGCTGTATTCTGCAGTACATATCCTGCTGCCTATTTTTTCAGAGAGGCCGGTCCTGTTGGATTTGATCATTATATTATGCCAGGGGCAGCTGCTTATTATTATTTTCAATTTATCATTGGTCTTTTCTGTTTTAAATTTAAAACCATCTAACTTTAATTTGGCAGAAAAGCATTCAAGAAGAGCTTCCAGACCTTGGTCCTTTTTTAATTTATTTTTTAGAAAACGGGCCTGTATTTTAGGCATAACCTTCCATACTTCCTCATCTATATTTAGGGCAGTATTAAATCCGTATTTTTCTTCAACCTTTAAAAACCATAGTCCATCAACTGCAGTATAGCAGCGATGCAGGTATTTTAAAGCTTCCTTTTCTGTAAGATTCATAATTTTTAAAGCAAGGATCTTTTTAAGTTATTGTTAGAGAATATAATACACATCTAACAGAGAAAATGGAATAACTAAGAACTACAGAGTATAGTTTAATATAAAATTAAAAAAGATAAAATATTTTCATAAATACCTTGCAATGTAAGATACCTTGTGCTAAACTACAGTCCTAAATTCATAGAGAGGAAGTGATAATATGAATATACAGTTTAAGAAAGGGGTGCTGGAACTATGTACCCTGACGCTTCTTGCCAATAAAAACCGATATGGTTATGAGCTTGTAAATGAAATCTCTAAAAACATCTTAATTTCAGAAGGGACGATTTACCCGCTGTTAAGACGCCTTAAAAATGATGGTTATGTTACCACTTATCTTGAAGAATCAAAGGAAGGAGCTCCGAGGAAGTACTACCAGCTGACTGGATCCGGAAAAAAAATGCAGCGGGAGCTAAAGGAGGAGTGGCTGACCTTTGTTAAAAAAGTAAATGGCTTTTTAAAGGATGGTGTAAAGAATGAATAAAAAAGATTTTATTAATAAATTGTCATCATGTTTAAGAGGGATTACCGGAGAGGAAAGGCAGGATGTTATAAATGATTTTGAAGAACATTTTAAAGAAGGGATGGCAGCGGGAAGAACTGAAGAAGATATCGCTGATTCCCTTGGTGATCCGAGGGTATTAGCCAATCAGTTTAAGGCAAGCATACTTGTAAGCCAGGCGGAAAAAACGACCTCACCAGCAAATATAACAAGAGCGGTTTTTGCTACCCTGGGGCTGGGATTTTTCAATCTTATATTTATACTGGGCCCATTTATTGCCATAGTCGGTGTATTTATAGCTTTATTTGCCTGTGCGATTGCCCTTACCGCGTCAGGGATAACCGTATTTTTTGCTTCGATTTTCGGGCCGCTGTTTCCACAATATGTTTCAATTTCAATTAATCCGGCGGTAGCTATATTTAGTTCAATAGGAGTTACCTGTGTGGGTATACTGTTTTTTGTAGGAGATATATATCTGGCAAAGTTGCTGTATAGGTTGTTTTTAAGATATATAAAATTTAATTTAAGAATTATAACTGGAAAGGAGTAAAAAAATGAAGTTCAATGCTGCAAGGTTTGTAATATGGGTTGCTGTTATAATGGCGGTATCTTTTATCTGCGCTGGTATTATTTTGATGGTAACCGGAAATTTTTCAATAGCGCTGGAACAAATAGATGAGTCCAAGACTTTTAATGCTGAAAATATAAATAAGATCTATATAGACATAAAAAGTTCGGATATCAATATTATACCTTCAGCGGATGAGGAGATAAGAGTACGTCTCTCAGGAGAAGTCTCTACAAACAGAAACAGGGATATACCGTCTCTGGTTGCCTATGAATCAGGCGACGAACTGCGAATAGAGATAATTCAGCAACGGAAGGTTTTTATTGGAATTAACATATGGAGGACCAAACTGGATGTATATATACCAGAAGACTCTATAGAAGTTTTAAAGGTAGATACGGTGTCATCAGATATAAATATTAGTGATTTGAAGGTCAATGAGATTGATTGTAATGGTGTGTCTGGAGATTTTAAGGGAGAATCTCTATTTGCAGAGGATATAAAGTTTGATACTACTTCCGGGGATGTTAATATAAAGGATTATACAGGTGATATAAATATCCATACTGTGTCAGGTGATTTAGTACTGGAGGATGGAAGTCAAAATGATAATATTGAAGCGGTTACTGTATCTGGTGATATGCATATAGAACAGGAAGATCCAAGCGATATGAATATTAGAACTACATCCGGTGATGTCGGGATAGGTCTTTCGGAAGATGCCGGATTTTATCTAAAGATAAACACTGTGTCAGGCGATATCGACAACAAGTTTCCCATCAAAATCACTTCCTCAAGCAGGAGGAATCTGGAAGGTACAGTAGGAAGCAATGGGAAAGAGATTGTTGTAAGTACAACTTCCGGTGATATTAATGTAGATTATTAGCAGGTTTAATATAATCAGAAAATAGTTATAAAAGGAGTAATTATGAACAGAATTAATAAAAGAAAAAAGACCGTAAGAGTAATTATGATAATTCAGGCGATTGCTATGATGGTTATCCTTACTGTATTTGCTGTCTCCTGTAAATGGACAGTGGGATTGGTAAGGGGTTCAGGAAATATAGAAAAGGAAGAAAGAGATGTATCAGGTTTCGATGAGGTAAGCTTTACAGGAATGGGAAATCTAATTATAACCCAGGGAGAAGAAGAATCGCTGCTGGTGGAAGCCGACGACAATATACTTCCATTGATTGAAACAAATGTCTTTGGTGACAGGCTGACTATCGGTTATAAGTGGGGTTATAATGTAATGCCGGCATCAAATACAAAATTTTATCTAAATGTAGTTGATATTAATAAGATATCATTGAGTGGAGCAGGAAAGATTGACTGTGAGAGTCTCAAGACCGATAAGTTGGACTTTGAGCTTAGTGGTGCAGGAGATATTGATTTCGATATTGATGCAGATGAGCTTGTAATTACCTCATCAGGAGCGGGTGATCTGACCTTAAGCGGTAAAGTCGAAAGTCAGAATGTTGATATAAGCGGAGTGGGAAGATATAATGCTGAAAATCTTGAGAGTAAGGACTGTGATATCAAAGTTTCAGGAGCCGGTAGTGCTACTGTAAACGTTACCGAGGAGCTTGATATTGATATCAGCGGCGTGGGAAATGTTTATTATGTAGGAAGTCCGCGTGTAAGACAGGACATCTCAGGGTTAGGTAAAATCAAGAGCATTGATTAGGAGGGATTATTTCGGCATAAAAGTCTGCAGGGACTTCTCAATTAGTATAGAAATAAACAATTAAAAAACAGATATAAGAAAGGAATGTTGATGGCGGAGATTACTAAAGAGGAATTAAAAGAAGGAAAAAAGCAGCTGGAAGGTGTATTGATACTATGTTGGGTAATGACTATTTTAACTGGAACTGCAGTCCTTTTTGGACTTGGTCCTATAGGTTTTATTAGAAACTATTTGAGTAATCCATTTACTATTAATGCAGCAATAGATATAGTAAGAGATATAACTAGTTTTCCTTTTAGAATGATATATTCTTTGATTGTTCCAGCACTATACATAATAGAATTAATTGGTATTTATCAAAGGAGGGCTTTTGCAGTAACATTAGGGAGAGCGGTTTTAGTTGTGACTATGGTATTATTTTTCCCGATTGGAACTATAGTAGGAGCTATTCTATGGAAGAGATTCAATCATCCACTTGCAAAAAAAAGTTTAGGATATGGGTATCAAATCCCTCCGGAGACGGAGTTAAATTATAAAAATTCATTAAAGCTAAAGGAGGATAAAATAATGAGTGATGCAAAAACGGATGAGGAAAAATACAAGATAGCAAAAAAAAGGGTTGACGAGATCAAGGGTTTTTACGGCCACCTTTTTTCTTATGTAGGCGTGAATGTAGTATTGCTTGCTATTAACCTTGTTACAAGCCCTTTCACATTGTGGTTTTACTGGGTTTCTGTTTTCTGGGGAATCGGTCTTTTCTGGCATGCTATGGGAGTCTTTGTATTCGGTAAATTTACCGGAGCCAGCTGGGAGAAAAAGAAGATAGAAGAAGTAATGGAAGAAATGGACAAGAAGAAGAAGTAATTTTAATTCTATTCTTTTTTAGAGGTTTTGTATTTTTAGGGGACCAATTAATTGGTCCCCTGTCTTTTTACAGCAAGGTCATAACTGCTCCGAAATATAAAAATACAAAGTGGTATGGTATTATGGCTGGTAGGTAAAAATAAAATCAAATAGGGACTGGGGATGATGTAATAATGCTGGGTGCCATTGCAGGAGATATAATCGGTTCTCCATTTGAGGGTAAAAATGTAAAGCGCTGCCAATTTCCATTATTCACGTCAAACAGTAATTTTACAGATGATACAGTCATGACTCTGGCTACTGCAGACTGCATACTGCATAAAGGGAGCTTTGAAAAATTTTACAGGAAATATTACCTGAAATATCCAGGCCGGGGATACGGTCTGCGGTTCAGCATGTGGGCAGGATCACAGGATAGCAAACCTTATAATAGCTGGGGAAATGGTTCTGCAATGAGGGTAAGCCCGGTTGGCTTTGCCTGCACCAGTATTAATGAGGTCTTAAAACTTGCAGAAAAAAGTGCCGAAGTCTCACATAATCATCCTGAAGGAATTAAAGGAGCACAGGCAGTAGCCGCTGCGGTTTTTCTGGCCGGAAGGGGTAAAGACAAGGATAAGATTGCTGGTTATATTGAAAAGAAATTTGGATATGATCTAAGTAAGTCAATTGAAAGTATTAGAAAATGGTATAAATTTGACAGTTCCTGCCGGGGAAGTGTCCCGCAGGCAATAACAGCCTTTTTAGAGTCAAAGGATTTTGAAGATGCAGTCAGAAAGGCGATTTCCATCGGCGGTGATAGTGATACAATAGCCTCTATAGCTGGTGGGATTGCAGAGGCCTTTTATGGCAGTCTGCCAGTGAAAATAAAGGAGGGTATTCTTAAAATACTGGACGGAGACCTTATTAAAGTTATAAATGATTTCTATAAAAAGTACAATTTATGCAAATAGGTAAAATGCGGTGGAAGTTAAAATTAGAGAAATTGAGAAAAAAGATAAACTCTGGATTAAAGGAATATTTAAAACTCGCTGGGGAAGCGATTTTGTAATAAGCAGGGGAGAAATATACTATTGCTATGAATTGGATGGTTTTATTGCGGAAATTGGTGGAAAAAGAGAAGGTTTAATTACCTATAAGATTGGCAGAGGGGATCTTGAGATAGTAAGCTTGGATAGTTTACTGAAAAAAAGGGGAATAGGTACTGCTCTAATAAATAAGGCCATAGAATTTGCCAAAGAGGTTAAAATAAAAAGGATCTGGCTTATAACTACCAATGACAATATAGATGCAATCAAGTTTTATCAAAAAAGGGGTTTCAGATTGGTAAAGATATATCCGGAAGCTGTAAATATCTCCAGAAGATTAAAACCTTCTATACCAGAAATAGGGAATTTTGGGATTCCAATCAGAGATGAAATTGAATTTGAAAAACGATTAAATTAAAGGGACTATTTTCTTTAGAATGTTTAAACAATTCGGGCAAAAATTATAATTCTTTTTATCTGTATCCATCAGGGTGTTTGAAAAATACATAACGCATTTATAATCGGAACAATGCTCGAGTCCCAGAGTATGACCTATTTCATGTACAGCTTCTTTTAATATCCTTTCATTAAATATTTTTTTATCTTCTTTTGCCAGGTAAAGTGTCCGGTTTTTCTCCGCGGAACTGCTTATGGAGCGAGTGTAGAAAAGGGGATTCAGCCTTGCGGTAGATATCAAACATATTCTTGGAAAATCTGATGCAAGTCCGAATACAAAGTTCAATTGGGAAACAAATATATCAAGATTGAGTATTGCCAGATTTATGTCCTGAATATTTTTTAAAGAGAGCTTTTTGATTAAGTAATTTAGAATCCTCTCTGAATTATACTGGTTTCTATTCTGATCAAATGAATTCTCCGGTACACTTATTCTATATAATACACGTGTTTCTCTTTTGAAAATTTTTTCTAAATTGTCCTGAAGAAATTCAAGTATATTTTCATCTATATTACTTAAAGGGATAATATTTATAATATCTGCCATTTTTAAATTTTTTAGCTTATATTGACTGTGCTCATTTTTTTTATTGATTTGATATAACTTTAATATATTATATGGTATAAGATAAAATTTCTAAAAATCGGGTTCTTCAAGGGCGGACAGGAAAATAAAAAAGGCGATTTAGAACAGTTTCTTTAGAATCCTCAGCATCAGGCCGGGTCTTTGGGTGGAATCTTTTAAACAGGTTGAATATAGTTTGATACCTGTAAGAGTAGATGCAACCTGAAGTGCTTTTTCTCTTCCTCCCAGATAGTCTATCAATCCAAGATTCAGTGCGGCTTTACCGAGGTATGATTTTCCTGATGTAATATCCTGTAAGATCTTATCATCTTTTATGTTCCTGTTTCTTTTTACTTCATCGACAAAATATTCGTTGAAGGTTTCAATATGTTCATCTATAAATTTCTTTTCCTTTTCTGAAAGCCCGGAATAAGGAGAACCAACTCCTTTATATTCCCCTTTTACAAAGGAATCGATTCTGATGCCGATTTTTTTGGCAAGTTCGGAGAGATCGATCCTGTCTGCTCTTGTACCAATTCCGCCGATACTGCTGAGCGGATCAGCTACTATTTTTTTACAGGCGGATGCAATCCAGTAGGCTCCTGAAGTACCATGTTCGCGTATCTGGGCAACAGTCGGCTTTTTTACTTTCTTTATAGCATCGGCTATCTCTTTACTTGCATAAGGTGTCCCTCCTGGAGAATCGATTTCAAAAATAAATGCCTTGACTCTTCTATCCCCTACGGCCTGCTGAATGTATTTGACAATATCGTCGGAGCGTGTGACACCTCCTCCGGTAAAGGGAAGAAGCGGCAGCGGCCCCAGCGAAGATGATTCTCCGGAAAGAATGACGCCCCTTATGGGAATTATTATTGCCGTAGGTTTTTTCATTTTAATGCTCCCATTTAATTATAATATATCTATTATACTCCGATAATTAATTATAAGGATATTAGTAATTTTATAAATAAACAAATATAATTAAAAATAGTTAGAGATTTTACTCATTAAATATTTTTAGATATGAAATAAAGGAAATATGCAGAGAAAAACGATAATTGCAGCGGCAATACTTGTCATATCGGTGATATGCATTTTTTTTATGGGCCCTCTGAATATATTGGAAGCATATATTCAAAAAGGCTCTTTAGGCGATGGCCCAAGAGACTATTTGAAGATAGTGCCGGGTACGCAGAAAGCATTATATCTGACCGGATATAATACAGGTAATATTGAAAAAAGAAATGAGATATACAGGTTAGTAGATGAGACTGAATTGAACAGTATTGTATTTGATGTCAAGGATGATTGGGGGTATATTGACTATGATACTGATGTTGATTTTGCAAAAGAAATCGGAGCAGATAAGAATTACTGTGGAATAGAAATACTGCTGGACGAAATGCGGAGTAGAAAAATCAATAGCATAGCAAGAATGGTTGTTTTTAAAGACAATATACTCCCGAAGGCCAGACCGGATCTGGCAATTAAAGATTCAAGAACAGGAATGCCGCTTTATTCAGAAGGTTCATACTGGCCTGATATTTACAGTGAAGAGGTGTGGAATTATCATATAGAAATTATAAAAGAGCTTGCAGAAAAAGGAGTAAAGGAGATCCAGTTCGATTATATTAGAGCACCAGCGAGGGGAAATATATGCTATGCTGATTACACACATAATACGGGTGATAATTCTAAGGTATGGGCTATAACAAATTTTTTAAAAAAGGTTAGAGAGGAAACAGAAGGTTATGATATAAAAATCTCTGCGGACGTTTTTGGATGGACTTTTATAGCAGAGGATGACCAGGGAGTAGGGCAACTTATTGAAGAAATGACACCTTACCTGGATTATATATATCCCATGACCTATCCTTCTCATTATAATGCAAATTTCCTTGGTTACAGGGTTCCTGATGAATATCCATATGAAGTGGTAAAATATACTCTTGAAAAGGGCATTTCCAGAATAAATAATACAAATTGTAAGGTAATTCCCTGGATACAAGCGTTCAGCCTTGGTGTAAGGTACACTGACGTAGAAATCCTTGAGCAGATCAGGGCAGCGGAGGATATGGGAATAAAAGGATTCTTATGCTGGAATGCGTTTAATAATTATTATACTGTAGAGAAAGCGTTAATGTTAAGAGATGGATAGTGATGTGATATATTTTATTTTATAAATCAGACTTTAAATCTATGGAGGTTATTAAATGGAGATTCGGGAAAAATTTAATTTTGGGGGATGGGAGAACTGTATATGTATGACTGATGGAGAAGTCGAAGTAGTAGTTACAACTGATGTAGGACCAAGGATTGTTCGTTTTGGGTTTGTGGGTGATAAGAATATTTTCGGAGAGGTAAAGGAGCAACAGGGAAAAACGGGGGGAGATGAGTGGATGTCATATGGAGGTCATAGGTTTTGGCATTCGCCTGAAGTTAGATCCCGTACATATTATCCTGATAACAATCCTGTAAACTATATATGGAATGGAGAGACTCTCAAACTTACCCAGAACATTGAGGAAACGACCGGTGTTCAAAAGGAAATAGAAATAAATTTAGTATCAGGCAGAAATGGCGTCAGAGTGCTGCACAGGCTGATAAACTATAACCTATGGGAAATAGAAGTTGCGCCATGGGCTCTTTCTGTGATGGCACAGGGAGGAAGGGCTGTAATACCCCATGAGCCGTACCAGTCATGGGAGGAAAATATTCTTCCGGTAAGACCTCTCGTCCTTTGGAGTTATACGGAAATGAAAGATCCCAGATGGATCTGGGGTAATAAGTTCATACAGTTGAAACATGACCCGGAATCAAAAACCTGCCAGAAAATTGGTGTTCTAAATACACTTGGCTGGATGACATATTACCTTGATGGCAGGATTTTTATAAAAAGGTATGATTACGATTCAAAATTGAAGTATCCTGATTTTGGAGTAAATACAGAAGTTTATACTGATAAAAGTATACTGGAGCTTGAGACATTAGGCGGTTTAGGGAAAATACCGCCAGAGGGTTCTGTTGATCATATTGAAAACTGGTTTTTATTTAGAGATATCCTTGAGGAAGATGAAAAGTCCCTTGAAAGTAAGTTAATTCCATTGATAAAAAAGACAGACACGAGTTCCTAAAAGGCTGTATTCAGAAAAAAGCTTTATATAAAATATAATGAAATATAAAATCTATTGATTGTATTTTCTGTTTTATTATAATTCGAAGCCCTGGCCGGCTTTAGCATTTCCGCTTTACTGATATTTTTATTTCTTATCATTTATTTCTTCTTTGCCATCTTGTTTTTTTAAGCATTTTCTTATGCTTCTTTTTCCTCATTTTTCTTTTTCTCTTTTTAACAACTGAGCTCATAATACTTCCTTAAAGATTAATTTATTTATAAAATTTATAAAACCATTCCGATATCAGGTAAGCTATTATACCAGAAATGACTCTTATATTGTATTTATAATTAAAGAAATTATATATTGAATATATAAATGTGAGAAACTGCAGGATGAATGATTTTTTTATCAGAATTGTGATTTGGATGGTGAGAATACCAATAATTTTAAGTAAAAAAGGGTTTTTATTGACATACAACATATAGTGTACTAATATATTAAATATACAATATAGTGAGTTAATATAGGTCTCCTGGTGTAATATTATTCTTATAAAGGTAAAAATGATGCAATTTACTTTATTGAGGCTTTTTGTCCCCTCTGTAGGAAATGGTATCAGGATAAAAAACATTTGCAGGAGGACTGGCAAGGTTTTAGAATATTAATTAAATGAACTGGAGGTATTAATTAATGAAAGAGATTAAGGAATCAAATAAAAAGAGTCTGAATGATTATTACCTCAATAAAAAAATCGACCTGTCTGAAAATGCCATAAGGGTACTGGAGAGAAGGTATTTAAAAAGGGATGAAGAAGGAGTCCTTTTAGAAAAACCGCTGGATATGTTTATAAGAGTGGCAAGAAATATAGCATCTGCAGAAGAGAAATATGGAAAGACAGAACAGGAAATAAAAGATCTGGAGAAGCAATTTTTTGATATCATGGCAGATCTTGACTTTCTTCCAAATTCCCCAACACTTATGAATGCCGGAAAAGAACTTCAGCAGCTGGCTGCCTGCTTTGTTCTTCCTGTAGGGGATTCCATGAACGCTATTTTTGAAGCACTGAAGGAAACTGCGCTGATCCAGAAATCAGGCGGCGGTGTCGGTTATTCATTCTCTAATATAAGGCCTAAAAACGATGTGGTTCTTTCCACAAAAGGGGTTTCAAGCGGGCCGATATCTTTTATGACTGTTTTTAATGCTGCTACTGATACCATAAAGCAGGGCGGGACCAGAAGAGGCGCGAATATGGGGATACTGAGGGTGGACCATCCTGATATTCTGGATTTCATTACCTCAAAGGACAATAATAAAAAATTGACCAATTTTAATATTTCTGTGGGAATTACCGAAACATTTATGAAAGCGGTGGAAAATGATGATGAGTATGAAATTATAAACCCCCGGACTAAAGAGGTAGTGGATAAGTACAAAGCGCGAGAGGTATTCGGAAAAATTGTGGAACATGCATGGAAGAATGGTGACCCCGGCATCATATTTTTAGACAGATTAAATAAAGATAATCCCACTCCTGACCTGGGGCAGATCGAGAGTACTAATCCATGTGTTTCAGGCCAGACTCTGATTTCTACTGACAATGGGTTTATTAGAGCTGAAGAGCTGCATAAAAAAGTTAAAGCTGGCGAGAATGTAAAAATAATTTTTGACAAAAGAGCACTGGAATACAAGTTATTAGGCCAGTTTGCAGATAAAAATCTGGATATTTTAAGCAGTGGGAATATAAGGTCCTGGGAAAGAGGAAAGAAAGAGACCTACAGATTGACTACTTATTCAGGTTACAGTCTTGAAGCTACAGCAGATCACAAAGTGCTGACTGAAAGTGGATACAAGAGACTGGGAGAACTTGAAAAAGGCGATGAAGTATTAATTCAATCCCTGGGCAAATTTACTCTACAAAAGAAAATATTTAATAATGGAAAAGTAAAAAAATTGAACAATTTTACGAAAAGAAAGACTTTAAGTCTCCCTGAATGCTGGTCCGGTGAATTGGGAGAGGTTTTAGGCTGGTTAATCGGTGATGGATGGCTAAGAGAAGACAGGGCCGGATTTACTTTCGGGCACAAAGATAAGAAAGTTGCTTCATATTTTAACAGAATAATAAGCGAGTGGTATAACTGTGATATAAAGGAAATAATAAGAGATAACGGGGTAATCCACCTTTCTTATCATTCAAAGGGATTTATTGAGTTCTTTAAAGAATTAGGAGTAAAAGTACATACCTCACGCTATAAGGAAGTCCCTGCAAGTTTATTAGGTGCTCCCAAAGAAGCTGTAATTGGATTTTTAAGGGGAGTTTTTAGCGCAGACGGCAATGTTGATGATACGGACGGGACTATAAAAGTGAGCTCCTCTTCTAAAAAATTACTTCAGGGCACCCAGGTACTGCTGCTGAATCTGGGAATCAAATCCAATATTCTGGTAAGGAAGTATTCTTTCTCTAAAAATTTTTCTTATATCACTAAAAGCGGGGAACACAGAGACTATAAAGCAAAAAGTGATAATTACTTCGAGCTGTTCATATCAGGCGGTGTGTCCAAGAGGAGATTTAAAAATGAGATAGGTTTCCTGGTGGAAAGAAAGAATAGATTGCTGGATTCATTTAAATTTGAAAAATTATCTTCTGATAATTACTACAATAAATTTATAGATAAGGTAGAAAGAGTAGAATATATAGGTAAAAAAGAAGTTTTTGATTTTAATGAACCCATAAGCAATTCTTATATTGCAAATGGGGTTGTGGTCAGAAACTGCGGCGAACAGCCCCTCCTTCCATATGAGGCATGCAATCTTGGATCAATTAATCTTGCACATATGGTAAAAGAGGAAGAGGGTATGGTAAAGGTAGATTTCGGCCGGTTAAAAAGGATAGTCCGTATTGCTGTGAGGTTTTTAGATAATGTTATTGATATGAGCAGGTATCCGCTGGACAAAATAAATAAAATGGCTCACGGGAACAGAAAGATAGGACTGGGAGTAATGGGATATGCCGACCTGCTTATAATGCTCGGGATTCCCTATGACAGTGAAGAAGCTCTTGAACTTGCACAGAAAATAATGAGTTTTATACAGGATGAATCCAAAGACGCATCAAGGGGACTGGCAAGGGAGAAAGGTGTATTTCCGAACTTTAAAGGCAGTATATATAATGGTCCCGATGGTTATGAGATAAGGAATGCCACTACTACAACTATTGCCCCCACCGGAACTTTAAGTATTATTGCTGATTGCTCAAGCGGGGTGGAACCGCTATTTGCCATATCTTTTGTCAAAAATGTTATGGACAATGACAGGCTTGTAGAAGTCAATAAATATTTTAAAAAGATTGCAGCTGATGAAGACTTTTACAGCAAGGAGTTAATGGAGAGAATAGCGGAAACCGGGAACCTGAAAGAGAACAGCGATATTCCCTCAAAGTACAAGAGGATATTTATTACTGCACATGAAATATCACCAAAATGGCATGTAAGGACTCAGGCAGCTTTTCAGAAGTTTGTGGACAATGCGGTATCCAAGACGGTTAATTTTCCTAATGATGCTACAGCCGGTGATGTAGAAGATGTTTATATGCTTGCATACAGACTGGGATGCAAGGGCATAACTATCTACAGGGATAAGAGCAGGGAAAGTCAGGTGCTTCAGGTAGAGGGGAAGAAAAAAGGGAAAAAAGATGTGTTAAAAAATATTACTGTCGGGGAAGGAACTGAAAAGAAGGTAAAAAGCTCTTCTGAAGAAGATTTGAAATATGAAGATAAAGTAGAAGAAAGAAAATTAAAACCCAGACAAAGACCTGAGGTTACCTACGGCATGACTAAAAAATATAAAATAGGAAATTGCGGGAAACTTTATGTAACTGTAAACTCGGATGAAAACGGAATCTGTGAGGTATTTATAAATACCGGAGAGGAAGGCTGTACTGCTTTGACCGAAGCTGTGGGCAGGCTTATAAGTATCGCCATTAGATCGGGCATCGATATAGAGTCTGTAAAGAGGCAGGTAGAGGGAATAAGATGCATAACCTGTATTGCGGATTCGGAGACGTATGTTCTTTCCTGCCCTGATGCAATGGGTAAAACTATAGATTTTTATTTAAATGGATCCAATAAGTTTGATCTCGGCATAACCAATGGTCCCAGGTCTGTTATGATATGTCCAGAGGAGGGATGCAGCGGAATAATGGAACCCGAAGGCGGCTGTTATGTCTGCAGGAACTGCGGTTACTCCAAGTGTTCTTGATCTATATTTTTATTCTTTTAAAATCTTTTCGAGAGATGACAGGTAAATATCATAATCTCCTCTGGTAAATAAGACCATTCTCACAAGATTTATTTCCGGGTGTTCTTTTAAGAAATTGACAATAGTCTTAAGAGCGATTTTAGATGCTTTTTCCACAGGGTAACCAAAGATCCCGGTACTTATTGAGGGAAAAGAAATGCTGCTAATATTGTTTTGGGAAGCTAAAAGCAGGCTGTTTCTATAGCAATTTTTAAGTTTTTCAGCATCATCTTTGCTACCGCTGTATACGGGACCTACCGTATGGATTACATATTTTGCACTGAGGTTATACCCTCTGGTAAGCTTGGCTTGGCCGGTATTGCAAATCCCAAGAGTCTTGCATTCTTCCCACAGCTTCGGCCCGGCTGCTCTATGAATAGCACCTGCTACTCCGCCCCCGGGAGCAAGCTGCCTGTTTGCAGCATTGACCACTGCATCTGTATCCTGTCTGGTTATATCACCTACCGTAAGTTCCAGAATTGACTTTTCGATTTTTTGTTTAGCAGACATGGTTGGTTATTTTTATAAATTAAATTATTCCCATTTAAAAGTTACAGTTGATATGATCGCCCCCACTACCAGAAGGCCCAAAATAACAGCCAGATCCAGCCAGTGGTCTCCCCAGCTATTGCCTGCCCATAATCCTTTCATGAAACGTACCACATAAGTGAGAGGGAGATATTTACTTATATTACTCACTTTATCTCCAAGGACTTCAAGGGGTATGGCTGCTCCGGAGAGAAACATCATAGGGAAGGCCATAACCATTCCTGTTATCTGTGCAACTCTGGCAGTGGGCGATAGGCTTGCAACCAGATATCCAAATGAGAAAAAAGATAGAGAGGAAATCGTAAAGCCTGCAAATACACTGAAGATGTTTCCTTCAAATTGTGCATTATAGACAAATCTTCCTATTAAAAAAAGCAGTGTCACACCTATAAGAGCCATTATAAAATAGGTAAAGACATTGGCAAAAAGATAGATTGCCGGAGATATTGGTGTTGAGTGATACCTTTTTAATACCCCCTTTTCTCTGTCCCCGGCAGTAGAAATAGGAACACTCATAAGTCCTACAGTAATAATAATCAGGCTCATATATGCGGGAAGTTGGGAATCAATAAAGCCGCTGCCTCCAAAATCAGGAATAGGTTCGTTTCCATAGATAAATCCAAACAGAAGTAATATCAAGGGAGCATAAAGGAGGGTGAAGAAAGTTGCCATGGGCTCCCGCAGGTATAGTTTTGATTGAATTACTGTAAGCCTAAATAATGATCTCAATTTACCTCCTATCCCCGTATTTCCTTGCCGGTCAGGGTTAGAAATACGTCTTCAAGTGTTGCCTGCTCGGTTCTAAGGTCATAAAAATCGATATTCTCCCTGACTAAAAAATTAACTGTATCCCGGACCATTTTATTGTCCTTACCGAATATAATTATTTTGTCACCTGATTTTTCGTATCTACTTATACTCTTAATAACATTTAATGTATCTAACTGAAAATCTCCGGCTACGCTGAACATAAGCTTGTTTTCAATTTTTATATTTCTGATCAGATTTTGAGGCGTATCCAGGGCGATTATTTTCCCATGGTCCATAATTGCCACCCTTTTGCACAATCTCTCGGCCTCTTCCATATAGTGCGTGGTAAGAAATATGGTCTTTCCTTTATTATTTACAGAAGTTATAAGCTCCCAGGTCGCTCTTCTTGCCTGGGGGTCCAGACCGGTAGTAAGTTCATCAAGAAAAACCAGTTCAGGATCGTTTATAAGCGAAAGTGCGATAAAAAGCCTCTGTTTTTGACCTCCTGAAAGCCTGCTGAAATAGGAGCCTTTCTTGTCATCCAGACCCAGGTCTTTTAAAAGAGAATCATATTTTATGGTTTTACTGTAAAAAGATGAAAACAGATCGATGGCTTCCCATACTTTTATTCTGCCGGGAAGCTCAGACTCCTGAAGCTGTATACCTATGGAATCCCTTAAAAGTCTTCCACTGGTGACTGGGTTCAACCCCAGAACCTTTAGATTTCCCGAATCTGATTTTCTTAGGCCCTCGATACATTCTATAGTAGTAGTTTTGCCGGCTCCGTTAGGACCGACCAGCCCGAATATTTCTCCCCTGAAAACCTCAAACGAAATGTCATCAATTGCTTTTATTTTGCCGTAAGATCTAAACAGATTTTCTACCTGTACTATAACTTCGCTCATAATCCAGTATTATATAAATGTTAGTATATGATTTTTTAAATTATAATGAGATTTTTAAAATCAATCAAGTAAGCAGCTTGATAAAATTTAAGCATTATAAATAAAAACGTGCATTGGTATTAAAAATCCTTTTTATATTTCAAATCTACTGCCAATAAGCTAAAATAGATAAACGGAATTTTAATTATTAATACTCAGCTGTATTGAAAATGAGATGTTATCTTACAGGGTCTAAGGCCTGTAGTCTAAAAATAAAAGAAAATCCCGGCCAGGTATTTATTGCTTATAATTATAAATATAAGAATGTGGAAAAAGTTGTTGAAGAAGCAGTGTTTCCCGTACTTAAAAAAATAGGATTAAAATATAAGGTGGCCAGGCTTGAAGTAAGGACCAAGGATTTTTTTTGTAAAATATGCGAACTTGTCCAGGAATCAAAATACTTTCTGGCAAATCTTACCAATCCGACTTTTAATGTCGGTCTGGAACTGGGACTGGCTTTAGGGCTGGAAAAAGAAATTATCCTGATTGCAAGCAGGAGGACTAAGATACCTTCAGATCTTGTGCGACAGGAAGTTATTTTTTATTCTAGGGATATGGAAGATCTTAAAGATAAAGTAATTAGATGCATAAAGAATAACTACTAACATTTTATTTGCTGCTGCTGGGAGTAATACCTGCTTTTCTCCTTTTATAGATAATCTCATTTATGAAGTTTATTATAAGAACGCTTATTACCGAGCATGCAATAATTAAAATCCAGTGGTATAAGCCAAGGCTTGCAGTTTTAAATACACCCTGGAGCCATGGTATGTAAATTATCCCGATTTGGAGCAGTATCGATACAATGACGGCAAGGTCTAAATATTTATTCTCCAGGATATTTCTCCTGAAGATGCCTTTGTCTTCAAACCTGAAATTAAAAGTATGCAGAAGCTGTGTTATTACCAGGGTGGTAAAGACGGAAGTCTGGAAAATCTCCCGGTCATAAGAAAGATCTTGGGTGCTGAAGAGAATGGGACCTGCAAAGTATACAAAAAGTGCTCCCATAGTTAAAATAATACCCTGCCATAAAATTGTGTAAAGCCCTCTCCTGCTTAAGATATGTTCCTTTTTCTTGACAGCCTTTCTGTTCATAATATCTTTTTCAGGAGGGTCTATACCAAGTGCCATGGCAGGCAGTCCGTCTGTTATAAGGTTCATCCAGAGAATTTGAACCGGCAGCAGTGGAATATAGAGAAATCCTCTCTGGCCGGTCATAAGATAAAATATATAATCACCTGCTAATATGGAGATAAACATCAGGAGTACTTCCGAAATATTACATGAGAGCAGGAACAGTATGAATTTTTTCAGGTTATCATATATTACTCTTCCCTGTTTTACGGCTTTTACTATAGTGGCAAAATTATCATCGGTTAAAATCATATCGCTTGATTCTTTACTTACGTCAGTCCCAACTATGCCCATTGCCACACCAATATCGGCTTTTTTCAGTGAGGGGGCATCATTTATTCCATCACCGGTCATAGCCACTATATGTCTGTTTTTCTTTAGAGCTTCTACAATATCTACTTTATTGGCCGGAGAGACTCTGGCAAATATTCTTATATCTTCAATCTGGTTTTCAAGTTCCTCTCTGGTCATTGCACCAAATTCTGCACCGTCAATGATTTTATCGGCTGGGCCAAGTATCCCCAGTTCCTCCCCTATGGCCTTGGCAGTTATTTTATGGTCGCCGGTTACCATAATGATTTTAATATTGGCTTTTTTACACTTTTCAATGGCGTCGTATACTTCCGGCCTGGGCGGGTCTATCATTCCTGCTATGCCTAGATATACAAGGTCCTCTTCTGATTCTTTTATTTTTTCAGCATCAGGGAGACTGTCCAGGTATTTAAAGGCAAAAGCCAGATTTCTCATTGCCTTACCGGCAAGATTAAGATTGTTTTTACTGATTTTTTCCCTGTCATTATCAGTTAAATTTTCTATCCTGCCATTTTTTATTATTTTGGTACATTTACCCGTGATCACCTCGGGAGCTCCCTTTGAAAACAGGATAAATCTTCGGCCGGTACCATTACAGCCGGCGGGTGTTTTATTGATGGTGGTCATCATCTTACGGTCGGAATCAAAAGGTTCTTCCAGAATCCTGGGGTAATCTTTTTCAAGTTTACTTTTATCTGTTGAGTAGAAACTGCCCAATTCAATCAGTGCTGCTTCGGTAGGATCTCCGGCAATTTTCCCGGTTTCCTTGTTTGTGTAGTATGCGTCATTACACAGGACAGCATTTTCAATCAATATTTTAAGGGCATCAAGATCATCTAAGTCATTTAGGATTAGGGGAATTTTTATACTATTTTTATCTTTCTTACTATATTTTTCTATAAAATCATTATAGTCCTTGATTTCATTTAGACCTGAAAAGATTCTTCGTACTATCATTTTATTCTCAGTAAGAGTTCCTGTTTTATCCGTGCAGATAACAGAAACGCTGCCCAGAGTCTCAACAGAGCTTAATCTCCTTACGATTGCATTATTTTTTGCCATCCTCTGGACGCCAAGTGCTAGGGAAACCGTGACTATGGCCGGTAATCCTTCGGGTATGGACGCGACTGCAAGTGCAACAGCAACCAGGAGCATCTGCGCGACTGAATTGCCTTTAAATATTCCTGACAGAAAAACAATCACACTTACAGCAAGGCATATTATACCGATTTTCTTACCCACAGTTTTTAATTCAATTTGAAGGGGAGTAAGTTCTTCTTCCTCCTGGACCATACTGGCAATTTTACCTATCTCTGTATGGGATCCTGTTCCGGTGACTACTGCGCTGCATCTTCCCTTGACAATTGTAGTACCGCTGAACAGCATGTTTTTCTTATCACCGAGCGGAATATTTGTTTTTTTAATAGCAGCGGTGATTTTATTTACCGGGAGGGATTCACCGGTAATGATTGATTCATTAATCTGAAGGTTTACCTGATCTATGATTCTGCTGTCTGCAGGTACAAGGTCTCCGACGGCAAGTTTTATAATATCACCCGGAACTAAATTTTTGGAATAAATATTTATTTCATGTCTATCTCTTATAACTAAAGCACTGGGGGAGGCAAGTTCTTTTAATGCCTGCAGGGCTCTTTCAGCCCTGAACTCCTGAATAAAGCCTAAAATTGAATTTACTATCAGGATGATAAGTATAACAACTGCATCTGTAGCTTCCCTTATGATTATACCTGAGATAAATGCGGCAGCGATAAGTATCCATATCATAAAGTCATTGAACTGTGAGATGAATATTTTAAACGGTGACCGCCCTTTTTTTTCCTCTAACTGGTTATATCCATAGCGGTTTATCCGCTCCCCGGCTTCTTTCTGGCTTATCCCGGTCCCGGGATCAGTTTTTAGTATTTTTAAAACATCCAGGGCTGATTTTGTATGCAAAAATGAACTGTTAGAAAAAGCAGGATTTAGCCCAGATCTGTCGGTTTTATTTTTTATTGTAATTCCTCCCTTTTCCGTTTTCTTGAATATTATCTGTTTGAAAATAATTAAATTTACGGATTATTAAATATTAAATCATATATGTTGCGGTGAGTAAATTATAAAAGGCGGCAAATTATTATTTACTCCAGATATTGTGAAACATTTCCCATTCGGAAATATGGCTTCTTATATATCTTTCAATTATCGCAATTAATTTTACCATATTGTTTGATATCAATGTCTCCTTATTGCCTTCTCTTATAAGATCTACAGGCTCTTCAATAATCAGTAAATGGTTGTATTTGTCTTTCCTCCAGATAAAACTCGGTACCAGTGATGCTCCTGATTTTAATGCTATCTGGAGGGCACCGGTAGGAAGATAAGCAGTTTTTCCAAAGAATTTAAAAGGCTTTGCCGCCTGCCCGGTAGGATCCCAGTCAGTAGGTATCGCTATTATTTCATTGTTTTTAAGTATCTTAAAGATGCTCAGCATCCTGTTAATATAAAGTGTCTTGAGCCCTTTTGATGATCTTTTTGATTCAAAGAATTTCCCTACGAGTTTATTTTTCCTGACCAGGCTGGTACCCCATATCCTGTATCCTTCTACTGCTAATCTACAGGCACCCCATTCAAAATTTCCGATGTGAGAGGTAAAAATAACTACCCCTTTTCCTTTCAGCAGCGCGCTGTCAAGATTTTCAAGACCTTTTACTTCTATCCTTTGCTTTAGTTTATCTTTAGAGATAACAGAATGTTTTAAAAAGTCTATGATGTTCTTCCCCCAGTTTATATAGATTTTTTTTGCTATATTATGAGTTTCCTTGTCGTACGGGCTGAGACCAAGTGCTATGGATATATTTTTTTTGATAATTCCGACATTTACACCGGTTAAAAACCAAAGCATTGCACCGACAACAGCGATGCAATATGAAATAGGGTAGGGGGTTGCAACAGCAATAAATTCAAGGATCCTATATCCTATATATCCAAACATCAGTGCTCTCTTTCTTAAGAAGATATTGTATAATAATAATAAATTTTAGTTATAAAATGAAGTTTTTATAGCAAGGACCGGTCTAATAAGACTATAAATACAAAATTTATTATATATTCACTAACAATGGGAGAAGTTCTAACTATGACAGATAAAGAAAATAAAGTTTCCAGTCTTGAGGCGATACTGAATTATATACCCACAGGGAAGCCAGTGGTAAGTATTTATCTTCTGGTAGACGGTTCCAGAGTGATAAAAAAAGACTACCAGACAAAATTAAATTCCATGATTGCTGCTACGAGAGAGAAGATCGAAGCCGATGCCGAATTAGACAGAAGCCAGAAAAAGGAAGTGTTTGAGACTCTTGAAAAAGTGAAAACGTATATAAACGATAAGTTTAGAGCTGATTCCACCAGGACCGTCGTGATTTTTTCCTCGGCAGACGGACTCTGGAGGGAATTTAGGATCCCTATAATAATGGGGTCAAAAATAATTGTCGATCCCAAGCCGTACACTCAGAATATAAGGTCCCTTATAAATAATTCAAAAAGATACGGTGTACTTCTTTTAGATAGAGAAAAGGCACAGATATATTCACTATATCTTGGGGAGATCAACCAGTATCTTGCAGCATTTATAAGCGACGTTCCGTCAAAAGTCAATTTTAAAAGTCAAGCTGCTTTTAGAGAGAAAAAAATCCTGGGAAGATTGGAAGAGAAGCTGCACCATTTCTTCAAGCAGGTAAATGATAAAGCTATGGAACTTTTTAAAGAAAAAAAGTTTGATTACTTGATTTTAGCAGGCAGGAGAGAAATAATTCCCAAATTTACAAATTATCTTCATAGTTATCTTCAGTCAAACTATATTGGAAGCATTGATGCCGAACCTGATTCAAGTATTTCTTTTATCAAAGAGAAGGCTAAAGAGGTCATAGACAAAATCGAAGTTAAATCAAAGAATGATCTGGTTGACAGATTGATTAATGAATATAATCCCAACGGAATGGGTGTTCTGGGTATTGATGCAGTGGTAAAGTATTTGTTGATCGAACAGATAAGGACTTTAATATATGACAGGCAGTTTACACATGAGGGTTATATCTGCAATGCATGCCGCTACATAACTATTGAAAAGAAGGACAGATGTCCTTATTGTAAAGGAGATCTGATATTTTACAGTGATATAGTAGATGAGATTGTTGAAGGTGCCCTGGGTCAGGGATGTGAGATTGTAGATATAGAAGGTAATAAAAAACTGGTAAAAGCCGGAAGCATCGGCGCTGTATTAAGGTATAAATTATAGCAGTGCAGGTTTTATTTTGGCTTCTGTAATTCCGAGAGTTCCTTTGTGAACTGCTTGATATTATTAAACTGTTTGTAGACGGAAGCAAATCTAATATATGCGACTTTATCCAGGCCTTTTAATCTTTTAAGGACCAGGTTTCCTATTTCTCTGGAATGGATCTCATTAGAAGGCATACTGGAGATCTCGCTTTCTATATCATCTACGATTTTATTTAATTCTTCTGTGCTTATATTCCTTTTTATACAGGCTCTTATTAATCCGCTGATTATTTTATTTCTGTCGAAAGGCTGCCTGGTATTGTCTTTCTTTATGACTGCAATGGGTTGATTTTCAAGTCTTTCATAGGTGGTAAATCTTTTACCGCATTTTTCACACATCCTTCTTCTTCTAACACTGTCATTAGAATCAGTTAATCTGGAATCTATGACTCTTGTATCAGGGTTTGAGCAGTAAGGACATTTCATTTTTTACATTCCTTTAAAAAATATCTTAAATAATTTTTTCATTACCGGGCTTACATCTTTTCTTCCTTCCGTGTAGTAAGATTTTAACAGGTTTCTGGCTTTTATGCTGTAGGTAAGTGTAATAAGAAGCCCAAAAATCAACCACCAGAAGCTTCCTTCATAGACCCAGAGAAAAAAAGAAAATATAAAGAATCCCAATGCAGTGGAAACATAAGTATCTTTAGTGATGAACAGTACTACAGGAATAAACAGAAGATAAAGAAAAGGAAAGGATATCGGTGTCAGGTAGAGCAGCCCACCCAAAAATGCAGAGACTCCCTTGCCTCCCTTAAAACCGATGTATATCATCCAGTTGTGGCCTATTACCGCGAAGACAACGGCAAGCAGCGGAACAAAAACATGTTCCGAAAACCTTTCGGCAAGATAGGCCACGAGTGCTCCCTTTCCGATATCTGTGATTATTACCATGACTCCGGCAAATTTCCCTACATTGGAAATCGTATTCATCCCGCCGACGTTTTTGGTTCCCTCGTTTCTTATATCGATACCTTTTATTTTTCCTGCAATATATGCAGATGGGAAGGAACCAATAAGATATGATATTAGAAGAATAGCTGCAGTATTCAAATAGAGATTTTGAAGAAGCATTTATCTCCTAAAATTAATTGATAACATAAAAAATGACCGGACAATAAAACAGCAAGCTGCTTATCGCGATAATGCATTGATTATATCATAAAGAAAATTCATTAAAAAACGATAATGTATACAGTGTGAAATCTAATATTGATCTAATATGAAGTAAAATCTGAACAGCAAGGAAGGTGTCAGCTTTTTAAACCTGCAGCTGGTACTGAAATTTATACAGCTTGTAATAGATTCCTCTTATTTTGAGAAGCTGGCTGTGTGTGCCTCTTTCTACTATTCTGCCGTGAGAGAGGACTATAATTTTATCTACATTCTTTATAGTAGAGAGACGGTGGGCGATCACTATTGTTGTCCTGTTTTTCATTACTTTACCAAGAGCGTCCTGAATCAGTGATTCTATTTCGGAATCAATACTTGAGGTGGCTTCATCAAGAACTAAAAGTATTTCCGGATTAAACACCAGGGCTCTGGCAAAGGCAATTAACTGACGCTGACCTACTGACAATACCTGTCCTCTTTCTTTTACTTCATAATTATATTTACCCGGCAGCTTTTCTATAAATTTATGGGCATTTACGTATTTTGAAGCCTCAATTACTCTATTAAGGGAAATATCTTTATTTCCCAGGCGAATATTGTCCAATATAGTCCCGGAAAATAAAAATACATCCTGCATTACTATCCCTATATGTTTTCTTAGGTACCGGATGTCAAATCTTTTTATATCTTTATCATCAAGAAAGATTTTTCCTCCCTGTATGTCATAGAATCTATTGAGAAGATTTATTATGGACGTTTTTCCCGAACCGGTAGCACCTACAAAAGCCACGCTCTGGCCTGTTTCAATTTTAAATGAAATGTCTTTGAGCACATAGTTTTTATCATTGTATGCAAACCATACTTTATTAAATCTAATATTGCCCTTGATCTTTTTGATTTTTAAAGGTCTTAAAGGAGATGTAATAGAGGGTTTCTGCTCCAGTAATTTAAATATTCTTTCTGAAGCAGCTATTGCTTCCTGAAGGATTCCAAATTTTTCACTCAGGTCACTTATAGGGTGAAAGAATTTTTCTATGTACTGTAAAAAAGCCACCAGTGTCCCTAAGGTAAGGAGGTTGGCGATAACTTTTTGTCCCCCGTACCAGATTATCAGGGCTACTGCAAGTGTCCCGATGATTGTCACAGCCGGGAAGAATACAGCATAATAAAATATAGTTTTAAGGTAGATGTCCAGATAACCCCGGTTGAGATACTTAAATTCTTCATTATTTTCCTTTTGCCGGTTGAAAAGTTTTATAGTGTTTATCCCGGAAATTGCTTCCTGTAGAAAGGAGTTTATATTGGATATTTTCGCCCTGATTATTCTGAAAGCTATTCTGACTTTGGACCTGAATATAAAAGTGGCTATGGCAAGAAGTATAAGTACCGAAAAGGTTACAAGCGAAAGTTCCCAGTTTAGAGAGAGCATTACGATCATAATGCCCAGTATCATAAAAACGTCCCCGAAGATAGTAATAATTCCCGAAGAGAGCATTTCATTTAATGTCTGAACATCAGTTGTGACCCTGGTCATGATCCTTCCCACCGGATTTTTATCAAAGAAGGACATGGGCATCTTATTTATATGGGAAAAGATATCCATCCTCATATCGTACATTACCTTCTGCCCTATATATTCGGTGTAGTATCCCTGAAAATACCTGATTGCAAATTCAAATAATATTACCAGCACATAAAGGACTGCTATATAGAGAAGTCCTTTAAGCTCTCCTGGCATGATATAATTATCAATAGCTATTTTTATCAGGAACGGCCCTGCCATCTGCAGGCCTGCTGTGAGCAGAAGGAGAAAGATAGTAAAAATCAAAAGCAGCTTATACGGCTTTATATATCTAAAAAGTCTTAAGATTATTTTTTTATCTACTTGTTTTTCTATTATATCCTTTTCGTAAAAACCTTCTGTCATCTTTTATCCCCTGGCTGTTTTAAACTTCCTCTCTTAATTCTTCGGATAGCTGCTGTCTGTAATATAAGCTCTGGTATATACTGCATTTTTTAATAAGCTCATTATGTTTACCCGTTTCTTTTAATTCTCCGTTATCAATAACCATAATCAAATCAGAATTATTTATGGTAGAAATACGGTGGGAAATTATTATGGTAGTAATACCGTAAGTTTTTTGTTTTAAATCAGATAATATTAATTCCTCGGTATTGGTGTCCATATTTGAAAAAGAATCATCAAAAATCAAAATTACAGGATTTAAAAGCAAAGCCCTGGCTATAGCAAGTCTCTGTTTCTGTCCGCCTGACAGGGTAACTCCGCGCTCGCCGATAAGAGTTTCATATTTTAGAGGAAATAGTCTCACATCCTCATGGAGATGGGATGTTTTTGAGACTTCTATGACTTTTCTGGTGATCTCACTCTCACTTAAATTTGATAAAAGTTCCTCTTTTCCAAATAAGATGTTTTCCTTAACTGATTTCGAGAAGAGGAAAGGTTCCTGAGTAACATAACCGATATTTGAACGGAGAACTTCAATGGGGTAGGACTTTATATCAAGACCATCTAATAGGATCTTGCCCCTCTGTATATTGTAAAGACGGGAGATAAGGCTGACCATTGTCGATTTTGAAGACCCGGTAAATCCTACTATACCCACCTTCATCCCTGCTTTTATATCAAAGCTGACATCTTTGATTACCCAACTATTTTCAGCAGACCTGACAGGGGTGTCTTTAAAGTCAATAAAGTTTGCCTTGATCAACTCTTTTGTTTTCCGGTCGAGTTCATATTTGAAAAATACATGATTAAAACTGATGTTACCCCGCAAAGTTTCGGCAGCTGCAGGTTTTAAAGGATTTGTTATTTCCGGTTTTATTTTAAATATATTATTGATCCGGCCCATAGAAACAGAACCCCGCTGTACTAAGTTTATTACCCATCCTATGGAGATGAGAGGCCAGGTAATGGAGCCGATATAAGCAGAAAACTGGACGAACTGGCCGATGGTCAGAGTCCCATCTATTACCTGTCTTCCTCCTACCAGCAGGACGACTATAGTTCCAATTCCTCCTACAAAGATCATTGACGGCCAGAACAGGTTTCTGACTCTGGCAAGAGACATATTCCTTTTTATATAATCCTTATTTAATTCGGAAAACGTGTTTTTCTCATTTTCTTCCTGGGTAAAGGATTTTATGACTTTCATTCCTGCGATACTCTCCTGTACTTTGGCTGAAAGTACTGTATATTGTTCCTGGGATTTCTTAAATCTCCGGTGCAGCATAGAACCAAGCCTGCTCACAAGAATCGGTACTAATGGAATGGCGATCATAGAATATAGTGATAACCTTAAATTTATAAGAAACATTACAGTCAGTGTAGTTACAAAGACAGAAATAGTATTAAAAAGGTGCAGCAGCCCTGGTCCGAGGAAATTCCTTACCGCTTCAAGATCATTAGTCATAAGGGCCATGATGCTGCCTGTCCTGGTATTGGTAAAAAAGGAAGAGTCGAGTTTTTGCAGATGAAAAAAGAGATCTGTTCTGATATTGTATTCAATTTTTCTGGATATACCTACAAGCATTTTTCTCATATAATATCTAAAAATACCCTGAACTGCTGCAACTCCGACAAGAATTGCACCATACTTCAGAAGGGTAACTGTATCAGCGGATTTTTCTATACTGTCGATTGCAAGTTTTAGGATCCAGGGGATAAGAACTGCTGCTGCATTGGTCAAAAAAATAAAAACGACACTTCCGGAGAAGCGAAGAGCATGCTTCCTGATATATTTTAAAAGCGTCTTTAATTCTTTTATAACTATCTCCTTTGAAAGATAATACCCACAGATTAATGATTATATTAAAATAAAATATGTAAGTAAATTTTTTAAAGATAAACTTCTTTATTAATATTAGTAGTATTTATATATTAAATAATTTTTACGTTAAAGTGAAAAATTAATTTTGTAATTTATTAAAATTCTTTTATAATATAGTTGACAATAATAATCTTATTTAATAAAATTATAACTGAAAATAATAAGGTTGGTGGGCATTTTGTTTGAAGAAGATGATAAAAGTTATCCCATAGAATTGGTAGCCGACTTTTTAGGGGTAAACAGCAGAACTCTTTATTATTATGAGAGATTCAGCTTAGTGTGCCCTTTAAGGAGAGGCAGGAAGAGATATTATTCAAAAGTGGATATCAGATGGCTGGAGTATGTAAGGGAACTTATGTATGAACAGGGGATGAATTTGAGATCAATAATTATCCTGATAAAGAGAAGGGATAATATAATTTTAGGCAAGTGTCCTGGGGATGTAGTTGAATGTTTTAAAAATTACTTAATGCGGGTCAGTAAAGAAAAAGAGTGATATTAATATTGTACCAGGCAGCTTGAGATTTAATTAATTTGTAAAAATAAATTAAAGGGAAAGGATGAATATAATATGGCGAAAGCAGTAGGGATTGATTTAGGAACGACTAATTCGTGTATAGCGGTTATGGAAGGTGGTAAGCCTACGGTTATAACCAACAGCGAGGGCGGCAGAACCACGCCTTCTGTAGTAGGCTTAACCAAAAAGGGAGAGCGTCTTGTAGGACAGCTGGCTAAAAGGCAGGCAGCTTTAAACCCGGAAAATACAATTTATTCTATAAAAAGGTTTATAGGCAGAAAGTACAGTGAAGTGGAAAGTGAAAGGAAGATAGTATCATATGAAGTAAAGAAGGGGAGAAACGATCTGGCCGAAGTAGAAATTGGGGGTAAGGATCATACACCTGAAGAGATATCGGCAATGATACTTCAGAAATTAAAAGCGGATGCCGAAAGTTATCTTGGAACCAGCATTACAGATGCCGTGATTACCGTTCCCGCTTATTTTAATGACTCCCAGAGACAGGCAACCAAGAACGCAGGAAAAATTGCAGGGCTTAACGTACTGCGAATAATCAATGAACCGACAGCAGCATCACTGGCTTACGGGCTTGATAAGAAAAAGGAAGAAAAGATATTGGTATTTGACCTCGGAGGCGGAACATTTGATGTTTCCCTGCTGGAAGTCGGAGAGGGAGTATTTGAGGTAAAAGCAAGCCACGGTGATATGCATCTTGGTGGAGATGATTATGATGACAGGATTATGAACTATGTTGCCGATGAATTTAAAAAAGACCAGGGGATTGATTTAAGAAAAGATAAACAGGCGCTGCAGAGATTAATAGAAGCATCGGAGAAGGCAAAGACAGAATTGTCTACAGTAATGGAGACAAATATAAGCCTTCCTTTTATAACAGCTGACGCTGATGGTCCCAAGCACCTTGAGGTGAAAATAACCAGAGCCAAGTTTGAACAGCTGACAGCAGATCTTACAGACAGGTGCAAAGGGCCTCTGGAGAAAGCTCTGAAAGATTCCGGTTTAAAGAAGGCTGATATTGACGAAGTGATACTTGTAGGTGGAGCGACCAGAATGCCGGTTATACAGAAATTAGTTAAGGATTACACGGGCAAGGAGCCTAATAAAAGTGTAAATCCTGATGAAGTAGTTGCGGTAGGAGCAGCTATCCAGGCCGGAGTGCTAAAGGGAGATGTAAAGGATGTGGTACTTCTAGATGTAACTCCGCTTTCTCTTGGTATTGAGACTCTGGGAGGTGTGATGACCAGGTTGATTGAAAAGAACACGACTATTCCTACCAAGAAGAGTGAAATCTTCACCACCGCAGCTGATAATCAGACCAGTGTGGACATCCATGTCCTCCAGGGAGAACGTGATATGGCGGGGGACAATAAAACCATAGGAAGATTCAGGCTGGATGGGATTCCACCTGCTCCCAGAGGTGTTCCGCAGATAGAGGTTACATTTGATATTGATGCGAATGGAATTGTAAATGTTTCTGCTAAGGACACTGCTACCGGGAAAGAGCAAAAAATTACTATTACTGCAACATCGCACCTGACAGATGATGAAATAGAGAAGATGGTCAATGAGGCAAAGGAACATGCGGAAGAAGATAAGAAAAAGCGAACGATTGTGGATGCTAAAAATAATGCTGACAGTTTGATCTATGCCACTGAAAAGCTTATGAAAGATATCGGCAGCAAGGCTCCTGAAGATTTAAAAAAGAATATTGATGATCAGGTAAAAGTTTTAAGAAAAAGTATGGAATCCGACAATGCTGATGAAATAAAGAAGGAGACAGAGAAATTACAGAACCTGCAGAACGAGCTGTCGCAGAGGCTTTATGCACAAGCCGGCTCAGGAGCAGGTGCCGGAACGGGAGGTTCCGAAGCAGGAGGTCAAAAAACGGAAGAGAAGAAGTCAAGTAATGGGGAAGAAGACGTAATTGACGCTGAATTTGAAGCTAAAGATGATGAAAAAAAATAACGGTTAATTTATAGATGAGTTCTTAAGGAGGTGATACAGATGCCAATAGTAAGATGGGATCCGTTTAGTGATATGATCCAGTTACGTGATGAGATAGGTAGATGGTTTGAAGGTGTCTCTGAAAGAGGAAAAGAGAGGAAATCTGTAGTATGGGCTCCTGATGTGGACATCAAGGAAACCGATAAAGAAGTACAGATAAAAGCAGATTTACCGGGTATGAAACTGGAGGATATCGATGTATCCGTAGATGAGAATCAACTGGTGATAAAAGGAGAGAGAAAAACGGAAAAAGAGGAGAAAGAAAAAGATTATATCAGAGTTGAAAGAAGTTACGGATCATTCTATAGGTCATTTAACATCGGAGTTCCGGTAAAGGCAGATGAAATAAAAGCCTCTTATAAAAATGGTGTGCTGGAAATCAATCTACCTAAAGCTGAGGTTAAGAAACCAAAGAAGATAGAGATAAGTTCCAAATAATGGATTTTTTAACCAGTAAAATGTGTAATAAAATACTTGCCCATAGCTTGATTTTGAAAGTTATGGGCAGGTGTGTTTATAAAAGAAATACAGGCGAATATAAATGGTTGAATATAAGGATTATTATAAAATCTTGGGTGTAAATAAAAACGCATCACAGGATGAAATAAAAAAAGCTTTTAGGAAGCTGGCAAGGAAATACCACCCTGATGCAAATCCCAACAATCCCGAAGCTGAAGAAAAATTTAAGGAGATAGGGGAAGCATATGAGGTGCTTGGGAACGCTCAGAAGAGGTCCAGGTATGATCAGCTTGGTGCGAATTGGAAACAATACTCTCGTGCAGGTGCCGGCTGGCCAGGCGGGGGCGGAAGGACATATACCTATGACTTTGGAGGAAGAGGTTTTAGCTTTGATGATCTTGGAAGCGGGTTTTCCGACTTCTTTGAAATGTTCTTTGGAAGAGGTGCTAATGAGAGATTTTCCGGATTTGGCACAGGTTCTAATTCACAATACGGTAGGGATACACGTACAAGTATGCGGAAAGGCCAGGATATGGAGTCCGGACTTAGTATAACTTTAAGGGAAGCATATACGGGTACACAGAGGTCATTGAGACTGCAGAAGGAAGGGAAAACCAGAACTGTCAATGTAAAAATACCTAAAGGTATTAAAGATGACGGAAAGATAAGATTGGCAGGAGAAGGTGCAGGCAGCCCTACCGGCGGCCCGGCTGGGGATTTATATCTTTTAGTAAATATTACAAGAAACAATTTTTTTACAAGGAAAGCAGATGACCTCTATTGTGAAGTACCTGTTACCATAAAAGAGGCCTTTTACGGTTTAAAGATAGATGTACCGACTTTTGACGGTAAGATTATGGTAAAGGTCCCGCCAAAGACCCAGGGAGGAAAAACATTGAGGCTTAAGGGAAAAGGCATGCCTAAATTAAAAAGCGGCGGTTATGGAGATCTTTATTTAAAGATCAGGTTAGTGCTGCCGGAAAAGTTAAGCGGTGAACAAAAAAAGAACTTTGAAAAATTTGCCGAGAGTTTGAATGAAAATCCCAGGGATAACATTATTATATGATTTCAGTAATAAGCAGGAGTGATTTAAATATATGCAAATAGATAAATTTACTATAAAAGCACAGGAGCTGTTGTCCCAGGCTCAGAGAATCGCATTTGAAAATGGACATCAAGCTGTAGATGACATCCATCTGATGTCTGCCATGCTGGAGCAAAAGGATGGAATAGTATTACCTATTTTTAAAAAACTGGAGGTCAGTGTTGATGATTTTACTGCCAAAATAAACGGTGAGCTTTCAAGACAGACAAAAGTTTCCGGACAGGCAGCTCAGGTTTATATCAGTCCCCAGTTAAACGATGTATTAAACAATGCCTTCAGCGAGGCGGAACAAATAAATGATGAATATGTTTCAACTGAACACATTTTGATATCTCTGGCACAGAGTAACGGGAAAGTAGGACAGTTACTGAAGCAGTACGGTGTTACCAAAGACAAAATATATAAGATACTGGTCAGCATAAGGGGAAGCCAGAGAGTTACCGACCAGAACCCCGAAGATAAATATCAGCCGCTCAAGAAGTTTGGAAAGGATATTACTTCACTGGCAAAAAAGGGAAAGCTCGACCCGGTAATAGGAAGAGATGATGAAATAAGAAGAGTGGTACAGGTACTGTCCAGGAGGACAAAAAACAATCCTGTTCTTATAGGTGATCCCGGTGTTGGGAAAACAGCTATTGTCGAGGGCCTTGCAAATAGAATAGTGCTTGGAGATGTTCCTGAAAGTCTTAAGGATAAAAAAGTAATAGCTCTTGATATGGGGGCACTGATAGCCGGCTCCAAATACAGGGGTGAGTTTGAAGACAGGTTAAAAGCAGTCCTGAAAGAAATTTCAAAATCTCAGGGACGTATAATACTGTTTTTAGATGAACTCCATACCATAGTAGGAGCAGGAGCAGCGGAAGGTGCTGTCGATGCTTCAAATATGTTAAAGCCCATGCTGGCGCGCGGCGAGCTGCATGCTATTGGGGCCACTACCCTTGATGAATACAGAAAGCACATCGAAAAGGATGCGGCACTTGAAAGGAGATTTCAGCCCATTCAGATAAATGAGCCCTCGGTAGAAGATACCATTTCAATACTGAGGGGACTCAGGGAAAAGTATGAAGTGCACCATGGAGTCAGAATAAAGGATGCGGCTCTGGTATCTGCAGCAGTTCTTTCTGATAGATATATATCCGATAGGTTTCTGCCTGATAAAGCCATTGACCTTATTGACGAGGCTGCTTCAAGGTTAAGGATTGAAATAGACAGCATGCCTACGGAAATTGACGAAGTGGAAAGAAAAATAAAGCAGCTTGAAATTGAGATACAGGCGTTAAAAAAGGAAAAGGACAAGGCTTCTGCGGTGAGAATGGAAAAAATAAAAAAAGAGCTATCCGGCCTCAGGGAAAAAAACAATACGATGAAAATTCACTGGGAGCAGGAAAAGGAAATAATCAAAAATATCAGAAATATAAAAGAAGATATTGAAAAGGCCAAAACAGATGCCGAACAGGCTGAAAGGGATGCAGACCTGCAGAAAGCGGCGGAGTTGAAGTATGGGAAACTGCTGGAACTTCAGAAGAAATTAGACCAGGAAAATAAGAATCTGGAACAATTGCAAAAAGGCCAGAAGATGCTGAAAGAAGAGGTGGATGAAGAAGATATTGCAGAAACGGTTTCAAAATGGACCGGTATCCCGGTTACAAGATTGGTAGAAGCGGAAATCGATAAACTGATTCATATGGAAGAAAGATTAAAGAAGAGAGTAGTAGGACAGGATGAAGCCATATCCGTGATCTCCAATGCCATAAGAAGAGCAAGAGCAGGCCTTCAGGACCCCAATCGTCCCATTGGTTCGTTTATATTCCTGGGACCTACGGGAGTAGGTAAAACTGAGCTTTCAAAGGCTCTGGCTGAATTCCTGTTTGATGATGAAAGAGCAATGGTAAGAATAGATATGTCAGAATATATGGAAAAACATACGGTATCAAGGCTTATCGGTGCCCCACCCGGATATGTCGGTTATGAAGAAGGAGGATATCTTACGGAAGCTGTGAGAAGAAAACCTTACAGCGTCATACTTTTAGATGAAATAGAGAAGGCACACAGCGATGTTTTTAATATATTGCTTCAGATAATGGATGACGGCCGGCTCACGGACGGGCATGGCAGGACAGTTGATTTTAAAAATACGGTTATAATTATGACTTCAAACACCGGCAGCCAGTGGATAACCGAACTGAGAGACAAAGATGAGAAGGAAATGAGAAGGAGAATTACAGAAGCAATGAAGGATAATTTCAAGCCGGAATTTTTGAATAGAGTGGATGACACAGTTATATTCCATAGGCTTGGAGTAGATGAAATAGAAAAAATAGTTGAGATCCAGATAGAGATTCTAAAGAGGACCTTAAAAAGTAAGAAGCTGGATCTCAGTATCACTGATAAGGCAAAAAAGCTTCTGGCCAAGGAAGGATTTGATCCAGTGTATGGAGCAAGGCCGCTAAAAAGGGTTATACAAAATGAGGTACAAAATGTTCTGGCTATGAAGCTCCTTAACGGTGAAGTAAAGGAAGGGGATAAAGTAACCGTTGATGTGACCGGGCCGGAGGGAAGGTTGCTGGATTTTAAGGTTAAAAAATAAATATTTAACTTAAGGCGATTATGCCCTTACGATAAGTACTGCCTCGGGGACACTTCTCCAATTATCTATTCTTTATATTCTAACTTTAGATACCTTAATAATTCTTTTAATGATAAAGCCCTGTAGTGAACTGCTTTTCTATTTCCGATCTGGATGGCATTGGACGGACAAAAAGCAAAACAACGGTTGCACAAAGAACATTTTTCATTACGTAGAGGTATATTTTTCTTTTCATTCATAATCAAGCTTTTTTCCGGACATAACTTGATACAAATTCCACATCCGTTACATTTATCTTGATCGATAAAAAATGGAAACACTTTCTTCCAGAAACCTACAAAGGATCGGTAACGATAAAAAATACTTAAAAACCGTGAGTAACCTGGAATATCGAACCAATGACCTTTTCCGTTTATTAATCGTTTGCAGAATTCCGATGCGGATGCCTTGCCTTTTTCAATGATTTTCTTTTCTCTTTCAGGATAGCTTTTCCTCTTTTGAAAATTATTCGGCATCAATATTTCTTTTGCAGCTACCGGTATATATCCTTTTCGTTTAACAATGCTTTTTACAGGACCGAGTATGCCGCCGGAGTAAGATCCCATAGTATCTATAAAAAAGAGTGGGGTACTGTTAGTTTCAGGTAAATTTTCAACGAATTCCCATATGAAGGGATATGTACTTTGTCCTGCCACAGGGACGACAAAGCCGATAAAAGAATGTTTGTCGACATCCAATGGATTAGTCCTGTCTAGCGGGAAAAGATTTGCTTTATATCCCAGCTTCGTAAGATTGTTTTTAATTTCTATTGCAATAGCTAATGAATTTCCAGTTCCTGAAAACCAATAAATATCAAAAGGTTTTTCGTTATATTTCATATCATGTTCTTCTGTGATAGGTCTCAAAATAAAAAATAAAGGCGATTATACTCTCACGTCGAGTACGGGAAAGGGGTGCAATCAATAAATAACCCCACTCATTATAGTCAAAAACTGGATAGAATGTAAAATTAAAGAATAAAAATCATAGGAAAGTTTTAATAACTACAGTTATCAGCGTAAAAATTCTTTATCTTCGATTCCGAATAAGTCATCAGCTTCGTCTGCGAGTTCCAGGAATTCTTTTTCAAGAGCATCATTTATATTGTCGATGATCTTTTTATGGATCCCCGGGTCAGTCAAATCCTTAAACTCCTGCATTATATTTTCTGCAATGGGGTCGATAGGCTCTCCTATGAATATATGTATTTTTCTAAAGGAATTGATAATAATCGAAATTATTCCCCTGGTTATTCTATTATTCCAGACCCATTTTTTGCTTTCAGGACTTATATTTGTGTTATGCATATAGACAGGGATTATGGGGAGCTTAGTCTTGTAGCTGAAATAGGCAGCTCCTTTTTGAAGTTTTTTAAAACCGCCTTTTTTATTAAGCACGCCTTCGGGAAATATTCCGAAAAATACATTTTTACTTTTGGATATATTAAAAAGTTCCTTAAAACTTTTTACATTCTTTGAAAATTGAGCTTTAAAGACCGGCACACAATTTGCAAATTTTCTCATAAAAAAATTTGTAAGCCAATTGCCGAAATTTTCACTTTCAGCTATGAAAAAAATCTTCTTTTTGATCGCTGCTAAAAGTATTATGGGATCGGCGTCTGCGGTATGGTTTATAGCCAGTATTACAGATTTATCACTGGGCAGTCTTTTGGGATTGACTACCCTGGCCCTGGAAAAGATTTTGTAGAAGTTGATAAATAGTATCCTGGGGATACTGTAGAAGAAAGTAGATATTTTTTTAAAAAAATTACTTATCATTTTTTATTAAAAAGTTAATATGAGAGCAAGACCTTAAAATGCTTTCTTTTTCAAGTTGAATTATATAGGTTAGGTTTAAAAAATTCTACTCTACCCTTTATTTTATATCAAGAAAGGTATTTTTAATATTATGGTAGTGAGTCCCTCTCCAATAATATTTATCACACTTCCTGCAGTACATAAAATTTTGCTGTGTCTTATACACATAAGGGGGCACTTTATTTTTTACATTTTCCTTTTTTACCTGTACCAGCTTGCAGTTGCATTCCACGCATCTTATAAGATTGGGTTTTAGGGAAAAATTGAATTCTGATTGCACTTGTTCCAGCTGCTTTTTAAGTCTATCGTCTCTAATAAGTAAATATTTTATTGCTCCTTTCTTGAATTCTTTCCTAATTAGCATTAAAGAATCCCTGGTCAGGATAGCTCTGCCGGTTTTTAAAGCTGTTTTTATTATTTCATCATCGGTGGCGGTATTTTTATAGAGTACATCATAACCTGCCATGCGTAGATATTTGGCAAGTTTTCCTACCATTATGTCTGCTATAAATTTCATATTTAAGCTGTAGCTAAATCTAATGAGTTGACTTCGGCACCCAGAAGGAAAATATAACTTGATATGTAAATCCAGAGTAGAAAACCGATTATGGAGCCTACCGAACCGTAAGCCAGTTCAAAGTTTGAAAATCTGTTTATGAAAAAAATAAAAATATGTTTGGATATTTCCCATAAAAATGTTGCAGTAAGGGCTCCTTTATATATATTATGTTTGAAGTGCGTCTTCCTGTTGGTTCCAAAGAAATAAATAATACCAAAGATTGCGAAATTAAGCAGAAGCCCTAATAAGATAGTTACCGATCTTAACAGAAATGTTGATACTGATTCATTTAGTTTTAAGAAATCTATAATTGTATTTGCAAGATAGAATAGAGCTGTAGATAAGAGGAAAGATAAAAATATAATTATAAAGGTCAGGGTAATTATTAGAAATCCGAAGATTTTTTGTTTCCAGTATCTTCGCTGTGATTTCGTTTTATATATCCTGTTTAAGGAAAACTGAATTGAATCAAAAACATATGTGGCTATTATTGCTAAAAAAATAAAGCCTATAATACCGATACTCGTTCTGTTTTCTATGATTTTTTCAATATTGGATTCGGTGAAATTATATATAATGGGAATTCTTTCTTCGATAAAATTAAGTATTGTGGTTTGAATATTTAGTCTATTAATAAAAATACCGGATAAAGATATAAATATAAGTATAAGTGGGAATATAGAAAATAGAAAATAAAAAGCAATGGACGAAGCCATAACAGGACAGCCGTCTGATATAAATTTTTTTGACAGTTTCTCAAGATACCTGAATATGTTTATTAAAAAGAGTCTTATTTTACTCATCAGGCCTAAATTATATGGTAAATCATCAGTTAATAGTAATTTTTTTAATCTCTTTAAACCTGCTTAGCTTTTTAATTATCCGGGTGGGAAATTCAGAGTCCTTACTAAATAAACTTAGAGTAAAAATTCTTATATTGTTTTCCTCATCAAATTCGTATTTCTTACTTTTTATACTTACTGATATTTCTCCAAGCAGGCTTAATAGTTTGTTTAAATCTTTAAAATTTTCTAAAACGGTTATTCTTACTATATAATTTGGCAGTTTGATTACTTTATCTTCGATGTACTTTAAAATACTTAAGGTTATAAAACCCAGGATGGTTGCAAGTGCTGCAAGGTAATATAACTTAGTACCCAGAGATATTCCTATAGAAGCAACTATCCATATACTGGCGGCAGTGGTAACACCTCTTATAAGCGGTCCCTGCCTGAAGATAGCTCCGGCACCGATGAAGCCGATTCCGGCGACAACTCCTGCAGCTACTCTGGAAGGGTCAACACCTTCCAGTGATGAAAATCCCTGGTAAGATATTATTGTAAATACTGTTGAACCCAGGCATACAAGAGCGTGAGTTCTAAGACCTGCAGGTCTTTCAGCTTTCTCTCTCTGAAAACCTATTATTCCCCCAAAAATCAGAGCAAGAAGGCAGGGTATCAGGATGTCAGATATGAAAATAGACAAATCAAACCTTATTTCTGATAGAAGCTTTTGGGCAAGTTCCATTTTTACACCTTTTTATTTTTAATTGAACAATATTTTATCATATTTTACGGCAGCAATGTTAATACCTATGATTAAAATAATTATTGTACAGTTATAAATATACTGATATTATGTTTTTTTGCCTTATGATTTTAGTTTTTTATTTCGAATAAGATATAATGTAAATGCTGCTGATGTTATAGAAAAAATTGATTTTATTGGAATATAAGACTGATTATAGAAATATATAAAGGAGAAATGAAAGGATGTTTGGATCATCAATAAAATTATTTAAAATATTTGGAATAGAAATAAGGCTTGATTACAGCTGGTTTATAATATTTGCATTATTTGCCTATTATTTTGGATTTTATTATTTTCCATCTTATCTCCCGGGGTTAAACAAGGGCCTGCTGGCCTTGATCACCATTGTTACTGTGATCATTTTCTTCCTGTCAGTATTGATACACGAGATGAGTCATTCCGTGGTTGCCAGAAGAAAAGGCACACCAGTGGAAAGGATAACGCTTTTTCTGTTTGGTGGAATGTCGCAGATAGAGAAAGAACCTGAAACTCCCTACAGCGAATTCATTATGGCTATTGCCGGGCCTGTTGCAAGTTTCGTACTGGCGGCAATATTTGGAGTGATATGGTTATTTACCAGAAATATTGATCCTGTGGCAGTACCGGTCGGGTATCTTGCAGTTATTAATATTATACTTGGAGTTTTTAATATGCTCCCCGGTTATCCTCTTGACGGCGGCAGGGTTCTGCGGTCAATAGTATGGAAGGTTACAGGGAATCTTAAGCGTGCAACCTTTATAGCTTCTACAGCGGGTAGAGTACTGGGATTTATGATTATAGCAGTCGGTATCTATTTTATTTTTACCGGAAATTTCTTAAATGGGATATGGCTTGCTTTTATAGGATGGTTTTTACAATCATCTGCACAGACAGGCTACAGGCAGCTTATTTTTGAGACTTCAATAAAAGGAATTAAGGTTAAGGATGTCATGAATGAGGATATTGTGTATGTATTAAAGGATACTACCATACAGGATTTGGTAGATGACTATTTTATGAGATATAGGTTTGGAAGATTTCCTGTGATAGAAGATGAAAGAACACAGAAGTTAATAGGTATAATATCTTTACATGATGTTAAGGGAATCCCGAAAGAAGAGTGGTCTGATATTAAAGTAGGCGATACGGTAAAACGAGTTTCGGATAGTGAAAAAGTGGATTTGACTATGGAGATATCCGATGCCATAAAAAAGATGGGGAAAAATAATCTCAGCCATCTGGTAGTAATGGCAGGCAGTAAATTAAGAGGAATAATTACAAGAAGTGATGTGATGCGCTTTATAAAGATCCGCTCAGAATTTCACTAAAGAAGGAAAGATAGATTGGAATATAAGTTATTTAAGCATTACAAAAGAGAGATAAAAGAAAATTTAAAGGATTTAAAGGTCATATATTCGGATCTTGACGGAACATTGTTTAATGACAGGGGCTGTATTATTCAGGATAAAAAGGGGGATTACTATCTGGAGGCAGTAAAGCTTCTCCCTGGAATATCCAAAAAAAACTGGGATGTCGTCCTTGTATCGGGGAGAAATAAATATCAATTGAGATATAATGCCCAGATGATAGGACTTAAAAACTATATTGCAGAGCTTGGTTCGGAGCTTATATATGATTTAGGTAAAGAGGTTTATCCAACATTTGATCGTAAGAAAATGGGATATGACTTTACCTATAAAGGCAAGGACTTGATTAAAATCATAGGGCTGTTTAAGACCGGTTTTCCAGACAAGATAGAAAGTAAGATAGAATGGAGCATGTACAGGTCTTACAATGTACTGTTTTTTGGGGAAATAGATCTGGATGCGGCAAACATGCTGCTTAAAAGCAAAGGATATGGAGATCTGGTCATGGTGGATAACGGGTACTCACTATTGGAAGATCTGGATCTGAATATTGAAAGACTGCATATCTATAATCTAATGCCTTCGGGTGTTGATAAATCAAATGGTATAAAGCTGGATAAAAAAATCAGGAAGCTCAGTAGCGATAATTGCATAGCTCTGGGAGATTCACTGGAAGATCTAAAAATGGCGGGAGAAGTAAAATACTTTTTCCTTATGAAAAATTCATTCGAAGACAAAGAGGCTATAATGGTTGCACTTAGTAAATATGATAATATATTTGTAACTGAAGGTGTTATGAACAAGGGCTGGGCAGAGATCATGGGTTATCTTGTAAGTTGAACCGGTGTTTCTTTTACTTATTTATGGTTATTACCAGAACAGGTTATGTTCAATATAAGTCTTAAATAGTCTATAATGTAGAGATAAATAATTTAATAGAGGATGTATCAACAATGAGCGATAATAAGAAGTCGGTTGGTAAGAGTCTGACAGAAATATTTACGCTTATTTCGGTTTCGATTCTTTCAGGATTTATACTTGGTTTGTTATTCGCACCTCAATCCGGATTAAAAACCAGAAAAAAAATAGCCGAAAAGATAAAAGATATAGTTGATAGAGGAAAATTTGCTCTGATCGAGGCAAAGGTTTTCAGCGAGGAGTTATTGGATAAGGGTAAAGATAAGGTAGAAAAAGTGTCTTCCAAGATCAAAGGTAAAAGCAAGTCAGATATTGACTGATGATTTGCCTGTAATCCCGCTTTTGTTTGTTGACAATGATTTTTTACTATAGTAGACTTTACGTTTGCTAATTT
>CAZODQ010000008.1:0-66539 GCA_964578625.1 uncultured Actinomycetota bacterium
TTATTACTTTAAACTATTATAGAACGTTTTGCCCCCTTATTTGATGGAGAACCTTAATTTTAAAATTTTTATAATTTAAGTAATTTATTGGCAACATCTTCTAGTATGCTTATGCCGTTTTGCATTTTCAAAACAACGTCTGCATAATCTTCTCCTGATTGAAGCATTTGAAAACTTTTTATTACCTCATCCATTCCATTAATACTTGATTCTTTTATATCTGTTAATTTCTCATCTTCTCCAGGAACTTTTAAATCAGAAACTTCTGTCTTTATATCTTGCATATCAGAAATAGCGGTTGATAAGGCTGCCCCTGAAGCCGTATTAGCTAAACTTAATTTATTAACAAATTTTACGTTTAAACTATTTAAATCTGAAATAAAATTTTTAGATTCTTGATCGCTATAGGAACCTTGCTTGCAAGAGATTAGAAAAAGACTAATAAAAAACATTAAGATTATTATAGATATAAGATATTTGTTTTTCATTTATAAAAGTAAGCTCTTTGTATCCAGGTTAATTAAATCGATGCAAGACATGAAGCCGACTTTCACATACAAAGTACTAACTAAAAATAATATATCATTAATTTGATTAATTATAAATATAGGTATTAAATCTACTTTTTTTACGGCAGCCCCAAGTATTAAAATTTCGAACAGGATTTTAAAGGAAATCATTAATTTAAAATCTAAACTGCCTATCAACTTTTAGACATTATTATATTTATATAAAAAAATATGATAAACACCCTGCTTTATACTAGCTTTAAGACGAATATATATAAAGAGTTATTTAGTGGTTGATGGTAATAAATATTTTGGTTAAGATAAAATTTTAGAAAGTGGCGATAATAATGAAAAGATTTTTAGTAGTTTTGCTTATAATTTTTTTTACAGTATCAATAATCTTAGTTGATATTGGATGTAAGAAAGCTGAGCCTTATAAACAAAAAATTAAAAAAACAGAAACAACTGAAGTGGAGAGTACTACTTCTGAAATTACTGTTTCTAAAATTACCTTTGATTCAGACCGTGATGGGAAAATTGCTTTTGAGTCGGACCGTGATGGAAATACTGAAATCTATATAATGTATGTTGATGGCTCAGATCAGACAAGGCTTACAAATAATGCAGCAGATGATGGGTATCCTTCATTTTCACCAGATGGATCTAAAATTGCTTTTGAATCCAATCGTGATGGAAATACTGAGATCTACATAATGAATATCGATGGCTCAGATCAGACAAGGCTTACAAATAATGCAGCAGATGACTTATATCCTTCCTTTTTATCCGACGGACCTAAAATTGCTTTTGAATCCAATCGTGATGGAAACTATAAAATCTACACGATGAATGTTGATGGCTCAGAGCAAGTAAAACTTACAGAAGGATTCTTAGATCCTTGGGCATATTCCTTTTCACCAAGTGGATCTAGAATCGCCTATGGCAATAACCATGATATCTATACACGCGAAATTGGTGGAATGGTCATAGTAGGTCTTACAAATGTCTATGCAGATGATGGGTATCCTTCATTTTCGCCAGATGGATCTAAAATTGCTTTTGAATCCAATCGTGATGGAAACTATGAAATCTATGTAATGGGTAATTTTGGTTTAGTGCAAGAAAATCTTACGAATAATCCTTCAAATGACAGATTTCCTGCATTTTCACCAATTAAAATAGAAACATCTAGAATAGAAAATATACCTTCTGAAGATTTAGGTGATTGTTATTTATATATGTCATTAACAGAAACCGGGGTTGAAATTGAGTCCTTACGTATTAGTAGAAGTGGTTTTACTGAATATGCTTTCTTCTGCCAAGGACGTATGTACGAACATAGGATTGGTAAACTCTCAGAAAAATTTATGGAAAATCTCTCTAAACATATTGAAAATAGTGGATTTTTTAATCTTGAAGATGTCTATGAATGTCCTGAAAACTTTAGTGTTGAAGGAACTATTTCATTATCCGTACTTAATAACGGGGAAGTAAAATCAGTACATGAACTTGGAACTGATGCTCCAGGTTCATTTTATGGTTTAATAGACTATCTTAGATGGCAAATCATATCACAGCTTAGGGGTGATACAAGACATGGAACTTTTATAAAAGTAGAAAAGTATCCGTGGGGTTCTAAAAGCGAAATTGTTATAGGCGATGAAGAGTTAAAAGCATACCCGCTTCTAGCTATGGCTATTAGTAATCCTGGCTGGTTTATTTATATAGATACTTTGACTAATGCAGGTTTAGATAATTATATTGCCCAAGATGGATATTATTATTTTTTAAACTATAAGGGTAATACATTTCTTGCAGAAGTATATGAGTAATTAAAATAAGCTTCTAATAATATTTTTAAAAAGGGTAATTTCAGCTCTATTGCTGGTAGCCTTTATAAAAGATAATTGGAACTCATTGATTAATGATCTTATATTTATAGGTAATCTGCAATATGCTTAAAAACCTACTTATTTTATAACATTTTTTAATAGAATTCTCTAAATTCTTAATAAATAATATGATTACTCGCAATATAATTGTAAATATAGATAGATTAGTAGTCCCACTGTTTATTCAAACTAATATTATAAGTATATTTTTAAGATTCATTATTCTATAATCGTATTAATTTATTAATTGACAGTAATTTGTTATGGAAGATGTAAGAGACTTTTTTATTGAACACTATAATTGGTTAATCCCTGTAATTGACCTTTCCCCTAAAAACTAGATCAAAGAGTGGGGTAAGGACGATTAATAAAGTAATGTAAAATACGATATACTATACACAAGTAGAAAGAACAAGGGAGCTATGTCATGATAAAAAAATCAATCATCCTGCTACTTACAGTAATGGCTATTTCCCCCCTTTTACTATTCGGATGTGATAAGACTACAGAAGTTGAATCAAAGATAGCCTTTACATCAAATCGTGATGGAGATTCAGAGATTTACATTATGAACTCCGATGGAAGCAACCAGGTCAGGCTGACTGATAGTGATGCAAGTGACTGGGGCCCTTCCTGGTCTCCTGGTGGATCCAAAATAGCTTTTACATCTGACCGTGATGGAAACGAGGGAATCGGAATCTATGTCATGGAAATCTATGTTATGGATTCTGATGGAAGTAACCAGGTCAGGCTGACTGATAGTGGTGCACTTACCTGGAATCCTTCCTGGTCTCCTGATGGGTCCAAGATTGCTTTTATATCTATTCGTGATGGTAACTTCAGCGAAATCTATATTATGGATTATGATGGAAGTAACCAGGTCAGGCTGACTGATAGTGATGCAGATAACGGTACTCCCTCGTGGTCTCCTGATGGGTCCAAGATAGCTTTTACATCTGACCGTGATGGAAACTTCGAAATCTATGTCATGGATTCTGATGGAAGTAACCAGGTCAGGCTGACTGACAATGATGCAGATGACGGGAGCCCTTCCTGGTCTCCTGATGGGTCCAAGATGGCTTTTGCATCTTTCCGAAATGGAAACCAGGAAATCTATATTATGGATTATGATGGAGGAAACCAGGTCAGGCTGACTGATAGTGATGCAAGTGACTGGGGCCCTTCCTGGTCTCCTGATGGGTCCAAGATTGCTTTTACATCTGACCGTGATGGAAACCAGGAAATCTATGTTATGGATTCTGATGGAAGAAACCAGGTCAGGCTGACTGATAGTGATGCAAGTGACGGAAGTCCTTCCTGGTCAAGATAGCTTTTATCAGTATGATGCAAGAGGAATACTGTTATAGAATATAAGATTAGATATATAAAGATTAGTAGTAGATTAAGAGCTAAAGAAACTGGTAGCCCAAAAGGGACTCGAACCGTAATTGTTTAATATTCAATTAATTAGAATATTTTCTTCCATTTCTTTCAATTCTTCTATCCCTTCTTAACAATACGGGGTGCCACCTTTATAGTTTTTATTTTGCACTGGAATTATGGCAGATATTTAAGAAATTTTTGTTATAATTTAAAAAAGTCAATTAATACAAACAATAAATCAATTTGAGCTTGTACATAAAAATTTTACTTTTCATATGGGAGATGCCCCAAATGCTGCTTGCCATTATAATTGCCGTCTTTTTAAAAAGAAAAATAGTTAAATACGAGAGTTACAAGAGCACAAGTATCATTTATATAAAAGGTTTCCCCGGAGGAATATCACTGGGGAAATATATAATATTAAATGAAAATTATCATGGCAGAGAATTTTTAAAGAAACACGAATATGGACATTCAATACAGTCTTTATATTTAGGCTGGTTTTATCTTTTAGTTGTAGGCATACCTTCTATTATCAGAGCTTTTATATGGAGGTTATTTAAACTGAATAGGCAGGATTATTATAAAGGTTATCCTGAAAATTGGGCCAACAGGCTTGGAGGAGCTATTAGAAAATAGTATAATTTAAAAATTTATTTCCAGTTTTGCATATTAAGAATATCATATTGCTTTACGAAATTTAGAGCTGCTTTAAGATCTTTATAGATATTTGGAATATCATTAGTTCCATCTAATTTGCCATATCATCAAAAGCCATATGTCAGTACGGTATAGCCTTTATCGGCAAGTTCTCTGGCAGAATCGGATCAGCTGGTTTGATCAGTCGAATATATATTTTTTCTTTTAATTTATTGTTAATCTTGCTATCCTTTTTTAACGATATATGAAAAACCTCTAAATTTTATATTTTTAATATTCTTTAGCAAAAAACAAAGAATGGCAGTTATTTGGTTGGGATAAAATTATAATAAAAATAATATTTATATGGAGAGTAAATAAATTATGGAAAATAATTTAATTGCAATCGAAACATTTAATCTGACAAAAAAATTTGGAATTCTTACAGCTGTAGATAATTTAAATTTAAAAGTAAAAAGGGGAGAGATTTTTGGTTTTTTAGGTCCGAATGGAGCAGGGAAGACGACTACAATAAAACTGATGACAGGTCTGCTCAAACCCACTTTAGGAACAGTAAAGATTATGTCTAAGGATATACAGGAACATCCGATAGAGGCAAAAGAGGATATAGGGCTTATACCGGAAGAACCTCAGATTTACGACAAGCTTACCTGTAAAGAGTTCCTGAGATTTATAGGAAATCTATTTGGTATAGATAGGATGAAGATTGAAAAGAAGATAGAAGAGCTTTTAAAGCTTTTTGATCTCACTGATAGAGGAGAAGAGTTGATTCAAGGCTACTCGCACGGCATGAAGCAAAAAGTCGCAATTGCAGGGGCACTTATTCATTCACCCAAGGTTCTTTTTTTTGATGAGCCCACTGTAGGACTTGATCCAAAGAGTGCCAGAATAATAAAGGACATTCTAAAAATCAGGGCAAAATCAGGAGATTGTATTTTTATGTCCACCCATATACTTGAAATTGCTGAGAGGATCTGCGATCGCGTAGGCATTATTCAAGATGGGAAACTGGTGGCTGTAGGAAACATGGAAGAGCTGAGAAAACTGTCTAAGGAAGATAAAGGCAATCTGGAGGAAATCTTTCTGCAGTTGACAGGAGGGGACGAAGATATAGATATTATAAAATCTTTGAGTTAATTTTTAGTATGCTTAAATTGCTTCTTAAAAACAGGCTGAATATTATATTACTGGGATATACGAGGGATGAACTTAAAAGGAGAGCCGGCAGGATAATAGGCACCTCGGTAGGTGTGATAATTTTCTCATTGATCCTTTTTTATTCAACGAAACTTATCTCATTAATATATAACAGATTAGATGCAGATCTGGCCAGTGTAATATTTGATATAGTATTGGATTATGCTTTTGCTATGATGTTCATTTTTATAATTTTTACCGGTATAGCCTCTAGCCTTTATATATTATATTCATCTACGGACCTTCAATTATTATTAAGCCTGCCTATCAAACATCGTACAGTATTCACATATAAATTCGTAGAAGCATTGACTGTCAATTCTTATTTATTCTTTATAGTATTATTTCCTTTTTTAATATCCTATGGAATGACATCCCAAATGCCGCTGGTATACTATCCCGTAATGCTTATAGTCTTTATATCTGTCCTTTCTATTCCTACCAGCCTAGGAGTATTGATTGGTATGATTGTGGTAAGATATATTAATCCTAAAAGGGCAAGGGAGATAATGGCAATAGTAGGAGGCCTCTTTGGATTGCTTATATGGCTGTCTTCACAGATTCTTTCAAGATATGCTGGTGAACTGGTCCCGGATTTAAAATCAATGGATACCGAAGGTATAAAGCAGTATATTTCGGCAATATTTGATAAACCATTTTTAAAAATTCTGCCATCTACCTGGGGGTCAAATACATTATTTTATATTCACAACGGTAACTACAGTGAGTTCATTTTGTATTTTCTTCTGATTACTGCAACTGCAGGCATTCTTGTATTTGTCTGTATAACAATGTCTCAGAAAATATATTATTCTGGTTGGTCCAATACGTCTCAGGTAGTAACAGGTAGGGGATTTAGAAGAGCAAGGGTCAAAGGTAAAGAAGAGATTGGGAAAAAAAGATTTAGTTTTTTTAAATTATCCGGAATTAATTATCTAATAGTAAAAGATTTAAAAATACTTTTGAGAGATATGAGAAGATTACTGCAGATTTTTATGCCGGTAATCATGATTTTATTTATATTTTTCTGGTCTATTTCAAAAGATATAAAAGGGGGAGGAAGAATAAGTTTTTTTATTGAAATGGAAACCATTCTATTTATTTTTCTGCCATTGATGATTGCAGGTATAATAAATGTAAATGTATCGGGTAACAATATTGGGGTAGAGGGATTGAAATTCTGGATACTGAAGGTATCTCCAGTGCATGCAAAAATAATCTTAAGGACAAAAGTTATTTTTAGTTCGATTATAACTTCATTATTAGGATCTGTAATTATGATTGTATTTTATTTTGTATACAGGCCGGAAATAATATTTTTAATTATTGGGCTGCTCCTATTAGTGTTATTCAGCTTTGGTGATTCAATAATAGGTACCTCGGTAGGCACTTTTTTCCCTGTATTTAAGCCTTCATCATCAAGTAAAAGCAATATGTCATTTTTGGGCGGAATTCTGAACTTTATATTTTTTGCATTATATTTATTATTTTTTAGCGGTATTGTTATAGGAATGATGTTTTTAGGTAATTATTTTTCATTATCTGATTTGATTATTTTTCCTGTAATATTGATACTGGAAATTTTAATAGATCTAATTCTGTATAATGTATTAATAAATCTAAGTGCATACAAATTAAACGCAATCGAATGGAAATATTAATGGTCTTATTATTAGACATAGTGACTATACTTCGAATGTAGTTATTTATGTAAGTTTTTATGTACATTTTTCATTACATTTAAAATATGAACAATTTATATTAATCTATATTATAATTATATTAGTCTAAAAAAAAAAATTTATGGTATAATATATTAATATATTAATAAAAATATAAAAGCATTAATAATAATTAATAGAGATAAATGAGGTAATATGGATATTAGTAAAAGACGGGGTATGAAAATATTTAAAGACTTTGGAAACAGAGTCATAAGGCTTAAATACTTTATACTAATAGTTGCTGCGATGCTCCTGGAAATAATAGTAATGGCCATCTATATAGTCAACAATGAAAGGATTATTTATTTTAATCTATTTACAGGAGGAGTATTATATGGTGCAACAAGTATAATAGTAGTCGTACTCGCAATAGGCTGTATAGCACTCATATTAACAGATAGATCAAGAAGCAAAACGAGAATAATACAGTTTAATGATTTTAGGAGCAATTACTACAGGCTATCCAATAAATATTCCGGAGATATACAAAGTCTGGTCAAAAAGTTCGATGAAGAAAAGTATGATTTCGAAGAAAAGGTGAATCATGCAATAGATATTGCAGAAAAATACAATGAATATTTAAAAGAATTTTCAGAAATAAAAGTCCCCGGCTTTTTAAAAGATACATTTAATTTTGAAAAAGAACATCTCAATAAAGAGAAATTATTCTTTACAAAATTTTCGCTGCTATCAAAACCTGAAGAGCTAGAAGAAATCAGTAATGAATCAAACCTGGCATATGAGAACTTCAATAAAGAACTTAACATCATTGAAAAAAATCTGAAATTAATAATCTAAGAAATGGAAGATAATAATAAAATAAGAAGTCAGTTGATTTCAGAAATAGATAAATTAAAGCAAATAGTTGAAGGTTATAAAGAGTCACAACCCAATTTGGAAAAGCTGGGCGGAATTATGGAAGACAGTGCAGAGCAGTACGAAACTTTAATTAACACAGCGCCCTTCGGAATAATAACTCTGGATGAAAATGGTGTAATAACATCATGTAACAGAAAAGTATTAAATTTCCTCGGTCAATCTGAAAGAGAAATAATCGGAAAGCATTTTACCAAGATAAATTTTCTCAGTGCAGAGGATTTCCCCCGCTATCTTAAAATATTTGCCTACGCTTTAGGTGGAAAAGAAGGTATATCATTTGAGATAAGCGGTCAGGGTAAAGACGGAAATATTTTTTTCGGCGAGGTATTTTACGGGCTCGTTAAAAGAAATGGAAAAGTAAGGGCTGTTCAAGTATTAATAAATAACATCACTAAAAGGAAGGAAGCAGAAGAGAAATTAAATTATTTAAGGTTTCATGATGACCTGACCGGTCTTTACAGTAGAGCTTATTTTGAAGAAGAGATAAAAAGGCTGGATACTGAAAGACAGCTGCCTTTGAGTTTTATAATCGGAGATGTGAATGGATTAAAGTTAATAAATGATGCTTTTGGCAGCGAAGAGGGTGATAAGATATTAAAAGGTATTGCAAGAGCTATAAGAGAATGCTGCAGAAGAGAAGACATTATTACAAGGTGGGGAGAAGATGAGTTTGCGGTACTCTTGCCCAGGACTTCTCTGGAATACACCAGGAAAGTAATGGAAAGGATTAAGGAAATCTGTCAAAAAATAGGTAAAGGTAAAATCAAGTTTGAAATGGCAATGGGCTCAGCTACAAAACAGGACAAAGAGCAGGACTTTCAGGGTATTGTAAAAGATGCAAAAGATGAAATGTATAAAAATAAACTTTTCGAGTCCAAAAGTGTTCCTGATTCTGTAATATCTTCACTTGTAGATTCTCTGATGGAGGACAGCTATGAGACAAGGGAACATGGGAAAAGGGTAAGAAAAATGGCCTTAAAATTGGGACGTACTGTTGGACTGCCAAAAAGTAAATTGGATGAACTTTCAATACTGGCCGATCTTCATGATCTTGGTAAAATAGCCATACCTGATGATATTGTTACCAAGAGAGACAAGTTAAATGAAAAAGACTGGAAAGTCTTAAGAAGTTATCCTGAGATAGGCTATAATATTGCAAAATCGTCATATAAATATTCTAATATTGCTGAATATATTTTAACCCATCACGAGAGATGGGATGGAACGGGTTATCCACAGAGATTAAAGGGTGAAGATATACCCATAGCTTCGCGTATTACAGCTATTGCTGATGCTTATGATGTTATGAGAAGCGGTAGATTCTATAAGAGGACTTTGAGTAAGAAAGAAGCAATGGATGAGCTGGAAAAATCAAGCGGAACCCAGTTTGACCCCCAGCTTGTAAAAAAATTTATAGAGATTTTAGAAGAGGAATAATACGTTTTTTATATAATGGAAAATCAAAGGGACTAAAAAGCCAAATATAATCATACCTACTGCGCCATTTTAATTTCTATTTTTTCTCCATCTGTAATTTTTTTAAGTTCTGATAGGATTTCTTTATCTTTTATTTCTCCAACAATAGTGACCGGGCTGGCAGCCTGGGGCTTATCGCCTGTACTGGCAGGTGTTTTTCCAAAAAATATGCAGAGGGAACTTCCCGGTGGCCAGTATGCAACCGAACCTAAATCTACAATCTCAACGCCATTTTCCAGTTCGGAATACACAGGTATTTTAAAATATATTTCGTTTCCCCATCTATTGACAATAGATTCCAATGGCAGTGCTTCAAGTATTTTTAAGGAAGTTTCTGAATTATTAAGGCTGACTAGAAATTCTAAATCTTTGGTGATTATTTTAATATTATTGTTCATTTATAATACCTCACGTTTGTATTTATTATATAAAATATGACTATAATATATTATAAAATAAGAATTTATGGAAATATAAGCATCACTAAACCAGATAAAATGATTAAAGTGTTACTTTAAAGTTTTACTTTCGAATATATTTTACAACTCGACTATAAAAGAATAAAATATGGATTAATTTGTTAATACGAATGGAAAGGTATTGAAACTTGAGATGAAAGCAAAGATGAAACACATAAAAGGAGATAACAAGGGGAAAGTTGTTTTATATGCGTTAAGCACCTGCCAGTGGTGCAAGAAAACAAAAGATCTTCTTGAAGATCTAAATATTGACCATTATTATATTGATGTTGATCTGACAGTCGGTGAAGAACGGGAAGAGTTAATAGATGAAATAAAGAAATATAATCCGGACTGCAGTTTCCCGACGATCGTAATAAATGATAGTGATCCTATAATTGGATTTGATGAAGATAAATTAAGAAAAAAGTTGAAATAATAAAGGCCGTGGTAAAAGATATAAATAAAAAAGAAGTTGAAAAATTATATAAAGAGTTAAAAACCGATGCTGAATCAGGAGGTTATCATCTTAATCCTGATATTGATTTCACAAAGAAACTGGTAAGAGGTTTACTGATAAACCAGAAGAGATATGGTTACCAGGCATGCCCGTGCAGGCTGGCTTCAGGTGAGAAAAAAAAAGACCTGGATATAATATGCCCATGTGATTACAGAGATCCGGATCTGGATGAATATGGTGCATGTTACTGTGCCCTTTATGTTGATGAAGAAATCCTGGAAGGAAAAAAGAAAGTAAAGTCAATTCCGGAAAGGAGATATAAAATAAAAAAAAAGGTCAGCATGAAGAAGGGAAAGCAGTCAAAAGATAAGATTTTGAAAACCGCATACCCGGTATGGAGATGCAAAGTATGCGGTTATTTATGCGCAAGAGAAAATCCTCCGGCTGTATGTCCTGTATGTAAGGCTAAAAAAGAAAGATTTGAAAAGTTTGCCTTCAGGTAGAAAAAACCGGTAATGGATTTAATCCATTATCTCATCTTTATCTGCTAATCTTGCTATAGTCAATTTATTTTCACCAAATCTGTCCGATATTCTGTCAATAGCTTCAGCAAGATTATCATCTTCTGGCCCGCCTAAAGAGAGTAAGTCTCCGAGCATAGAGGTCGGTTTTAGACCGCTTACTGAAATTCCTATCAGCCTGATCTTTTTTCTTTTAAGGTCAAGATTTTTAAGTAAAGATATGGAAGATTTATGTATGTCAAATATGTTGGAAGTATGTTTTTTAAGTGTCATCCTTCTGGTGATGGTTTTAAAATCGGAGAATCTTATCTTTAATGTAATGACTTTCCCTTTATACTTCTTCAGGCGGAGATTTCTGGATATTTTTTGTGAAAGGAGAAGAAGTGTCGATCCCAGTATTCCAAAGTCATCTACATCCCTCCTGTAAGTTATCTCCCTTCCTATTGACCTGGGCTCCTGATTTGGTATTACTTTTCTGTTATCGATTCCATTTGCCATTTTATGTATAATCATGCCTGGCTCCCCAAATTTATTTTCAATTATCTCCAGCGGGGTTCCGGCAAGATCACCTATGGTCCTAATCTCCATTGAGTTTAATTCTTCACATGTGACTCTTCCCACACCCCATATATAGGATACCGGGAGGAGCTTGACTTTTTCCATGACTTCTTTGGTGTTTTCAAGCACTATGAGACCGTTTGGCTTACCTATGCTTGAGGCAAGTTTTGCCAGAAATTTATTCGGTCCTATTCCGGCGGAAGAAGTCAGGTTGGTCTGTTCATATATCCTGCCCTTTATTTTTTTAGTGATTTCTACTTCATTCCCGAATAGCTTTTCACAGCCGGTTATATCCAGGAAAGCTTCATCACAGCCTACGCTCTCTACAAGAGGAGTAAATTGGAAAAAGATCTTTCTTATACGCATCGATTCCTTGAGATACTTTTCCATGTCAACGGGGACAAAGATTCCTTTTGGACACAGCCTTTTTGCCCTGGTGAGCGGCATACCTGAATGCAGCCCGTATTTTCTTGCTTCATAAGAGGCAGATGAGATTACCCCTCTGTTAAGCGGTCCGCCTACAATCAGAGGTTTATTTTTATATTCAGGAGCATCTCTTTGCTCGATTTGTGCAAAGAAAGCATCCATGTCTATATGTATTATCCTTCCTGGATTTCCCATGCTGCTCCTGCTTTTGTTAGTAAATTATTTTTTATACTGTCTTTCCTGGTTCTGCTCTTAATTTTTTTCAAGTCTGCAAGGCTGACGGCATTTTTACCGATTACGGATATATGACCGTCTTTGGAGCAGATCCTGCCTTCGATTATTACAGCTGACTGGCTTGATACTATTTTTGAATTCTTCTTATATGCATCGGGGAAAAATACTGATTCATACATGCCGTCTTCATCTTCCATGGTGCAAAGCAGCATATTTTTTCCATCGCTGGTTTTTTTGATTTTCCGGGTGATTATAATCCCCGCACTGAATATATTTTCTTTACTGTCTGCAAGGTCCGGGAAACGGCTGCTTTTCACAGTGCAGTATTCTTCCAGCTCGCTTTTAAAATACTGCAGGGGAGAGCTGCTTGCACAAAACCCCAGAATTTCTTCTTCCATCTCAAGCATCTCTTCGAGGTTAAAATCTCCTGAATAGTTTTCATAGCGGGGCAGGAGATGCTTTCCTAAGTCAGGGATGTTTTTATTGCTTATCAGGTGATGACAGCTCAGCAGTAGATACTTTCTTTTAAGGCCTGTAAAATCAAATGCGCCGGCTTTTATAAGGTTTCCAACAGCCTTCCTGTTTATCCTGGAGCTGTTTTTTGAAATCCTTAAGTAAAAGTCAATAAAGTCCTTAAATCTTCCGTTTCTATTTCTTTCACTTATTATAGAGCTGACACCTGTGTGTCCCAGTTCTCTTACGGTCAAAAGGGAGATTCTTATAGATTTCCCCTTATCTTCAACAGAGAATGCAAGTCCGCTTCTGTTTATATCGGGAAGCTTTATTTTTATACCGAAACGCCTTGCTTCTTCGATATACTGAGCCCTGCCGTAGTAACCTGAATTGTCAGTCAATATTATTGATAGGAGTTCTGCCGGATAATGTGCTTTTATATAACAGGTTTTATACGACAGTTCGGCATAAGCAGCAGCGTGGGCCTTGACAAAACCGTAACTTGCGAATTTTGATATCAGCTTAAAGATCTCTTTCGCGATGCTTATATGGTAACCTCTACAGGCTGCACCTCTAATAAAACGTTCTTTTTGACTTTCCATTTCTTCCTTAGAGAGTCTGGTCATGGCTTTTCTTAAATTATCGGCTTCACTCAGGGAGTAGCCTGCTATTTTAACCGCTATTTGCATGACCTGTTCCTGATACAGTATTATTCCATAGGTTTCGCTTAAAATTGGTTTCAGGTCCCGGTGAAGATATGAAGTCTTCTCTCTCCCGAATTTTCTTTCGATGAAATTCTTGACCATTCCTGACTGCTGGGGGCCGGGCCTGTACAGAGAGATTAGAAGTGTAATGTCATTTAATGTTGAAGGCCTTATTTTTTTTGCAAGTTTTCTGATGCCGTAACTTTCAAGCTGAAAGACTCCCAAAGTTTTTCCGTTTTTTATAAGATCAAATGTTCTACTGTCGTTGTATCTTATTTCCGGGATATTAAGGTCTATATTTCTTTTAATCTTCAGCATACCGGCTACTTCTTCCAGTAAACCAAGGTTCAGAGAGTTTATGAGGTCTATTTTTAAGAGTCCCAAGGCCTCTATGCTGTCCATATCGTACTGGCTTACCGTTTCACCGGTCCGGGACAGGGTAAGAGGTATTTTTTTTGAAAGATCGGTGCTGGATACAATGAATGCGGATGGATGCATGGAGGTATGGCGGATATAGTTTTCAATTTTTCTTGAGATGTAAGTTATTTTTTTATACTGTATATCTCTTGTGTCTAAACGCTTTCGGCCTTCAGCAGTCATTCCGGTATTCCGCCTGTCTGGGAATCCTGAAGATAGGGGGGATGGATCCGAATTTACTATCTGGTCTATGTCTTCCTTGCTCCATCCCAAAAGTCTTCCTGCTTCTCTTACTGCAGCTCTTGGTTTTAGGGTAGAGAATGTACACACCCTGGAGATATTATTTTTACCATGTTTTAGCGTAAGATACTTAATTATTTCAGCTCTTCTCTTATTGGACAGGTCAATATCTATATCCGGGGGTTCTCTTCTTTCCTTGTTGAGGAATCTCTCAAAATAAAGGTTGTTTTTTACAGGATCAACATTGGATATGCCCAGCACATAGGATACCATACTTCCTGCGGATGAACCCTTTCCGCAGGTAGGAATATTGTTTTTACGGGCAAATTCTGCTATGTCGGCGGCTATAAGGAAATATCCGCAGAAATCTGTTTCCATGATTACATCCAGTTCATTTTTTAACCTGCGGCGGATATCCGGAGAAGGATTGCTGCCGTATCTCCATTTTAGTCCCCGGGAGCACAGTTCTTTGAGATAATCTTCCTGTGGCACACTTCCCGGGGTCTTAAAGCAGGGGAAACTTATATTGCCGAGCGAAAACTTTAGACTGCATCTGTCTGCTATGACTCTGGTATTGGAGATTGCCTGATATATGTCCGAAAACATATCAATCATCTCAGCAGTGGATTTGAAATAATGTTCGTTATTTCTGATTGGTTTTACGGGAGTGCTGCCCTTTGTTCCCATTGCCTTTATTTTGGAAAGGCATTTATATACCAGGTAGTCTTCCTTATTTAAGTAGTGGACATTGTTTGCTGCTACTATTGGAATATTGTTTTTTAGGCCGAAATTAACTAATATCTCAGAGGGCGAGGATGAGGAAAGGATACTTTTAGTTCTTGGATATCTCTGGATTTCCAAAAAGAAATCTCCCATGAATAACTTCTGATAATATTCTGCAGCCCTCAGTGCTTGCTTTACCTTTTCCTGTCCCAGCAACAGAGAAATCTCTCCGTTTTTGCAGCAGCTTAACCCTATGAGCCCTTCACTTCTTTTTGCCAGATCCGATAGTCTAACTGCGGGTGACGGAGTTTTTCTTTCCATATGTGATCTGCTTATTATCTGACATAGGTTCTCATATCCTTTCATGTTTTTTATAAGTATGATCAGATGGGAAAATATACTGCTGTTCATAACGCAGATTTCACAGCCGATTATAGGTTTTATATTTTTCCTGATTGCCTCTTTATAGAATTTGACAGTTCCGCTCATTACATACTTATCGGTAAGAGCAACTGCCTTCATACTGTTTCTGGCAGCAGTGTTGACCAGCTCTTTTATGCTTATGGTCGATTCCATAAAGCTGTATTCACTGTGAACATGCAGGTGAGAAAAAAAAGCCATTTTGTCCAACTATGCCCCTTAAATTTATGGTATATGTGTTTAGAACTGCTCATCTATATATTACAGCCGAACATATGTTTGGTCAATAGGCAGGTTAAAAATTTTTCAAAATGATAGTATTTAATTATTTTAGGGTTGATTTTTTAAAATTTTTATATATAATACTTGGTTTTGTACGGCTTTATTGAGATATGTTTTAAAAAAATTATTAAAATTTTGTAAAAATTGCTATATGAAAAAGGGTATAAAAATGGGAAAATACAATATAGCTATACATGTTTTATTCTGGACGCTAATAGTATTTTTGCTTTTTACAACTTTATTATATCTATTTTATGAGAACGATGGATTTATTATAGCGTCTTCCGATCCTGAACCTGTGGAAAATGAGGAGTCAGGAGCCGGGGAAGTTGTGAAAGTCAAAGAGGAAGTAGAGTGGTATTATTTTGTGGCTTCGGGATATAGTGCCAATGACCCTGCACAGGGTACCAATAATATAACGGCAACAGGCAAGGATCTAAGACAGGGAATTGTTGCTGCGGATCCTAAAGTCATACCTATGGGAACAAGAATTGAAATAAAAGATATGGGGATATTTGTAGCAGAGGATACAGGAGGAAAGATCAAGGGCAATAGAATAGATATTTATTTCAATTCAAAGGAAGAAGCTAAAAAGTTCGGCATAAAGGGTGTCTGGGTCAAAATAATAGACAGCGGTTACAAGCTGGCTGATCTGTCTAAAAACGACCAGTATGTAAAAAGATATATGAGCAGATAGGCATTTATTATTCTATTTTATCTTATTTTTTATTTTCCCTTATAATTTTTATTAAAATCCTGTGGAATTCTCTTGCATCTTTTTTACTTAATTTTTGTATCCTGAAGCTTTCTTTTTTACTGCTTACAGTCAATGTTGAGTAGATCAGACCTTCTTTTAAATCGGCAGCAGTAATAAAAGGATGGGTAGCTATAAACTTTTTATCTCTGGTTATATTGGAATAGAAATAAAAGAATAATTTTTTATTAGTCAGTATAAGAAGGCCATTGACTGTGTTTTCCAGTATACCAGGAGCCGTAAAAATGGTTTTTTCATCCGGTGTTGTAAAAGGGAAGTACCCCATATTCTGTGCCTGCTCGTCGATTGATGGTAATTTATTCATCTCTACACCTAAAAAGTTTTTAAAAATTTTTAAAGAAAAAAGTCAAGCGTATTATATAAAATAATAATTGATAAAAAAAGATACTCTTTAAAGTATTTTGACGGCTCCTAACAAAAACAGAGGTTTCTATATTTTAAAGACTCATGATTTATGGTTATTTAATAATTGTTTTGAAAAAAGAAAGGTAATATAATAACTATTTAACTATAACGGGCGGAAGTAGCTCAGTTGGTAGAGCATCACCTTGCCAAGGTGGGGGTCGCGGGTCCGAATCCCGTCTTCCGCTCCATTTTTTTATAAGAGATTATATTGTCCTGTGAATTCAAAGATATATAATAAATAAAGATTTTATTGAAAAAAGTGTATTTAAAGATGATCGAAATTGAATTTGAAGATTTAGGTAAAATTAAAGTAGGGAAAGGGACAAGCATACTGGAAGCTGCCGGTAAGCTTGATAAAAAGATTGCAGGTCAGGCACTTGCAGCTGAGCTAATCGATGAAAAAAAAGATGGGGAAAAAGATAATTTGTTAGATCTTAACTATAAGGTAAACAGAAACTCATCCTTTAAAATCATTACTCCAGAGAACAAGGAAAAGGCCGCCAGTATTTTAAATCACAGCACCTCGCATATAATGGCTGAAGCCATAAAAAATGTGTTTCCAGATGCAAAGTTTGCCATCGGCCCATCTATTAAAAATGGTTTTTATTATGATTTCGAGACCCAAAAAAACGTGTCAGTTGAAGATCTTCCTTTAATTGAAAAAGATATGGAAAGAATAATAAAAGAGGATTATAAGTTTAAAAAAAGCGAGGTCAGCAAGGAAGAAGCAAAAAAAATATTTAAGGGCAATCCTTATAAAATAGAGTTGATAGATGGTATAGAAGGTAAAAAAGTCAGTATTTACTCTTCAGGAAATTTTATAGATTTATGTTCCGGTCCCCATATACCTTCAACAGGAAAGGTAAAGGCATTTAAGCTATTAAGCATTGCCGGAGCTTACTGGCGGGGAAATGAAAAAAATAAAATGCTGGTGAGGATATACGGTATTGCGTTTTTCAGCAGTGAGGAATTAAAAAAATATATGAAAAGGCTGGATTTGGCAAAAAGAAGTGATCACAGAAAAATAGGCAGGGACTTGGATCTTTTCAGTTTTGTTGATGAAGCACCGGGATTCCCCTTTTTCCATCCTAATGGAATGGTGCTGATGAATACTATTTTAGAATATTGGAAAGAGGAACATGCAAAGGAAGGTTACAAGGAAATAAAAACGCCAATTTTACTCAGCAATAAATTATGGAAAACTTCCGGTCACTGGGATAATTATAAAGAAAATATGTATTTTGTGAAGATTGATGAAAACGATTTTGCCATTAAGCCCATGAACTGCCCAGGCACTATTTTGGTATATAAATCAAGACAGCATTCATACAGGGAGCTGCCGATTAGAATAGCTGAGCTGGGATTGGTACATAGACATGAGAAGTCAGGTGTTTTACATGGATTATTCAGAGTGAGATGTTTTACTCAGGATGATGCTCATATATTCTGTACAGAAGATCAGGCAAAAGATGAAGTATCCGGGGTGATAGGCCTGACCGACCGTATTTACAGGGTTTTTGGTTTTGATAAATATCATCTGGAACTTTCGACGAAGCCTGATAAAAGAATTGGTACAGATCAGATGTGGGAAAAGGCAGAAAGCATATTGAAAGAAGCTATTGAAAGCAGAGGACTCGATTACGTGATAAATAAGGGAGAAGGCGCTTTCTATGGCCCTAAGATTGATTTTCATATACAGGATTGTTTAGGGAGGACATGGCAATGTGCTACCATTCAGCTGGATTTTGCAATGCCGGAAAAGTTCAATATTGAATATATGGGAGAAGATAATATAAAACACAGGCCGGTTATGATCCACAGGACTGTGTTGGGCAGTATTGGAAGGTTTATAGGCTTGCTTATAGAGCATTACAGCGGAAACCTGCCTCCCTGGTTGGCACCGGTCCAGGTGATAATTCTGCCGATATCCGAGAAATTTTATGAATATGGGGAAAAAGTATACAACAGCCTTAAAAAAGAGGATGTAAAAGTAGAAATTGACAATAGAGTAGAATCATTGAGTAAGAAGATAAAACAGGCAGAAATAAAAAAAATACCTTATATGATTATTATCGGTAAAAGTGAGGAAAAAACAGGGACTATTACGATCAGGAAGAAAATTGGCGGAGACATAAAAGAGATTAAATTAGCTGATTTTGTACATGAAATAAAAGACGTCCTGGAAAACAAAAAAATAGTATATTGACACTAAATATATTTGCCCTTTATTTTTTAGGAAAATATTTTTATAATTTAACTCTAACACTTTTATAACAAAAATTTGTTTTAATTTGACTTTTAAAAAATGTTTACCGATTATAATTATATAAAGGAGCTTTAAAATGACACTGAAGGAAAGAGTAAAATTATATACCACAAAAACAGCTATAAAGAGCGCATTGAAGATACTTCCTAAGATTTCTGACGAGAGGTGGCTTTCGCTTATAAAAGGAAGAGTGTACAGACTAAGGAAGAAAGAGGAAAGAGATTTTATGGAGAGTTTACTCATCAATCTTAAGAATTCAGCAGAGAGGTTGTCCCCAAAGGTCAGAGAGAAAATAGTTATGAATCTGATAAATAATGCAATGATACAGGGGCAGCCAAGAAGGATAGCTTTTGCTAAAAAGTATGGTTTTAATTCCCCAAATGTTCTGGTAATAAGCCCCACAATGAGGTGCAATCTGAAATGTTACGGCTGTTATGCATGGCAGTATTCCAAGAAGAACGACCTGCCGTATGATGTCTGCAACAGGGTTATTGATGAAGCAAATGATGTAGGGCTCTACTTTTTTGTTATAACAGGAGGGGAACCTTTTTGCTGGGGCAAGCTTTATGATTTTCTTAAGAGACATAATGATTCATTCTTCCAGATTTATACAAACGGTCAGCTGATCAATAACGAAGTTGCAAAAAAACTTGCTGAACTGGGGAATGCAGTTCCATGTATAAGTGTGGAGGGCTTTGAAGAGGAAACTGATAAAAGAAGAGGAAAAGGTGCCTGGAATAATGTTATGAATGCAATGGAAGTGTTAAATAAAAACGGAGTCCTATTTGGATTTTCAGTAACCGCAACCAGAGAAAACAATGAATTGGTGGTCAGTGATAAGTTCATTGATTTATTCATAGATAAAGGAGCGTTTATTGGATGGTATTTCAATTACATTCCAATAGGAAAAAAGCCGAATATGGAACTTATGCCGACACCCGAACAGAGAGAGTATAGAAGAGAGAGGATTATAAAGATAAGGAAAACAAAAAAGATGATAGTAGCTGATTTCTGGAATGACGGGCCGTTGGTGAATGGTTGTATGGCCGGCGGAAAAAATTATTTACATATAAACGTTAATGGTGATGTTGAACCATGCGTTTTCGTACACTTTGCTACTGATAATATAAAAGAGAAAAGCCTTATTGATGTACTTACCTCAGATTTTTTTAAAGGATTCAGAAAAAGGCAGCCTTATACCGGAAATCATTTAAGACCTTGCTGTATAATAGATAATCCTTATATTTTAAGAGATATAGTTGCTGAGACAGGAGCTTATCCCACACATGAGGGTGCAGAAACAATAGTCGGCTGTCTTGCAAGACCATTGGATAAATATGCCGGAGATTACAAGAAGATTGCAGATAAAGTATGGGTTGAAGAATACGTTCCTGAAGAAGATAAGGATATAGCAGTATAGACAAAATAATCAATAATTAGTATAATTCCAAGATTATTAATAATAAATTGTTAGAATAATAAATAAAAAAGTAGAAATCATCTATTTCTCACCAAATGACGGTTTTCCAAACTTGTTAATTTGGTTTTAGTTATATTTAATAGGTAGATGATCAATCTGCCTATTTTTTTTAAAAGGTATTTACGGAGGTGTAGTTTCAATAACAGGGGAATTCGCGTAAACAAACAAATTAGAGTACCGGAAGTCAGGTTGATTGCAGAAGATGGCGGTCAAATTGGAATAGTTACAATTGATGAAGCATTAAAAACTGCCGAAGATAAAGGTCTGGATTTGGTTGAAATATCACCCAAAAGCAAACCACCTGTCTGCAAAATAATGGATTATGGAAAATATAAATACCAGCTCGAAATATCCGAAAAAATGAAGAAAAAGAAGCAGTCTCAGATAATTGTGAAAGAGATAAAGATAAGACCTAAAATAGACGCAAATGATCTTAACACTAAAAGAAAGCAAATAGAAAAATTCTTAAGCAGCGGCTACAGAGTAAAAATAACTGTTATGTTTAGGGGTAGAGAAATTGTACATAAAGAGCTTGGAATGAATATATTAAATAAATTGATAGAAGAGTTAAAGGACAGATGTGTGCAGGAGCTGGAACCTAAGTTAGACGGGTATAATATCATTACCATTTTAACACCGGTTTAAATTTTAATATATCTGAATAAATAAAATTAGAAGGATATCATTATGCCAAAGATAAAAACTCATAAAGGTGCAGCCAAAAGGTTTAAAATTACTGGAAGTGGAAAGATTGTCAGAGAAAAAGCATTTAGCGGCCATATTCTGACTAAAAAAAATGCCGATAGAAAAAGGCGTTTGAAAAAAAGACAGGAACTGACAACTTCCGATAAGAAAAAAGTCAGGAGACTTTTAGGCAGATAAGGAAGGACGTGATTTAAATGACCAGAGTCAAAAGAGGACAGGTAAAGTGGAAAAAACATAAAAAAGTATTGAAGCAGGCACGGGGATACTTTGGATCCAAAAGCAGGAGTTACAGAGTTGCTAAAGAACAATTGCTTAAATCGATGAGCTACTCTTATAGGGACAGGAAAAATAGAAAAAGGAATTTCAGAAGGTTGTGGATTACCAGAATTAATGCTGCAGCAAGAACAAATGGGATTTCATATAATGAATTTATTAACGGTTTGAAAAAGGCAAGTATTGGCATAAACAGAAAGATTTTATCTGAAATGGCCGTAAGTGATCCCAATGCTTTTCAAAAATTGACTGAAATTGCTAAAAAGAAAATGGCATGAAACTATGAGTGAAGATAAAAAGGTTATAGATGAACTGGAAAGAAAAATAGATATAGAGACGAGTGATTTTAATAAGGCATTGAAATCGGTAAAAAATCTATCTGAACTGCAGGGAATCAGAACAAAATTTACCGGTAAAAAAAGCTTTTTAGCAAGCACACTGAAGGAAATAGGCTGCTTACCAGGGAATCTTAAACCGCTATTTGGTAAGAGAATAAATATAACAAGGGAAAAAATAGAATATGGTATTTTAAAAAAAGAGGAATTTCTAAAAAGTATAGAGTATGAAAATAAGCTAAAAGAAGAAATAATAGATCTATCTCTGCCGGGAAGAAAAATAAGCCAGGGTAAAAAAAATGTTATATCTCATGTTCTTGAAGAAATTGAAAATGTTTTTATGGGAATGGGATTTGAAGTAGCAGAGGGGCCAGAGGTAGAAACAGATTATTATAATTTTAAGGCACTAAATACTCCGGAAGATCATCCAGCAAGGTCACTCCATGATACCTTTTTTATTTCCGAAAATATATTACTCAGGACACATACTTCACCGGTACAGATACGATATATGGAGAGTCATAAGCCACCCCTGTTAATAATAGTACCGGGTAAAGCTTATAGAAGAGATTATGATGTTTCTCATACTCCGATGTTTACTCAGGTAGAGGGCCTTGTAGTAGATAAGGATATAAATTTCGGCAATCTTAAATGGACCCTGGAGGCTTTTGCCCATGAAATTTTAGGGAAAGACAGAAAAGTAAGATTCAGGCCCCATTATTTTCCTTTTACAGAGCCGAGTGCCGAAGTAGATGTATCATGTAATATATGCAGTGGAAAAGGATGCAGAGTATGTTCCGGTACCGGATGGCTTGAGATTCTTGGAGCCGGAATGGTCGACCCTAATTTATATTCTTTCGTGGGTTATGACTCGGAAGAGGTAAGCGGTTTTGCATTTGGAATGGGTATAGAGAGGATCTGCATGTTAAAATACGGTATTGATGATTTAAGGCTATTCTTTGAAAATGATTTGAGATTTCTGAGACAATTTTAGCTTCTAATATGGATCATTTAAAATGTAATTGGTAATTAAATATTTTTATAAAAAATCTTTACTTTGATCAAATATTTAAAAGAAAGGGATTTTTAAATATTGAAAGTAACGCTCAACTGGCTAAATGAATTTTTAAATCCTCATATTTCCGAACCCATGAGTGTTTCTGAAGCTCTGACCATGAGCGGGACGGAGGTCAAAAAAATCGATTACATAAATGATTTATATAAAAATATAGTTGTAGGAGAGATTATTAATATTTCGCCTCATCCTAATGCAGGTAAGCTGTCACTATGTGAGGTGGATATTGGTTTAAGAAAATTAAAAATAGTTTGCGGTGCCAGTAACTTTAAGAAAGGGGACAAGACTGCTGTTGCAATTCCTGGATCTAAAGTAAAAGGTATTACTATAAAAAAAAGCAAGATCAGGGGTCAGATATCCGAAGGAATGATGTGCTCTGAAATGGAATTGGGTATATCTTCTGATTCAAAAGGAATAATGATCCTTGATGAAAGCAGTAAGACAGGTATGGAGTTTTCAAAATCTGTCGGTCTTGATGATGTTGTACTGGAATTTGAGATTACACCTAATCGACCTGATTGTCTGAGCGTGATAGGAATTGCAAGGGAAATAAGCGCTTTAACGGACTCAGAACTGGTAATTCCGGTTTATGATTTTAAAAAAAAGTTAAATTTGTATTCAAATTTTAAGATTGAAATAGAAGATTATAAGCTCTGTCCCAGGTATTCGGCTAAGATATTTAAAGACATTCCCAGACTTAATTCACCGCAGTGGCTCAAGAACAGACTTATTCTTTGCGATATAAGACCAATTGATCTGATTGTTGACCTAACAAATTATATCATGCTGGAGACAGGCCAGCCGCTGCATGCTTTTGATAAAGACCTGTTGTATTCGGATAAAATTATTGTAAGGAATGCTAAAAAGGGTGAAAAGATAAGAACAATTGACGATACTATAAGAATAATGGAGAAGGATACATTAGTAATAGCCGATGAATATAAATGCGTAGCTATTGCAGGAATAATGGGCGGAAAGGATACAGAAATAAATCAGAATACAAAAAATTTCCTGCTGGAATCAGCAAATTTTTACGGGCCTTCGATAATGAGGACATCTAAAAAAATAGGACTTAGATCAGAAGCTTCAAATAGGTTTGAAAAAAAGATCGACCCTCTTCTTTCCGTCTTTGCTATTGAAAGGTTCAGCAATTTACTCGAGAAGATAACCCATTTAAAGGCGGAAGAATGTATATATGATGATTTTAAAGAAGTTGAAAGAGAAAGAAAGATTAATTTAAGAATAAATAAAGTCGGCAAGGTTCTCGGAAAGGAAATCAATGCCGGTTTAATATCCGATATTCTCAAGAAATTAAAAATTTATAATAAGTTGAAAGGAAATATAATACAGGCAGTAGTGCCTTCTTTCAGATATGAAGATATTGAAAGAGAAATTGATCTTATAGAAGAAGTAGCCAGGATCTATGGATATGATAAATTGGACTCTATCCCTACACCGGCAAGCGACAGGCGTGGTAAATACAGTATGTATCAAAAAACAATTAAAAATATAAGACAGACACTATGCGATATTGGACTTATTGAAGTCATAAATTACTCATTTATAGGAGCTGACAAACTTAAGAAATATAAAATACTTCAGGAGAGTGAATATAATAAAAATATAGAGATAATCAATCCCATTAATGAAGAATTTAAACTACTCAGACCTATGCTTATGCCTGCATTAATAAAAAATATCGAATACAACATTAATCACAATATTAAAGATATTGAAATATTTGAAATATCCAGAGTCTTTAAGAATAATAATGATGGTGAACTGCCTGTTGAATCAAATATGCTTGGAGTGATGCTGACCGGGAAAGCAGTTAAAAAAGGATGGGATGAAGAAGAAAGGAATTTAGACTTTTTTGATTTAAAAGGAATACTGGAATCCATATGTAATATATACTATCCTGCAGGGAGTTTGAGGATAAAAGAAAAGGAATACAGTTTTTTTCACCCCAGGATCAGCGGAGTTATAGATATAAGTGATCTGGATATGGGAATAATTGGGAAAATTCACCCTGCATTAATAGAAGAAACTGAGATAGGTCAGGGTGTTTATTATATGGAGATAAACCTTGATGAATTTGTAAAAAATATAAAAGAATCCGTAAAATTTAAACCAATATCTCCATTTCCTTCTATAGATATTGATCTTGCAATCGTAGTCGACCTAAAAATAAAGAGTGAAGATATTATAAGTGAAATAAAAAAAACAGGGACAGAATTATTAAAAGAAGTAAGGCTTTTTGATGTGTATAAAGGAAAACAAATTGAGGATAATAAGAAAAGTATGGCTTATTCATTAAGGTTTAGAGATGATAATAGGACTTTAAAAGATACTGAAGCAGAGATAATAGTAAACAGGATACTGGAAAAACTTGGCAGGAAATTTAATGCAAAAATTAGGGAATGAATAAAATATGACAATTGAATTTCCGGGTACAAAAGGTGAGATTGAAGAAAGCAGCATTAAACATAAATATCATTCTTCCCTGATTGTTAGATACAGAAGTACACATATACTTATTGATTTCGGCGTAAAATTTAATCCAAAGTTAATAAAGGAAATAAATGATCTTAATTATATTTTAATAACCCATGCTCATCCCGACCACTATATATGGACTTTAAAGGAGGAAAACAGGATAAGTGTACCTGTATATCTTACAAGGGATACTCTGGACTATAGTAAAAATAAACCTAAAAAATACAGAATTATTGAAACCGGAAGAAGTTATAGCCTTGGCGATATGGAAGTAACTGCATATAAAGTACTTCACTCGTTACGCTGTCCGGCTGTAGGGTATAAGATCAAAGGAGATAAAATTATTACCTATGCTCCTGATATACTTGATTTTGAAGAAGATAAGCGAGATGTTTTAAAGGATGTTGATTTACTTATAGTTGACGGATCCAGCCTTAGTGTAAATATGGTAAGGAGAAAAAACGGTAAATTATTCGGCCATACAAGGGTAAAGACTATAATAGGGTGGTGCAGGAAATACGGTCTTGAAAATCTGGTTATAACTCACTGCGGCAAACAAATCGTTACTATGAATAGAAGAGAACTGGATTACAGGCTAGGGGGTTATTCGGAAGGAAAGGTTGACGTAGTTATAGCTTATGACGGATACAAGATGAGACTGTAAAAAAAGTTGATAACAGATAGGAAAATGATAATAATCACTTCAGGAGTATAATGAAAAGTATAAGGAGATAATTTAAATTATGGATAAAAAAATTATAGATATTAAAAAAGTCACCAAGGTGTATAAAATCGGCAGTATAAAAGTAAATGCCTTAAAAGGGATCGATCTGGAAGTTAAAGAAGGTGATTTTCTGTCCATAATGGGACCTTCCGGATCGGGTAAATCTACTTTAATGAATATACTGGGGTGCTTGGATACACCAACTTCAGGATCCTACATACTGGAAGATATGGATATTTCCAAATTAAATGACAATCAGCTGGCAGAGATAAGGAATAAAAAAGTTGGGTTTGTATTTCAAACTTTTAACTTGCTCCCAAGAACTAATATCATAGGCAATGTGGAACTTCCTTTGATTTATTCTAAAGGGAGAGTAATTAAATCCAGAAGAGAGATGATATTCGATATAATAGATTCGGTAGGATTAAAAGAGTGGGAAAAGCACAGGCCCAATGAACTTTCGGGAGGTCAAAAACAGAGAGTGGCAATTGCCAGAGCTCTGATAAATGATCCTACTATTATATTAGCTGATGAGCCGACCGGTAATTTAGACTCCAGGACTGGAGAAGAAATAATGGCTATTTTCCAGGAATTGAACAGGCGGAATAAAACTATTTTATTCGTAACCCATGAAATTGATCTAGCGAGACATGCCGGAAGGATAATATATTTAAAAGATGGTATTATAACCGGTGAAGAGGGGATAAAAGAACCTATAGATGCCCGGAAAAAATTGGATGAGATGCCAAAACTGGAAGATAAGATAAATAATATGGATAAGAGTGTTTCATGATGGAGATGACTGTTTGAGTCTTGAGAAATAGAGACTTATTTTACTCTCCATATTTTCTTCATTTTTTATTTTTATAATCCCTTATAAATTTTTAAATTTAGAGTGAGGAGGATTTTATGAACCAGGTTGTAAGACCGGGGGGTTTCTTGATGATATTTAGATTTTTAAGATTCCTTCAGTATGCTCCATACATGACCATTGGGTTCTTGGTAATTGCCATAGCAATATGGATTGTTTTTGCCAAAAAGAAACTCAAATGGGCAAAAATTTTAGCTATAGTTTTAACTATATTGGCAGTTGTTGCAGGAATATTGAGTCTGGCAACATTTTTCTTTGGAAGAAATTTACCACAGGGAGATTTTCCGGGAGACTTCAAGGGAGATAGACAGAATTTTCAGGATAGAAGGGATGTTAACCCGGATCAGAATAATCAAAGACTGGAAATTAAGTTTGATAATTATACAGACAATATAAATAATTTCATTACTGCTGTAGCCTAATAAACTATTCATAAAAGAAATAAAAAGTATAAAGAATTTGAAGATTACCGGTATTTCTATTTACCAAACCTTATACTTATAACAATAAACGGGTAATAACCCTGCCTTGAACCATTACTTATTTATAGTTTTCATTTAATGCTTCAAATTGGTTGGATATTTGCTTTACAAACAATAACGGTTGTTATAGATTAATATATTTTTTTATATTAATTGAACTAATTAAAACTTCAGATTTTCTTCATATTTAGACTGTATACTTTCATAAAAAAAATAAAGGAGAAAGAATGGACACATGTGAAATAATAAAAATGAAAAGAAGGAAAATATTTGTAATCCTTTCATCAGTGATGACGTTATTTATTATACTGTTTGTTTTCACCTCTTGTATGGGACCTATGGGAGGAGCTTTTGCCAACTCATCCGATGAGACTCAGGATGGAATGGAAACATATGAAGTAGTAAAGGGTAATATTTCTCAGGAGATATCCGTAACTGGTTCCATTGATTCAAAAAATTATACAACTTATAACATGCAGGTTTCAGGAGAAGTTTTGTCTGCTTTAGAAAGAGGGGATGCTTTTAAAAGAGGAGATCTTCTTGTAGAAATTGATGACAAGGAGAAACAGTACGCTCTATTTGAGATAGAAAAAGATATTGAGATTTCTGAAAGTTCTCTTAGACTTGCCAAATTAAGTTATCAGAGTGCCCTGGATTCTAATCATATAGCTGTACAGCTGGCAGAGATCAATACAGAAAAAGCAGAAAAATCTACAGCAAGTGCCTATGAATCTTTAGAAAATGCTGCAAACAGCGCAAGATTAGCTTATGAGAGTGCAGAGGCTGCACTTGAGAGTACTAATAATCTAGTAAATTGGAATATAACAAGAGCTAAAAGTGCTCTGGACGAGGCTGAAAGGATCCTGGATGAGGCTAAGGCTGATCCTGCCACTACTGATGAAGAAATTGCTCAATATGAATATAATGTTAAAACTGCTGAAGAAAATTATGAAATTACTAAAGCCCAACAGAATACAAGCGCTTACAATGCGGAAATATCAATTGAGACAACTAAAAATCAGAATAATACTTCAGTGGATTCTGCCCAAAGCTCTTTTGACCAATCTTTACTGAACCAGTCTTCTACATATTGGTCAAACCTATCCAGTCTGGAGTCTGCAGAAGCATCGATAAAACAGACTTCTGAAAGTTTAAAACAGACAGAAATAAAACTGGAGCTTGCAAAAGCGGAATATGAAAATGCCAAAGAGGACCTGGAAGACTATACCATATATGCCCCTTATAATGGTATTGTGGTTTCAACTGATTTCGCAGTCGGCGGAGAGGCAAACGGAAGCGGTTCCCTATCAATCATCAACAGCGATTTTATAGTAGATTGTATGATAAGTGAAAGTGATATTGTAAAAATATCTATAGGGCAGGCGGCAGAAATTGATTTAGACGCTTATCCGGATATTAAATTTTCGGGAAAAGTAGAAAAGATAATACCCATTTATACAGAAGATAACGGCATTATATATTATGAAGTGCTGGTAAGTTTTAACAATACTGAAGATGTTGATATATTATATGGATTCTCGGCTAATATATCTATTACGGATTTAAAGGCAGAAAATGTTCTTTATGTACCTATCAAAGCGGTTTACAAGGAAGAAGGTAAAAGCTATGTAGATGTGCTTGTATCCGAAACTGGAGCTAAAGGGGAAGCCGGGCAGGCTATTCAGAAGACTGAGATAACCACAGGGGTAAATGATTATTACAATATAGAGGTTACTTCAGGACTCAGAGAGGGCGATATTGTAATTACAGCAAAGACGTAGTCATTTTTTATTTACTAATGAAAGGTTATGGAGTCGTTTATGGATAAAAAGATTATAGAAATAAGTAAGATTGTAAAAATATATAAAATTGGCGATGTAAGTCTACGTGCATTAAGAAGAATAGATTTTGAAGTAAGAAAGGGTGAATTTATATCAATAATGGGGCCTTCCGGCTCTGGAAAATCCACGCTTATTAACATTATTGGTTGCCTTGATATACCTACTTCCGGCTCATATATAATTGAAGGTGAAGATGTCAGCAAACTAAGAGATAATCAACTGGCAGAAATCCGGAATAAAAAAGTAGGATTTGTTTTCCAGACCTTCAACCTGCTTGCAAGGTCAAATATAATAGAAAATATAGAGCTTCCGCTTATTTATTCTAAATCAAGCCCCATTCGCTTCAGGAGAAGTTTAATAAACAGCGTAATAGATTCAGTGGGATTATCCGGCTGGGAAAAGCACAGGCCCAGCGAGCTTTCAGGGGGTCAAAGACAGAGGGTAGCTATAGCCAGAGCTCTGGTAAATGACCCTTCGATTATACTGGCTGATGAGCCAACTGGCAACCTTGACTCCAGGACAGGGGAGGGGATTATAGCTATATTCCAGAAGCTAAACAAGGAAGGAAAAACTATTATACTTATAACCCATGAGCTTGAAATAGCCAGACATACCAAAAGGATAATCTATTTAAAAGATGGTTACATCACCAATGAAGAAATAGTAGGTTCTCCTGTTGATGCAGTTAAACGGCTCAAAGAATTACCTAAACTGGAAGATAAAATAAATAATTTTGAAGAGAAAGGTAAAAAATGAGAAGAATACTTGAAAATATAAAGGTTGCCTTCAAGTCACTTTTTTTAAATAAACTAAGGGCTTTTCTGACTATGCTAGGTATTATCATAGGTGTAGGTGCAGTAGTTGCTGTAATTTCAGTAGGTGCCGGTGCAGAAGCATCAATTACTGAAAACTTGCAAAGCGTGGGAACCAATGTTTTAACTATTTCTCCAGGAAGGGATACTTCGACAGGTCCGCCAGGAAGAGAACCAGGTGAAAGAGGCATGAATAGAATATTTGGCGGAGATTCTGAAGAAGAAACAGTAGCAGGTAATCTTTATTTAGAAGATGTCTATGCATTAAAAGAAGGATCTTCTTTATTAACCGAGGCAATTCCTACTGTTAGCGGTGGTATGAACGCTACAATAACTTATCTTAGCTGGAGTGGACAGGTAAGCATAGTTGGTACTACCGAAGATTATTTTTCAGTTATGGGTTATGATATCGCAGATGGAAATTTATTTACTGATAATGATATATCGTATTTGTCTAATGTAGCGGTTATAGGTGATACTGTAGTGCATGATTATTTTGGGATGATTGATCCTATTGGAGAAACAATAAAAGTAAATGGGAAAAATTTTACTGTAATTGGTGTAATAGAGCCAATTGGTACCGCCACTTTTGGAGCTGATCCTGATAATTCTGTATATATCCCTATTACCACGGTACAGAAAAAACTTACAGGCGAAGATACGATAGATAGTATAATTGTAAAGGTAAAAAGTGAAGAATTAATAGATCAGGCAACAGAAGAAATAACAAATATACTAAGGGAACAGCATCTTATCCTACCTGATGGATTAAATGATTTTACCATTAGCAGTTCTACCCAATTATTGGAAATGGCATCTTCCATAGCTGATACTCTTTCAATTACCCTGGGTGGTATTGCAGCTATATCTCTTTTAGTAGGCGGAATAGGTATTATGAATATAATGTTTGTTTCAGTTACCGAAAGGACGAGGGAAATTGGAATAAGGAAGGCAATAGGTGCAAAAAACAGGGATATTTTAGTCCAGTTTATAACCGAAAGTATTGTGCTTAGTTTTACGGGAGGATTACTTGGAGTAGGATTTGCGTTTTTATTATCGTGGATCTTAAAGACTTTTACATCATTGACTTCTCTGATAACTGCCTATCCCGTAGTGCTTGCACTTTCATTTTCGACAGTTATCGGACTAGTATTTGGAATATTTCCAGCCATGAGGGCAGCAAGATTAAATCCTATTGAATCATTGCGGCACGAGTAAAGGAAAATTTTATTAATCCTTAATTTTATTTAAATTTTCCAAAAGGATAAAATAAGCATGAAAAGAGTTAGTAAAATATGAAAGTATTAATTATAGAAGACGAAAAAATGATTGCAGACAGCCTCAGGGAAGGCCTTGAACAGCACAGATTTTCTGTTGACGTAGCGTATAGCGGTAAGGAAGGTTATAACCTAATACTGGAATATAATTATGATATTATTATTCTAGATCTAATGCTTCCCGATATGGAGGGAGAAAAACTGTGCAAGACGATCAGGAAAGAAGGTGTTGATAGTTTTATTCTTATGTTAACAGCTAAAAAACAGATGAGTGATATTGTCGGAGGATTAAACTGCGGTGCAGATGATTATTTGACAAAGCCATTTGAATTTACGGAACTCCTTGCTAGGATAAGGGCTCTTCTGAGGAGAACATCAAAGAATAAAAAGAATGTTTTAAGCTGTCAGAATATAAGTATGGATCTTGATAAGGAACAGGTTTTTATAGGGAAAGAAGAAATAAAGCTTACTAAAAAAGAATTTATGATACTGGAATACCTTTTAAGAAACAAGGGCCAGCTTTTGAGTAGAAATCAACTTCTGGAGCATGCCTGGGATAGGAATGTAGATATTTTTACAAATGTCGTGGATACACACATTAAAAACCTTAGGAAAAAATTAGGTAAATACGGAGCATTTATTGAAACTATTTATGGTTCAGGTTACAGGATTTCATAAATGGGATAAAAAAGAGATGGTGAGATATTTTGAAATGGTCATTAAAAACTAAAATTATATTCTGGTTTATTGCTATTATTTTTATTTCTATTGTTATTTACGGTTTTTTGATATTTTCAGTTTACCGTGTAAACCTGAGGGGAGAAAATTATTTTAATGCTCTTAAAGAGCATCCTGGAGTGGAACAAACTCTTATTGACAGGATCAGGGAATTGGATGAACTCGATCGGAGAAAAATACCTCCCCCAATTACTGTACTGCCTTCAAGGCTTTTTTTGAGAGTATTTTATACAATTACAGGAGGTGTATTATTTATAATACTGGTATCGGTTTCCGGCGGATTTATATTTCTTATGCGAATGTTAAACCAGGTAAATTTTATTACAAAGAATGTAAGGGAGATTGATGAAAAAAGGCTTCACCTCAGACTTCATATAAAAGGGAAAGATCCCATTTCCAATATGGCCATTACTTTTGATAGGATGTTGGATAAAATTGAAAATTCCTTTAAAAATCAAAGGCATTTTATTCAGAATGTAACACATGAATTAAATACTCCTCTGACAGTGATAAAAAGTAAAATTGATTTATTAAGGCAGAAAAAAAATATTACCAAAAAGGATTATAAAAGTACAATAGAGCTTATTGATAGTGAAATTATGAGGCTATCAGGGATTACCGAGGAATTACTGACCATAATGGAGCTTGAGGAAAATGATAATAAGAGGGAGTTGGGTGAAGTTAATTTAAAATCAATTCTAAAAAGAACGCTTATGATATTTGAAAATCAGATAAATTCAAAAGATCTTAAGTTAAGAGCCCAATTTAAAGGAGAATTTAAAATATGGGGAAGTAAAGTACAGATAGAACAACTGCTGTTTAATCTTTTAGATAACGCTATAAAATACAGTGTTAGGGGAAGGGAATTAAAAATAAACTTAAAAGGTATCATTAACCGGAAATTGATAAAACTTAGTATAGCAAACTTAAGTGAGATAATAAAAAGAGAAGATCTTCCTTACATTTTTAATAGATTCTATAGATCATCTTCTTTATCCGATAGGAAAAGTTTCGGACTGGGATTATCAATAAGTAAAAAGATTGTGGAAAATCATAAAGGAAATATAAAAGTAGATTACAATGAAAAAAGAAAGGAGATAACGTTCAGGGTATTCTTACCTATTTATATTAAAGATTAAAATCAAATTTTAGCAAAGGAATGTATTTTTCGGCTGATTGCTTAGATCTTGTTCTTTTTTAATAAATTAACAAAGGTATCTACTAAACTGGGGTCAAATTGGGTTCCTGAACATTTGGTAAGTTCTTTTATTGCTGTTTCTTTACTTAAGGCTTTTCTATAAGGTCTGTCACTTGTCATGGCATCATAAGCATCAACAATGGATATGATTCTTGATATAATAGATATATCAACATTTTTTAGTCCTTTTGGGTAACCATTTCCATCCCACCATTCGTGATGGGTGAGGATTCCATCAGCTATTGTTGAGAGTTCTGGAGTAGTTTTTGCAATTCGGTGGCCTATTTCAGGGTGTTTTTTTACTATTTTCCATTCCATGTCATTTAATTTTCCCGGCTTAAAGATGATGTTGTCCGGTATTGATATTTTACCTATATCATGCAGAGTAGCCAGTAATCTTAGTTCATCGAGTTGATGTTCAGATAGCTTGAGTTCTTTTCCGAGTTTTAAAGAATATGTTTTCATACGGGTTACATGTTCTTCTGTCTCATAGTCTCTTTCAAGTAGTGCTCTTTCCAAAGATGAAACAATAGAACCATGAAAACTTTTTCTTTCAAGCAATTTATGTTTGTTCATATTACTGTCTGCTTCTTTTAAGATTTCATTTATATTCTGCGACTCATTTTTTTTGGTTGAGAATCCCATGGATATGGTGAAATTTATTTTGCTCCTGCTTTTTTTACATGCTTCTTTTATTCTTTTTACTATTTTTAAGGTAGCTTTCATAGAGGTCGAGGGTAAGATAGCACCAAATGTGTCTCCTCCAAGCCTTGCTATAATATCTTCACTTCTAAAACTTTCTTTTAATATTTTTGCCAGATTGATCAGTACTTTATCTCCGAATTCTTTACCAAAACTATCATTTATTATCCTGAGTCCATCGATATCTACTAAAACAACGCTCATGGGAAGACGTCTTTTCACATCCAATCTCCTCAGCTCTTCATCAAAAAAAGCCCTGTTGTATAAGTTTGTCAGATAGTCGTGAAATGATAAATATTTTATTCTATCCTCATTGTTTTTTCGTATTGTAATATCTCTTAATACGATTACTTTCCCTATTCTTACTTCTCTCGAGTTTAAAAGGTCTGAAATTTTAACATCAAAGATTTTGGATATTTTTTTGTGTGATATTTTTAACTCTTTGCCGTTGTTTGGATTTTCGATTATACTGCACAGGCCGGGTAAAAATTCTTTTAACGGCTTCCCTAAATAATTCTTTGAATACGGGTTCATCAGTTTCTTCATAAATAGATTTAGATCCAGGAGATTACTGTTATTATCAAGAACTAAAATTCCGTCTTCCATACTATCCAGTACAAATTCACGTGCAGTAGGGACAATCTCCGATATCTTTGATTTGGATAGCGTTAATATTAATACAGTCATGCCAACAACGAAGACGAGGGGCGTTTTATCAAGGTAAGGGAATATATTGATTGTAAATTTATCTATTAGAACAACTGATAGGATAATCATATTGATTGTTAGAATTACAGGAATCTGCCATTTATATATATGATAAGATTTGACAAGTGTCTGTATTATTAAACCGGCTGCAAATGTAATCAGTAAAATACTGTATGCTAAATCCAGCCAGAAAAGCACTCCGCCGTCCGCACTTAAAACTAAAGATGATTTATAAGTGATTAGACTGATGTTTTTAAAGAATAAATGATGGTATTTATTGGTAAAAATAAAAAGCATCATGGTAAAAGGTACTATACTGACAAGAATAATATTTCGTTTTGACAGCCATTTTTTATACCCTATAAAATAAATAAAAAATATGAACCATAATACTATAACGATTTCTGAACTTAGATATTTTATATAGCCCATAAAAATTTTAGTCTGATAATTAATAAAACCCAGCTCGAGAAGATTCCCGGTCATCCACAGCAAACATCCAAGGATTAAGAGTGTTGACGATGTTTGATGATATCTATCTTTTAAGTAATGAAATGAGTTTAATAGAATTAAAATTATTACTGTAGTAATAATAAATTCAATTAAGGTAATATTATATATAGTATTTTGCCAAAACATTTTGTAAAAATTTAATAATTATTTTAATAATTATTTATTATAAAAATATCAATAATAATTTATATTGAAATAAATTGTTAAAATTATAACATTATTTTATAATAAAGTCTTTAAAAAATAAAGTAAAATTTCTAATAAATTTTTATTCATTCCATAAGATTAATCCTGTATAATCCTTAATATTAATAATTAAGTGATTCTATATGAGAAATTACCAGAGATTAATTCTTTCGATAGCTACAGCATTATTCTTATTTTTAAGTTTTAAAGACCTTGGATTTTTCGCATGGTTCTCATTTTTACCGTTTATAATTGTTATATATTATTCAAATTTAAAGCAAACATTACTTTTTAGTTTTATTTGCGGTATTGGTTTTTTTTCAGGTGTAAATTACTGGATGGTGATACTGCCAGTAAAATATACATGGCCGATAATGGTATTACTATTAAGCTCTATCTTTGTGGTTTTCGGAGTTGCACTGTATTTTATACTGCATAAAATAAATCAGCCTTATCTTAGAATATTTTTGATACCGGCTATATGGGTTCTAATGGAGTATTTAAGATCTCAGACTCTTTTAGCATTTACAATAGGGATTTTGGGCTACACACAACATAATTTCATGCCGCTGATGCAGGTTACAAGATTTACAGGCATTTACGGAATCTCTTTTATAATATTATTGTTTAATGCAGTTATCTTTGAGACTGTCCTATTATCAATAAAAAATAAAAAAATTATATTTAAATATCTGATCATAGCATTGTCCATTTTAGCAGTATTCATAACCTACGGTATCATAAGTGTTAATAACAACCAAAACAGGGTGGTAAAAGAAAAGGGCTACAGTGAGATTAAAGTGGCAGTTGTACAGGCAAACGTAATATTCGGCTATAAATACTCTGAAAAAGGTATTGAGATAATCCCGGAACCGTACAGTGATAGCAGTTATTTCAAGGAAGATACAGAGCTGGTAATATTTTCCGAAAGTGCTCTGTGGGGATCTATGGATGAGAATAAGGAATTTAAGGGATGGGCTAAGGGGATTTTAAAGAATGAATCATTGCATATACTTATTGGCCAATATCTTCATAATGAGGACCGTAGCGAATATTATAATTCAGCATTACTTTATAATGATAATCTTGAAGTCATAGGGAGATATGATGAAATTCATCCTGTTCCTTTTAGCCAATTTTTACCGTATCCGCGTGTACTTAAATTTCTTGATTTTCTTGATTTATCAAATATAAATCTTATCCTCGGAAAGGAGTATAATTCTATTACCTATCCAGGAAAAGGTAATCTGGGAGTAAATATCTGTTATGAGTCAACAATTCCCTCAATTGCAAGAAAGATAAGAAATAATGGAGCAGAGGCCATGATCGTACTTTCAGATGATTCAAGCATGCAGGACAGTATTGCACCATGGAATCATTTAATCTTTTCAAAAGTAAGGGCTATAGAGAATGGATGTTATTTTATTCACTGCGGTAATTCTGGAATATCGTCAATAGTGTCTCCTGACGGTACCTTAATGGTAAGGTCTGAGTTATTAAACAAGGAAGTTCTGTATGGAAGTATTTATTTAATCCCTGATAAGACCTTTTATACAAAATTCGGAGACTTGCTGCTCCTTTTATATTTTGGAATTGTTTTTTCTATAACAGCTGCTTATTTGATATATAAAAAATCAAAAGGATAAGCTGACAATAACCAATTTTTAATTTTTATACATTTAATCCGATAAATGCTTTTATAATTTGTATATTATTAAATAATAGTGTATAATATACAAATTTATTAAATAAGAGGTTATATCATGAATGGAAAAATAAAAGCAGGAATTATCGGAGGTTCCGGTTTTACTGGATTGGAACTTTTAAAAATACTCAGCAAACACAAATATGTAGAGATCGGTTTCGTGACTTCAAGAGCTTTTAAAGACCAGGCAGTAGGCGATGCATTTCCTTCATTTAAGGACTATGGCGATAAAGAGCTTTTTTATATTGATAAGCCTGGGAAAAAAGATTTAAAGAAAATAGATATTTTGTTTTTATGTCTTCCTCCTTTAAAATCTATGGAATTCTTGAATGGTGTATCTGATGAATATGATTTCAAGATAATTGATATAGGTTCTGATTTCAGAATAAAAGATCCTGATGAATTTAAAAAGTGGTATGGCTCAGAACATAGTATGAAAAACAAGCTTTCCGATTTTGTTTATGGGCTTACTGAAATAAACAAGGAAAAAATAAAAGAAAGTAGTTGCATTGCTAATCCAGGCTGTTACCCTGTGTCAATTTTACTCGCTCTTGCACCTGTATTAAAGAGTAACATGGTAATAGAAGATATTTGTATTGATTCAAAATCGGGTGTCAGCGGCGCAGGAAGAAAGCTTAAGGATAAGTACCTTTTCAGCAGTCTGGATAATAATTTTTACGCTTATTCCGCTGTAGGCCACAGGCATACTGGGGAGATAGAGCAGGAAATTAAAAATATTGGAGGAAAAAGAATATTAGTCAGCTTTACACCTCACCTTATGGCGCTTAACCGGGGTATATTTACAACTATATACTGTAAAGTAAGCGGCATAACGGAAAAGGAAGATGAAGAAGATAAAATCTATAGTATATTCAAAGGTTTCTATAAAGATAAACCGTTTGTAAAATTTGTTGGCAGCAAAATTCCTCAGCTTAAAGATGTAGTGGGCACAAACATGTGTATGATAGGAGTAAGTATGGATCATAGGACTGATACATTGAAGATTTTCAGTGCTATTGACAATCTGTTAAAAGGCGCAGCGGGCCAGGCAGTACAGAATATGAATGTAATGATGGGCCTTGATGAAAAAGAAGGCCTTCAGTTTAACGGATTCTTTTAATATAAGAAAATGAATTTTGGAGTAAATATTGGATTCTGAAAAGAAAAGTAATATTTTCAGTATTATAAAAAACGGGTCTATTACAAGTGTTCCTGGATTATATGCAGCTGCATGTCATTGCGGCGTAAAGAGTTCGGGGAAACCTGATATATGTGTAATATATACACCGCATGATACTACCTGCAGCGGTATTTTTACTATTAATAAATTTATGGCAGCTCCGGTTGTTCTAACAAAAAAGAAACTTAAAAAGACAAGGAATATAAAGGCTATTGTTGTAAACAGCGGTATAGCCAATGCCTTGACTGGTAAGCAGGGATATGAAAATGCAGTAAAGACTGTTGAGATTGCAAGCAATTATCTAAAAGTAGGAAAGGATAATATAATTGTCGCATCAACCGGATTGACAGGGAAACAATTGCCGGTTGAGAATATAAAGAAAGGGATTAAAGAGTGCGTCTCCAAATTAAGCAGTAAAGGCGGCCATAATGCCGCTGAGGCCATATTGACAACAGACCTAAAGACCAAGGAAACAGCGGTAAGGATAAAAATTAAAGGAGGCAAGGATATAATAATAGCAGGTATGGCAAAAGGTTCCGGAATGATAGAGCCGCATATGGCGACTTTGCTCTCGTTTATAGCCGCAAATGTCAATATATCATCAAAATTACTTGACAATATACTTTTAGAAGAAGCTTGCAGCAGTTTCAACAGTATTACTATTGACGGATGCCAGAGTACAAATGATACACTGGTAATTATTTCAAATTATGAAAGCGGCATTAAAATAAGCAGTAAAAAGGATAAATATTATAGTGAATTTGTAAAAGCACTGTCGTTTGTAATGAAAGACCTGGCGAAGAAATTAGTCATGGACGGTGAAGGTGCAACTAAGTTAATCGAAATAAGCGTCTTAAATGCAAAAAGTAAGAAAGATGCAAAAGAGCTGGCTTATGTAGTCGCTAACTCTAACCTGTTTAAAACAGCAATGTTTGGTAAGGATCTGAACTGGGGAAGGATAAATACGGCGCTGGGTTCAGCGGATTGTGATTTCAATCCCGAAAAGGTCGACATATATCTCTCAAATACTCTAATCGTGAAAAGCGGCATTAAAGCGGATTTCAACAGCAAGTATACGGAAAAGCTTATGAAGGGCAAAGAAATAAAATTTACCGTAGATATGAATTGCGGTAAAGAGGGATTTAAGGTACTAACAACGGACCTTACTTTTGATTATGTAAGGATCAATGCCTTATACAGGACTTAATTTATAGACTGCGGAGAGAAGTTGGATTATGAAAGAAAAAGAATTATATATGAATAAAGTAGAAGTGCTGCTGGAGTCATTACCGTATATAAAAGAATATTCAAATCAAATAGTAATAGTCAAGATCGGCGGAAGCATGATGGAAGACGATAATATCATTCAGGACGTTCTGGATGACCTGGTTCTCATGAAGTATGTGGGAATAAAGGTAGTATTAATACACGGCGGCGGTAAACAGATCAGCAAGCTTGCAGAAGAAAAAGGTATAAAACCTGAGTTTGTTGACGGGTTGAGAGTTACCGATAAAGATTCAATCGAAGTTGTGAAGATGGTGCTTATCGGTAGTATAAATACAAAAATAGTGTCTTTTTTGAATAAGCACGGCAATATAGCTATGGGCATATCAGGTAATGACTCCGGTTTTATAAAATGTCATAAAAAGGAATATAGGAAAGGTGGAAAGATTGTAGATTTAGGATTTGTGGGGGAGATTGATAGTATTGATTGTGGGTTTTTGACCGGGATTCTTGACAGCAATTATATTCCGGTTATTGCTACATTAGGGGTAGATGAACAGGGGAGTATATATAATATAAATGCTGATACCTGTGCAGCAAAGGTTGCAATCTCACTTAATGCGAAGAAGATGATTTTACTTACAGATGTAGACGGTATTATGGAAAACGATAAAAGTGGTAATAAGCTGATATCAAAATTAACCTCGCCTGAATGCCTGGAGATGATTAAATCAGGTAAGATAAGCTCCGGCATGATCCCAAAGGTAATAGCATGCATTGATGCTTTAAAATCAGGAGCGGAAAGGACTCACATACTGAACGGCACTAAGAAGCACTCGATACTTGTGGAAATATTTACTGATAAGGGTATTGGAACAATGATAACAAGCAAGGAGGTAGAATGAACAAGGACAAAAACACAGAAATATATGAATTAGGAAATAAATATTTAATGTCTACCTACAGCCGTTTACCGGCAGTGTTTGTAAAAGCAAAAATGCAGTACCTGTGGGATGCTGAAGGAAATAAATATCTTGATTTTATAGCAGGTTACGGCTGTCTTAATGTTGGACACAGTAATAAACTTGTTATAAATAAGTTAAAAAAACAGATCGGGGAAATTATCCAGCCGTCAAATGTTTATTTTAACCAGCCTCAGGTCAAGCTGGCAAAAAAATTGTGTGAGATTACCGGATTTGGGGAAAAAGTGTTTTTTGCCAACAGCGGCACAGAGGCTATTGAGGCAGCGATAAAGCTGGCAAGGAAATATTCAACAGATAATTTTAATCCATCAAGGTATGAAATAATAACTTTTAAGAGAGCTTTTCATGGGAGAACAATGGGTGCTCTTTCAGCTACTGCACAGCCGGATAAGCAGAATTATTTTAAACCCTTGCTTCAGGGTTTTAAATATGCCGTGTTTAATGATATTGGATCGGTTTTAAAACTTATTAACGAGAATACCTGTGCTGTTATGCTGGAACCTGTACAGGGAGAAAGCGGAGTTTATCCTGCAGATGAAAAATTTATTCATGACCTGAGTGGTATTTGTTTTAAAAATAATATACTTATGATTTTTGATGAAATACAGACTGGTTTTGGAAGAACAGGTACTATGTTTGCTTATGAAAATTTTAATATTTTTCCTGACATTTTAGCAGTCGCCAAAAGTCTTGGCGGCGGTATGCCTATTGGTGCAGTCATATCAACTGATAAAATAAGCGATAGCTTTAGGCCGGGAACGCATGGTTCGACTTTTGGAGGGAATGCTGCATCCTGTACTGCAGGACTAGCGGTTATTGATTATATTATTGGGAAAAAATTGGTTAAAAGGTCTAAAAGTTTAGGCCAGTATTTTATGAAGAAACTGATGGTCCTTAAAAAGAAATATAAAATAATAAAGGAAATAAGAGGACTGGGTCTTATGATGGGGATGGAGTTTAACGAACCGGTAACCGATAATCTGGTAAACAAGGCTCTGGCTGAAAGGATAGTCATCAATAAAGTATCAAGTCATACTTTAAGGTTTATACCACCACTTATAATTACCAAGGATAATATAAGAATCCTTATAGAATGGCTTGATGTTAATATCAAGGAGTTGCAGGATGGTCAAAAATAATAAAAAAGATTTCCTGACTATAAAAGATTATTCCAAAAGTGAGATAGAGTACATACTTGATCTTTCAGTCAAGATAAAAGAAGATAAAAAAAAGTATAATAATGTTCTTGAAGGGAAGAATATAGCACTTCTTTTTGATAAACATTCTACAAGGACAAGGCTGTCATTTGAAGTCGGGATAGACCAATTGGGAGGAAATTCAGTTTATCTGGATGCTAAAGATTTACAATTGAGCAGGGGAGAGACCTATAAGGATACTGCAATGATTTTATCCAGGTATGTTGATGGTCTGGTAATAAGGACCTTCAAACAGGATACTGTAGAGTGTCTTGCTGAATATGGGACCATCCCGGTGATCAATGGTCTTACCGATACTTATCACCCTTGCCAGGTACTTGCAGATCTGTTAACTCTAAAGGATTTAGGGTTGCTTAAAAAAGAATTGAAATTTACTTATATAGGGGATTTTAATAATATGACAAACAGCCTGTTAGTAGGATTTTTAAAGATGGGTATTGGTATAACTGTAGGGTGTCCTGAAAAATATTTACCGTCAGGGGAAATGGTTGAATATGTAAAAAATCAAAAGGACGGCAGCAAGGTCAATTTTATATTTGACCCGAAAGAGGCGGTAAAAGATGCTGATGTTATATATACCGATGTATGGCTTAGTATGGGTGATGAAATGAATAAACAAAAAATTAAAGATCTGGAAAAATTTCAGGTAAATAACGAGTTGTTAAAAAATGCAAAAAGAGAGGTTAAAATAATGCATTGCCTACCTGCTCACAGGGGTCAGGAAATAACATCAGAGGTCATTGACGGCAGGAATTCAATAGTCCTGCTGCAGGCGGAAAATAGACTTCATGCACAGAAAGGATTACTGGTATATTTATTCAGTGTTTAGAATTCTATAAGTACTGTGGCATTAAAATAGATTTCATAAGGAAGATGATAAGATGAGTAGAATTGAGAGACTAAGGATAATAAAAGAAATAATTAATAATAAGAAGATTTCTTCCCAGTCAGAATTGTTAAGCGAGCTGGATAAAAAAGGGTATCGTGTTACCCAGGCAACTGTTTCGAGGGATATAAATCACTTAAGGCTTATAAAGGCAAGGAACTACAAACAGGAAGAATATTATTCAATTGAGAATAGAATTGTAGATGGAAAGGTTTTTAGCCCTGAGAAATTTGGTTCGAAGTTAAGGGATAGCGTGGTATCAGCCAGAAGAGCTAATAATGTGATCGTAATTAAGACTTTTCCTGGTGAAGCTCAGGGAACAGCTGCAGTAATAGATGGTATGAATTTTGTTGAAATATTGGGTACAGTAGCAGGTGACGATACGATTATTTGTGTTGCAGACAGCAGCAATAATGCAGAAAAAGTAATGAGACTTATGCAGGATCAATTCTAACCGGTTTAGAAATAAGACTTTAGAACAGATAAAATAAAATTTATAAATGAATAAGGAAGGATTTTAAAAATGGGTGAAAAAGTAGTACTGGCTTATTCTGGAGGCCTTGATACTTCAATTTCAATAAAATGGATTAAAGAAAAATATAATATGGATGTAATTGCTTTACTCGTGGACTGTGGTCAACCTGGCGATTTAAAAGAAGCTTACGGGAGGGCTTTGGATATAGGGGCAGTTAAATCTGTAATAATAGATGCAAGGGATGAATTTATAAATGATTTTATTTTTCCATCTATAAAATCAAACTTAAAATATGAAAAAAAATATACACTTGCAACAGCACTGGCCAGGCCGCTTATAGCTAAAAAACTGGTAGCAGTTGCAAAAAAAGAAGGCGCTAAGGCAGTAGCTCATGGGTGTACTGCCAAGGGTAATGATCAGGTAAGGTTTGATGTCGGGATAAGGAGTCTTGCACCTGATTTGAAGATAATTGCTCCTCAAAGAGAGTGGGGCATTTCAAGGGAAGAGTCTATTGAGTATGCAAAAAAATACAATATTAAATTGAATATTACCAAAAAGAGCCCATACAGTATTGACGAAAACCTATGGGGCAGGAGTATTGAGTGTGGTGTCATTGAAGATCCCTGGAAGGAGCCTCCGGATGAAGTATATGAGTGGACAAAAGTTGTTAAAAAAAGTAGTGAGTCTGAAAATATGGAATTAGGATTTAAAAGCGGGATACCTGTATCTATAAACGGTAAAAATATGCCGCATTTCGCACTTATAAAAAAGTTGAATGAAGTCGCAGGTTCTTATGGTATAGGCAGGATTGATATGGTAGAAAACAGGCTGGTCGGAATAAAATCACGGGAAATATATGAAGCTCCGGCGGCGGTAGTATTAATTGATGCTCACGAGCAGCTGGAATCACTTGTTCTTGACAGGGAACTCATGCATTATAAATCTCTCCTGGAAGAGAAGATAGCAGAGCTGGTATATTACGGCCTGTGGTTTACTCCACTGCGTGCATGTCTCTGTGCATTTGTAGAAAAAAGCCAGAAGTTTGTTACCGGTAAGGTAAGGATCAAACTCGAACAAAAGAATTTTAAAGTTGTGGGAAGGAAATCTGAACATTCACTATATGATATGGATCTTGCGACTTATGATAAGGGTGATAAATTTGACCCAAGATACTCTGAAAATTTCATTAAATTATGGGGTTATCCATATGAAATATTAGGAAAAAAAGGAAGGATCAATGGGAAATAAAATTTGGAAGGGCAGAATAGAAAAAGATACTGATAAATCTGTTGATAGTTTCACCTGTTCGCTGAATATAGATAAAAGCCTGTATAAATATGACCTTATGGGAACTGCAGCACACGTGATAGGTCTTAATAAAATAGGAATTATATCAAAGGGTGAAATTAAAAAGATATTTGATGGGCTTAAAAAAGTTAAAAAGTATATTGAGAAATGTGCTATCGAAGAAGGCATTTACGAGGACATACACAGTATGATTGAGAAAGAACTAGGAAAGATAATAGGGAGTCAAGCTGAAAAAATTCATACTGGAAGGAGTAGAAATGACCAGATAGTACTGGATGAAAAATTATTTTTAAAGGATGCTGTTATAAATATTTTAAGTAAGATCCTTTATCTTCAAAAAATCATTTTAAAAGTAGCGGAAGATAAAATAGATATTATAATACCTGCGTATACGCATATGCAGAAGGCACAACCTGTCCTATTGTCACATTATCTGATGTCTTTTTTCAAGAAATTTAACAGGGATACTGATAATCTTTTTTTGAATTTCGAAAACTGTGACTATCTGCCGATGGGAGCTGCAGCCTGTGCGGGAAGCGGATATGAACTGGATAGGAAGATGCTAAAAGAATTGCTTCTATTTAAAGGTCTTGATACAAACAGCATGGATATAGTAGGAAGCAGGGATTTTATATTAGATTTTATATATTCATGTACCAGGATAATGCTTCATCTAAGCAGGTTTAGCGAGGATCTTGTAATATACAATAGTTCAGAATTTTCATTTATTGAAATAGATGAGGATTTCTGTACAGGAAGCAGTATAATGCCGCAGAAAAAAAATCCTGATGTCCTGGAGTTAGTAAGGGGTAAAAGTTCTATTGTCATAGGCAACCTTTTACAGTTTTTGGTTTTACTTAAAGGTCTGCCTTCTACGTATAACAGGGATCTTCAGGAAGATAAGAAAATATTATTTAATGCTTATATAGAAACAGTTTCAAGTATTGAAATATTTTCTAAACTGCTTGATAAAATAAGGTTCAACAGTAAAAGGATAAACAATGCTTTAAAAGACGGCTTCCTTGAAGCTACTGATATGACAGATTATCTTGTAGGTAAAGGAGAGAATTTTAGAAAATCATATAAAATCGTGGGAAAAATTGTTAGATTCTGCATTAATAACGAAATTAAATTTAAAGATTTGAAATTAATGGAATTAAAAAAGTTCTCACCTTATTTTGAAGATGATGTATACGGTAAGGTGAATATAGAGTCATGCATATCTAATAAAAAGACGGGCTGCGGAACTAAAAAAAGTCAGGTGATTCTAAATATAGAAGCAGGAAAGAAAAGATTAGAAAGTTATAGCCAAAAGATAAAAGAATTAACCAGAAGAATACCAAGGTTTGAAAAGATAATCCAACATATAAATGATTAGAATTTTTGTCCACATAAAAAATGAATAATGCTGTGCGCAAAATAGAATTAACAGCACCGGCAGGAGGATGGGAGCAATTGGTAGCTGCAGTTAATGCTGGTGCTGATTCTGTTTATCTAGGTTATAAGAAGTTTGGAGCCAGGGCATATGCTGAAAATTTCAGTATTAAACAGTTAAAAAAAGCGATTGATTTTTCTCACAAGAATAGTGTAAAGGTTTATCTTACTTTAAATACGCTGATAAAAGATAAAGAAATACGGGATGTAATAGATCTTTTAAGCGAATATGCCGGCATATGCTCTGATGGGATTATAGTACAGGATTATGGTATATATAAACTGATAAAAGATTTATTCGGAGAAATCCCGGTTCACGCCAGTACCCAAATGAATATTCATAATATTTATTCATTGAAATTATTTAAAGAGCTTGGATTTAAAAGAGTTATTCTTGCAAGAGAAATGACTCTGAGTGAAATAAGAAATTTATGTGACAGTAATTTGTTGGAAATTGAAGTATTTGGCCATGGATCTCAGTGTTATTCATATTCGGGAAGCTGTTATTTCAGCTCTTTTGTAGGAGGCAGAAGTGGTAATAGGGGAAGATGCAGTCAACCTTGCAGGATGAAATATGGACTTGCAGAAAAAGAAAAAACAAAAATCAATTATATTATAGCTGACGGAAGTTATTTGTTCAGCAAAAGCGACCTATATATACTTGATATGATGCCTGCAGTCATATCTGCAGGAGTAGATGCCTTAAAAATAGAGGGGAGGATGAAATCGCCTGAATATGTAGGTATAGTAACAAAAATTTATAGGAAATATATAGACCTGTATTACAGCAAACCTTCGGATTATAAAGTTGATGATGAAGACTTTTACAAGCTTACACAGATATTTTCAAGGGAGCTGGGGCCAGGTTATTTAAGGGAGAAGTACCCGAAGGATATAATATCTATTAAAAAATCAGGGAGTATAGGAAATTTTTTAGGGCGGGTATATAAAGTAAATTTTAGGAATAATGATAACAAAAAAAATAAGATGGTGAAATCTGTTATTATAAAAAGCAATCGGAAAATAAATGAGGGTGACATTATTGAAATCTGGACTAAGAAAGGGAACAGCCGAATAAATGTCAGAGACTTAATATTAATAGGCGAGGAGAATAATAAATATATATACAGAATAGATCTGAATAAAAGAAGCAGTATCTTGGAGAAAGACAGGGTATTTAAGTATTTTGACAGGAAATTGGATGATGAAGCAAAATCCTTATTTGAAGGAAGTTTAAATAAATATAGACCAAACAATAAAAAAGTTTCTATTGTTTCCGGCAGCAGGGTAGACTATAAGAAAATAAAAAGCTATGAAGACAAGTTTATGCCGGTAAGTCATGCAACTGATAAAAAACCTAAAAGAAGTAAGCTGGCTCTGTCTGCTTATTTATATGACTGTAAGCATGTGGAGCCTGCCGTAAGAGAAGGTGCCGATAATATTATATACAGTGACTTTGATGAAATTATGAGAGGTATAGGACCTGGTGATGAAGAATTTAAGATCCTAAGAAGATATAATGAAATTAAGAATATAAAAGTAATTATAAACACTCCTTCTATTATATACAGCAGAGACCTTGATGTATTGAAAAATAATATTTTAAAATTCACAGATTTTAAAATAAACAGTTTTATAGTGTCAAACCCGGGATTAATAAAACTTTTATCTAAAACAAACCTGAAAAAAATATCAAATATTGATTTATATTTAAACTTTAATTTTAATCTGTTTAACAGCCTTTCGGTATTATTTTTTAAAAACCTTATAGATGAAAGTATTATTCTTAGAGGAGTAGAGATTTCCCCGGAATTAAATGTTGGTGAAATATCAAAATTGATTTCAAATTATAGGAGATTATATATTGATGAACTGGATTTCTCTATTTTCGGACACGGGTATTTTCCAGTGATGAATTCCAGGTATAAGCTAAACTTCCTGACCGGCAAAGATAAATCAAGTTGTTTTATAGAAGATATAAAGGGCTACAGGTTTCAGACCGGTTCAGATTATAATGGAAATATAATAATTTATAATTCAAAAAATTTTTGTACCTTATTTGAACTTGATAAAATTTTTAAAAGCGGAGTAAATAATATCATAATAGACAGCAGGTTTTTTAAGGAAAAAGACTTCTTAAAAATAATAAAGATCTATAGTGAAGCAATTGATATACTATACAATAAGGGGATTAAAGAGTATAAAGATTTCGTGTTTTTCTTAAAAGATGACCGGCTTTTTAAAGATTACTCAAGAGGGCACCTGCTTCGTGGAGTAGAATAAAAAATATTGCTAAACTTCTTCCACATCTTCCTCTTCTTCTCCTACTTCTTCCTGTATCTCTATAGTAACGGTGGAGCCGTAATTTAGGTATTCATCTGCTTCTGGACTCTGGCTTATAACTATGCCCGAAGCTTCAGCGTCAGGAAGTATTTCAATTTCAAATCCTGATCCGGTAAGTTCGAGTTCGGCTTCTTCTTTTGTCATATCAACAACATTGGGTACTTTTACACCCATGCTAATTTTAATTATGACTTCCTGTGCTTTTTCATAGAGAGTCCCGGCTACGGGTGTCTGGGAAAATACCAGATCTTTTTCTTCTGTACTTTCTTCATAATAGACGCTTATTATTTCAAAGCCGGAAGCATTTAATTTTTCAATTGCTTCCCCTTCAGTCAATTGTAAAACATCAGGTACTGTTGATTCAGGGTTTTCGCCTTTGCTTATATACAGGGTAACCATATCGGATTTAGAGACTTTTGAACCCGGAACAGGATTCTGCTTGAATATATTGCCAGACGGTTGTTTTTCACTGAAATCATATATTGAACTGGAAAGTATCAATCCAAGATCCTCTATTATCTCTTTTGCAGTATCGGGATCCAGTCCTGTAAGATCAGGCATATCGAAAGTTTCTTTGCCTTTACTGACATATAAAATAATATTTAATTTCTCACCTTCGAGAGACTCCACTGTCTCACCTGCTTCCGGATTTTGTTTAAAGACAATATCCTGATTATATACATCATTGAATTCATGGGTCTCGTCAACTACAAAATATAAATCCTCAAGTATCTGTTTTGCTTCTTCAAAACTTTTTCCTACGACATCAGGTACCTCAACCTTATTATGTATATCACAGATATCCTTAGGTTCCTCTCCTTCAATAAATATTTTCCATTCGATAGACTCTTCAGGACACCAGAATGTAGTAAGTAAACCTGATTCAGCACAAACTTCAACATCTATCAGTCCCTTATCAGGTTTATCAAAATCTGATACAGGTTTATTTTCAAGCGCAGAGCTCATAAATTCCCGCCATATATCAGCAGGATAAGTTCCACCTACTACAACTCTTCCGTTTATTGGTTCCATAGGCTGGCTAGATTCAGGGTAACCCATCCATACTACCGTAACAAGGTCAGGAGTATAACCGGCAAACCAGGCATCTACATTTTCTTCAGTGGTACCGGTCTTACCTGCTGCGGGTCTTCCTATATTGGCTCCTTTGCCTGTTCCGCTTTCTATGACTTTCTTTAATATCTGGGTTATATAATATGCTACAGGCTTTTCAATCACTCTATGGTTGGATTCATTATCTTCCGGATCATATTCGTATAATACATTTCCCTCATAATCTGTTATTTTTAATATGCATACAGGCTGCCTGTATATACCGCCGGAAGCGAGTGTTGAAAATACTTTACTTAGGTCAAGAGGAGTTATACCTACCTCAAGTCCGCCTATGGCAATTGCCGGATTACTTCCAACATCATAAATCTCCATATCATTGCATAAACTTTCTACATTCTCTGCACCGACTTTCATCATCAATTGGGCATAAACCACATTTACAGAATTTATAGTGGCATCTACTACGGTTATATCCTCCGCAAATTTTTGGTTCCCATAGTTATCAACTACCCAATCAGGACCGCTGGGCATATCTATAGTGATAGGACCATTGGGGTTGTATGTATTATTAGGGGAAAGATTCTGAAGTATAGATTCCATCAGTACAAGTACTTTAAATACAGAACCGGGCTGCCTTTTTCCCTGGACGGCAATATTGAATTTACTGGTGCTGTAATCCTTTCCACCGATTAATGCATTGATGTAACCGTTATCAGGATCGATACTTACCAAAGAATAAGATGGACCTGGATCTTCAGGAAAAACTTCTTCTATGGCATTTTCCGCTTTTTTCTGAAGATCCGGGTCAAGGGTAGTGTATATACGCAGCCCCCCTTTAAAAACATCATAATCTGTAAATTTTTTATCATATAATCTCTGTTTTACATAATCTACAAAGTAGGGTGCTGTTCTGCTGCTGAACAGTACGGAATCTGCAGTAAAATCTTTGTTTATTACAACAGGTTCGGCCAGTGCGTCAAGATATTCGCTGGTATCAATGAATTTCTGCTCATACATCAATTGAAGAACAAGATCTCTCCTCATCTTTGCCTTTTCCATATCATTGAATGGTGAGTACACTTCGGGAGATCGTACAAGTCCGGCAAGAAGCGCCGCTTGGGGTAGCGATAATTCACTTGCATTTACACCGAAATATACCTCTGATGCTTTTTCTATCCCATAAGCACCGGATCCAAAACAAATGGTATTTAAATACATTTCCAGAATCTTATCTTTAGTGTAATTTCTTTCAAGCTGGATTGCGATCAAGGCTTCGTTAAGTTTTCTCCGGAATGTCTTTTCAGGGCTGAAATAAATATTTTTTACATACTGCTGGGTAATAGTACTGCCGCCCTGGGATAAATCACCAGCCTTTATATCTGCTATAAAGGCTCCTATGATTCTTATATAATCGACTCCCTGATGTTCATAGAATCTTTTATCTTCTACTGCGACAATTGCATCCTTTATATACTGTGGCATTTCATAAAATGAGATTATCTCCCTGTTTTCCTCGGCGTGAAATTCTGTGACCAGACTTCCGTCAAGAGCATAGACTTTGGAAGTCTGAGCAATAGGAGAAGGAGTCAATTCTTCAAGTGATGGAATTGAATTTAGATAGTAAAGTACTAAAATAGCACCTGTCGCTATAGCCAGGACCAGAAATGCCGATACTGCAAATATAAAAAATTTTAGGCAGCCGCTTAACTCTCTGCGTTTTAAATTCATCTTTAATTGTTCATTTATTAAATAATATAAAACTCTAACCCAAGAAATTTTATATAAAATTTAGTTAAATAACAACATGGTCTTAATATATATAATAAGTTATGTTAATATTTATTTTAATTTTTGATTTATATATTCATTTCCGGAAGAGATTAAGAGTATAAGAAGGATTAGAAAGCAGTAATATGATAGAAAAAAATCTACAAAAACAGATGGATATTATATCTATAGGAACTGAAGAAGTTTTAATTGAAGAAGACCTTAGATCAATTCTTAAAAAATCCATAGAGGAAAATAAACCCTTAAAAGTGAAATTGGGATTGGACCCGACTTCTCCTGATATTCATCTCGGTCATACTGTTGTTTTAAACAAGCTCCGTCAATTTCAGAATCTGGGCCATAAAGCTATACTTATAATAGGAGATTATACTGCAAGAATAGGTGATCCTTCAGGAAGGTCGGCATTAAGGCCGAAATTATCTGCCAATATTATAAATGAGAATGCCAAGACTTATATGAAGCAGGCATTTAAAATACTTAATCCCCAAAGAACGGAAGTAGTTAAAAATTCAAAATGGCTTAAAATCTTAAATTTTGAGGATATTTTAAATCTGACTTCGAAATTTACTGTTGCACGTATGCTTGAAAGAGATGATTTTAAAAAGAGGTTCAAAGGCAATATTCCCATAGCGATAATGGAATTTCTTTATCCGGTCATGCAGGCATATGATTCGGTTGCAATAGAAGCAGATATAGAATTGGGAGGGACTGATCAGAGATTTAACTTACTTATGGGTAGAGAATTGCAAAAAGAATTTTCACAGAGGCCACAGATCGCTATTACAATGCCTATACTGGTTGGTACTGACGGTATTGAGAAAATGAGTAAGAGTCTTGGTAACTATATAGGAGTTGATGAACCGCCAAAAGAGATTTTTGGCAAGGTAATGTCTATACCTGACAGTATAATGATGGATTATTTCAAACTGCTTACTGCGCTGGACAGCAAGGAAATAAAAGAAATTGAATACAGTATAAAAAAGCAGAAGCTCAATCCTTCTATTGCAAAAAGAAAACTGGCTAAAACCATAATAAAGGATCTCTACAGCAGAAAAGAATCTGAAGAAGCTGAAGAAAATTTCAATCTGATCTTTAAAAAAAGGAAAGTCCCGGATGACGTAACCGAATACAAAATTGACTCTAAGAAGTTAAAAGGTAGTAAAGTCTGTCTGGTAGAATTACTTGTAGATTCAGGACTTGCCAAATCAAAAGGCGAAGCCAGAAGACTTATTGCACAGGGGGGAGTTAGAATTGGTGATAAAAAAATTGATGATCCAAGTATGGAATTTAATCTAAGCAATATCAACGGCAAGGTAATCAAAAGAGGTAAAAGGCACTTCAAAAAAATAGTTGTAAAGTAGTATTTACACCAGCATTTCTTCAATAAAAAAATTAAGTTCTAAAAGAGCAAGATTAAATTAAGACTAATTTTTATTGACTTAAATTAATGCTATAGTTAAAATAAAATCAATTATTATTTTTATTGGAAATTACTTGATTTATAGAATAATTTGCACTAGTCAGTAGAAATATTATTAGCGATAAAGAGATTATATTGACAAAATTGAAGGAAGCAGGTTTTTAACCATAAGAATTATTTAAATTGTTTATTAAATTGCTAATGATAAATTTCGTAAAATAAAAATTTAGGAGGTAAGTAAATAATTATTTAAAAAGTATGTTGATCTGATATAAACAGGGAAATGTACTTTTAAAATTATGTATTTTAATTCTGAAATCAAAAATTGTATTAGATATTAAAATATTTTATTTAAAATTAATTAGTGCAAATTAATTTATTAAGTCGAGTAATAGATGACTCGACTTTTTTATTTTGGAAGGAAGGTTTATAAAATGGATTTGTTAATAAGAATTCTGGCATTAGGTGTTGCAGTTATAATAGGATTTTTGGTGGGATTCTTTTTTAGAAAGTACATAATAGATTCAAAACTCAGTTCGGCGGAACAAAAAGCAAATCTTATGTTAAATAATGCTAAAAAAGAAGCACAGAACATTAAAAAAGAAGCACTGCTTGAAGGCAAAGAAGAAATTCAAAATTTAAAAGCCAGCACTGAGGATGAGACAAAAAAACAGAAATTTGAACTCAAGAGGAGGGAAGACAGATTATCGGACCGTGAGGATTCCATTGAGAAAAAAGCTCATTATCTGGATAAAAAAGAGCAGATTGTAAACCAGAGAAGTATGGAATTTGATAAGAAAAATAAAAAACTTGATGAAGTGCTGGAAAAGGAAATACTGAAGCTTGAAGCTATAGGGGAGCTGACCAGAGATGAAGCAAAAGCAATTCTGATGAAAAAAATAGAGGATGAAGCAAAATATGCATCTGCTAAGGAGATCAGGAATATTGAAGCAAAGTTAAAGGAAGATGCTGATAAAATTGCTAAAAAGATAATTTCACAGGCCATACAGAGGTGTGCAATGGATCATGTGAGTGAAACAACAGTGTCTGTAGTGAATTTACCAAATGATGAGATGAAAGGAAGAATAATAGGCAGAGAGGGTAGGAACATAAGAGTTTTTGAAAACCTTACAGGTATAAATATAATTGTGGATGATACACCGGAAGCCGTTATATTGTCATCATTTGATCCTGTAAGAAGGGAGATCGCAAGAGTGACTCTTGAGAATTTAATAACGGACGGAAGAATTCATCCTGCAAGAATCGAAGAAATGTATGAGAAAGCAAGTAAAATTATCAGTAATGAGATTAAATTGGAAGGAGAACAGGCTGTTTTTGATACAGGGATATCAGAATTAAATCCGGGAATAGTAAAAGTGTTGGGAAGATTGAAATATAGGACAAGCTATGGCCAGAATGTACTGCTCCATTCTAAAGAAGTTGCTTACATAGCAGGCATGATTGCAGCTGAGCTTGGCATGAACACAAAGAAAGCAAAAAGAGCCGGGCTGCTGCATGATATAGGAAAAGCACTGACTCATGACATAGAAGGTTCACACGCCATTATTGGAGCTGAACTTGCAAAGAGATTAAATGAAGATGAAGAGATTTGTCATGCCATTGAGTCACACCATAATGAAGTTGAAGCAAAGTCTATATTGGATGTCATAATACAGGCTGCAGACCAGATTTCGGGCGGAAGGCCGGGAGCAAGAAGAGAAACACTGGAAAACTATGTAAAGAGGCTGGAAAGCCTGGAAAAAATTGCGACTAAATTCAAAGGAATAGAAAAGGCTTATGCTATTCAGGCTGGAAGAGAAATAAGAGTTATGGTTAAACCTGAAGAAGTCGATGAAAATATGTCGGTAATGCTGTCTAAAGAAATAGCAAGAGAGATAGAGAAAGAAATGGAATATCCCGGGCAGATAAAAGTAACCGTGATCAGGGAAAGCAGAGCAATTGATTATGCAAAATAATACTGATATAGACAAGCTTTTATCTGAGTTAAAAATAAGGGATTCATTGAATATTGAAGAAGACCTTGGTAATGGATATGTAAGATTGAAAATATCCGAAGCTGATAGAAGGCAGGCTCTTCAGGACATAGGCTGTGTAGAAGATATAGTAGTGGAACTGCTACGGAATAGCAGGGATGCACACAGCATTAATATTTTTATTGGAACAAAGAAAATTGAAGATAAAAGAAGAAAGATCTATTTTATAGATGACGGAGATGGGATCCCTCCCAAGCTTCAAAACATTATCTTTGAGTCAAGAGTAACTTCTAAACTTGAGAACGGGATAAAGGACCCTTATGGATTTCACGGCAGGGGAATGGCATTATTCTCAATAAAATTAAATACAGAAGAAATAAAAATAGTTTTTTCCGACAGATCAAAAGGTGCGTCATTTTATGTGGATATAGACCTGTCAAAGATTCCGGAAAAGAAGGACCAGTCTATAATGCCTCAAATAATAAAAATGGACGGAGATCTAAATATAATAGGAGGGGTAAATAATATAATTAAGACTATAATTGAGTTTCAGCTTCAGAATAAAAGCATTAACTTTTATTATGGGACACCAACGCAGATATTGTCTACAATGAGGGAAGTTCTTAAGAAAGACGGGAAGTATTCTAATTATCCCAGGTTTGACCAATGGGGAAAATTAAAAAAATATATTCAAAAAAATAATATTAAAGTGACGGAAATACCAATACTTACCGATAATTATAACCTTATGGACGATATTGCAAAAAATATATTTAATATGCATTTATCCCAGAGAGGTATACAGAGAATCATATATAATGAAATAAAAGCGCTGGAACCTTTAAAAATTGATTTAGACGGCAGTTTTAAAGGTAAAGCGATCAATAGTATGAGTGAAGAAGATACTATAGATAATGATAAAAAATCGGGTAAAAAACTTGTTCTTTATGATGAGAATAAACTGGCAAGCAGGTTTAAAGATGAAGAAATTAGATGTATAATTAAAACCGTAGAAAATAAGGTCAACGAAATAGGTTATAAATATTTCATCACTACCAGTAAAAATATAGAATATAAGAAAGTAAATAATATTATAAAATTACTAATTGAATTGAAGCAAAAAGAATAAAAGAGAAAATAGCAAAATAGTAATATGGATGACAATATCAAGTTATTAAAGGTTTCGTCAAAATCTAAACCCAATTCAGTAGCAGGTGCAATAGCAGGGATGATTCGAAGTAACAGTAAAGTACAGATTCAAACTATAGGTGCTGGAGCATTAAATCAGGCAGTAAAAGGCGTTGCTATAGCCAGAGGTTTTATAGCACCTACAGGTCACGAACTGATATGCATACCTTATTTTAAGGATATTGAAGTAAATGGAGAAGTAAAGACCGCTATAGTCCTCACAGTAGAGTCCAAATGATATTTTATCTTCCTAATGGTCATTTTTATAATCATTTTCATGAATAATAAGTCTTAATCTAATGAAAAAAGTATATATAAAAACTTTCGGATGCCAGATGAACGAAAATGATTCTGAGAGAATAGTATATTTAGTTGAAAAAGAAGGCTACAGGAGGACCATAGACATTGAAGATTCCAATCTTATTATACTAAATACCTGTATAGTAAGAGAAAAGGCAGAAAACAGGCTATACGGGTATATAGGAAACCTTAAAAATTTAAAACATAAAAATAATGATATTTTAATATGTATAGGAGGGTGTGTTTCTCAAAGCCTGAAAGAAAAAATTTTAAAGGATTTTCCTTTTGTAGATATTGTTTTTGGTACCCATAACATTTACGAACTCCCTAAGATAATAAAAAACCGAATAATGACGGGAAAGAGTATCTGTTCCGTAAGAGAAGATGGTTCTGATCAGGATCTTTTCAAGGTCAAAAGGGAACAAAAATTTAAAGCATATGTCCCGATAAGCATCGGATGTGATAATTATTGCTCATACTGCATAGTTCCCTTCGTGAGGGGAAGAGAAAAATCCATAGAAACAGGAAAGATTATAGAAAATATAAAAGATCTTGTATCTGGTGGTGTGATAGAAATAATGCTTTTAGGACAGAATGTCAACTCATACGGAAAGGATCTGAATAAGAAATGCAGTTTCTCAGAATTACTGGAAAAAGTATCGGATATAAAAGGATTAAAAAGAATAAGGTTTATGACTTCGCACCCCAAAGATTTTTCTTTAAATATTATTGATATTATCAAAAGTAGGGACAACATAGTAAAACATATACACCTCCCGCTTCAATCAGGATCAAATAAAATACTTGATAAAATGAACAGGTTTTATACTAGAAAAGAATATTTTAATATTATATCGAATATAAAAAGAAAAATTCCTAGGTGTTCTATAACCACTGACATCATAGTAGGATTTCCGGGAGAGGAGAGAGCTGACTTTTTACAGACCCTTGAAACGGTCAAAAGGATTAGATTCAGCAGAGCGTTTACATTTATCTACTCACCCAGGAAGGGGACTAAAGCATACAAAATGGATGATTATATTTCATTAAATAATAAGAATAAATGGTTTAATGAGTTAATAGAAACTCAAAGAGATATCTCTTTTGAAGAGAATAAAAAAACCATCGGTAATAAGTTTCAAGTATTGGTTGAAGGTAAAAGTAAAAAAGGAGTTAATCTGCTGGAAGGAAGGATGGAAGATAACACTGTAGTAAATTTTAAAGGCAGTGCAGAGCTGATTGGGAAAATAGTCCCTGTTATTATTACAGGAGCTAAGTCTTTTTATGTTATGGGTGATCTGGTTTAAAAGAACTTTGTAATAAATAGATTTAAAATGGAGATAATAAGTAATTCCGATCTGAAGTTAATTAAAAGTAAATTAAATAATAATCATATTGATCTGGGTAAATTATATAATGATTTAATCAGGTTAAAAAAGGTTATTGTTATATGCGGTCCTACATGCACCGGTAAGAGCAAAATAGGGATTATCACTGCAAAATTGATAAATACGGATATTATATCCTTAGATTCAATGCAGGTTTACAGGGGTATGAATATTGGTACCGATAAGTATAATTCCGAAGAATACGGAGTTAAACAATTTATGACAGATATATTTGAACCTGACCATAAATTAAGCGTTGTTGAGTTTAAAGATATATGCAGAAATGTAATTGAAAAAGAATTTTTCATAAAGAATAAGATCCCCCTTTTAGTCGGGGGGTCTGGAATGTATATCAGGGGTGTGGTAAAGAATATTGATATAGTCCCACAGGGAAATGGAGTAATAAGAAAGATGCTAAAAGAAAATATAAAAAGAGAAGGAATTAGAAAATATTATAAAAGGCTTAAAAAAATAGATAAAGATTATGCAAAAAAAATAAGTGAAAACGACCATAGAAGAATAATAAGGGCACTTGAAGTATACGAAATCACTGGAATGCCTTTTTCAAGTTTTCAGAATGCCTGGAAAGATGAAACACCTGAATATAACTCTGTCCTTATTGGTCTGGAAATGAATAGGCTTAAACTGCATGATTGTATAAAAAGTAGGGTCGGTGGAATGTTTGAAAAGGGGCTGGTGGAAGAAGTAAGTGAATTGGCCAGGAGAGGATATAAAAACTGCAATAGCATGCTGCAGGCAGTAGGCTACAAAGAGATATTAAAATATTTAGATGGAGAAATAAGTTTTGATGAATGTATTGATGAGGTTAACAGAAATACTAGGAAGCTTGCCAAAAAGCAGATGACATGGTTCAGGTCAGAGCCAAAAATTAATTGGATAAGAGTAAGCAATTATGATAACATTTTTAACCTGATATTAGATATTTTCAAAGTATTGGAGATGAGTACTTTAAGTTGAAGAAAATAAAATTTTCAAAATTTAATGGGCAGGGCAATGATTTTATAATCATTGATGCGACTGTAAATGAAATAAATTTATCCAAAAAGAATATAATAAAAATTTGTAACAGGAATTATGGAGTAGGTGGAGACGGCCTGATAATGATAAAAAAATCACAAAATTCCGATTTAAGGATGGAATATTATAATAGGGATAGTTCGGCTGCGGAAATGTGCGGAAATGGGATCAGGTGTATGGCAGCCTTTGCATATAATAACAATTTAATTAAGAGTAAAGACTTGATAATAGAAACACCGGCAGGGAGGAGATCAGTATCAATAGATGTCAAAAAGGGCAAAATTAAAAGTATTAGTGTTGATATGGGAACTCCTGAATTCAAGCCTGATAATATTCCGGTAAAGATAAAAAACAGGCCAGAGGTCTTTAACTACAAAATAAAAGTTGAAAAAAAAATATTCCATATCAACTGTGTTTCTATAGGGAATCCTCACTGTATAATATTTTTAGATAAGGATATGGATTTAAAAGAGTATAATGTGGGCATGTGGGGTCCTAAAATAGAAAATTTTAATATTTTCCCTCATAAAACAAATGTAGAGTTTGTTAAGATTAAAAATAGAAAAGAACTGGACGTTAGAGTATGGGAAAGGGGAGTAGGAGAGACTATGGCATGCGGAACAGGGGCTTGTGCTGCCGGTATATGTGCAATAAAAACAAAAAAGGATATGGATAATAAAGTGACTGTTAATTTATCGGGAGGAAAATTAAATATAATATGGAATCCTGTAGAATCAAAAGTTTTTTTAAAGGGTAGAATAGACCATAATTTTAATGGTGAGTATTATTTATGATTAAAAAATTTTTATTAATAAGCAAATCAGGTAAGGAAAAAAGAAAGGAGACCGATGCAATTTAAAGAATCAGATAGGTTAAAACTGTTACAGCCGTATTTGTTTGCTGAAATTGATAAAATAATAAGTAAAAAAAGAAAACAGGGATTGGATGTAATAAACTTGGGAATAGGCGATCCTGACATACCGACACCCGAAGAAATCATAGAAGTTCTCTGCAGAGAAGCAAATAATCCTGAAAACCATAGATATCCTTCAAGCTATGGTTTAAAAATTTTTAAAGAAGCGGTAGCTGAATATTACTTTCAAAGATTCAATGTAACTCTTAATCCTGATAGGGAAGTCATACCTCTTTTTGGTTCTAAAGAAGGCATATCAGATATAGCATATACATACATAAATCATAGTGATTATGCAATTATGACAGACCCTTCGTATCTGGTATATAAAATAAGCACTATTTTTGCAGGAGGTATACCGTATATGATACCGCTGAAAAAAGAGAATGAATTCCTTTTTGATACTGATAATATTAAAGCAGACATAGCAGAAAAGACAAAGATATTATATATTAATTATCCAAACAATCCGACTACAGCTATATGCGGCATAAAATTTTTTGAAAAAGTAGCTGATTTTGCAGTAAAAAATAATATTATTGTATGCCATGATAATGCCTATTCTGATATATGTTCCGGAGAAGAGAGGCCTATTAGTTTTTTAAATGCCGCCGGCTCAATGAATACTGGAATAGAATTAAACTCACTTTCAAAAACTTTCAATATGACCGGATGGAGAATCGGTTACGCTGTAGGCAATGAAGAAATAATAGAAAGCATCGGTAAATATAAGACTAATGTTGATTCAGGTATTTTTAACGCAGTTCAGTATGCAGCAGCAAGGGCATTGAGCAATTATAAAAAGCATGCTGATTATAATAATCAGGTTTATAAAAAGAGAAGAGAGATGGTGAAAAAAGTTCTTGATGATGTTGGGATCGGTTATTATGATTCAAATGCAACCATATATGTATGGGTAGAAGTCCCGGAAGAGTTTACATCTGAATCATTTTCTAAAATGCTGCTGGAAAAGGCAAATGTAGCAGTTGTTCCCGGAAATGCATTTGGAGAATCCGGGGAAGGATTTATCAGGATTTCATTAACCATAAAAGATGAAAGATTAAGAGAGGCTTTAAACAGAATTAAAGATGTTTTATAAAGGAGTGACAACATCAATATAATTTATGAAAAGAGAAAAAGGTCTTCTAGTTTTTATCGATTTTGAAAATTTTAAAAAGAACACTTTAAAACACTCGATATACTATGATGATGGAAATGGACCATTAGAAGAGTTAAAAAATTTGGCCTTGAGTGCAGGCGCCGATGTGGAAGAAACAGTGTGCTGCAGGCAGCTTAAACCTAATACCAAATACTTTATAAACACAGGAAAATTAGAACAAATTAAAAATATTGTGGATGAAAATGAAATAGAGCTGGTGATTTTTGACGATGAAATAACTCCTACACAGCAAAGAAATCTTCAATTCAAGCTTAATACCAAGGTATTGGATAGGACTGCACTGATCCTCGATATTTTTGCACAGAGGGCTCACAGCAGGGAAGGCAAACTGCAGGTGGAATTAGCCCAATTAAATTATATTCTTCCGAGATTGACCGGTAAAGGTATCGAACTTTCAAGACTGGGAGGTGGAATTGGTACCAGGGGTCCCGGAGAGACAAAGCTGGAAGTAGATAGGAGAAAAATAAGGAAAAGGATAAGCCTGCTTGAAAAGAAAATAAATAGAATAGGTATACAGAGAAATACACAGAGAAAACAGAGAGAAGAAAGAGAAATATTCCAGATAGCTCTTGTAGGTTATACAAACAGCGGTAAAACAACACTTCTTAATTCTTCTACGGATGCAGATGCTTATGTAGAAGATAGACTTTTTTCCACCCTTGATTCTACTACAAGAAAGTTAAATATGTTTCCAAATTCCAAGATTTTGATTTCAGATACTGTTGGCTTCATAGAAAAATTACCGCATCAGCTGATTGCATCTTTTAAATCTACTTTAGAAGAAGTAAGAAGGTCTGATTTATTACTGCTTATTGTTGATATCAGCAATCCTTATTATGAAAATAATATTTACAGTGTAAGGAAAGTATTAAAGGAAATCGGTGTATGGAACAAGCCTGTGATATTGGTGTTTAATAAAATTGATAAGGTAAGCAGTGCATATATAGATAACTTAAAAATAAAATATAAAAATGCAGTATTTATATCTGCTCTGAAGAAAAAAGGTATGTCTGAACTATATTTAAGAATAAAAAAAGTTATTGAAAAGAATTACCTGAATATGATTGTAAGGATTCCATATAATGAAAGCAAATTTATATCTTTTATTTATAATAACTGCCAGGTTTTAGGAAGAAAAGATTTAGGAGACAGTACTGTATTAAATTTAAATGTAAGTTCAAGATATTCTTCTATTCTATCAAAATACTTATACAGGGAAAGCGAGAGCAGTAAAGCCAATATCAGTTAGAAATATTTCCTGATAACTCCTATTACTTTTCCGAGTATTTTAACGTCATCTATGATTATGGGCTCCATATAATCATTCTCAGGCATAAGTTTTATTTTTTTATCAGTTTTAAAAAACCTTTTAACTGTTGCTTCGTCTTCCAACAAAGCTACTATTATCTCACCATTGATTGCTGTATCCTGTTTCCTTACAACAATATAATCTCTGTCAAGTATACCGGCATTTACCATACTGTCACCTCTTACATGAAGTATAAAGACTTCTTTTTTACCCTTTATGAAATCAGGAGTAAGGGGAATATAGTCTTCTATGTTTTCGTCAGCCAATATAGGTCTTCCGGCTGCTATTCTTCCTACCACAGGTACATATACAAGGTTGTTCACTCCCATATCAACTGAATCGTTTCCCTTATAGGGTAAAAGGGAAATCGCACGCGGTTTGGATGGATTTCTTTTTAGATAGCCTTTTTCTTCAAGCTTTTTTAAATGGGAATGAACCGTTGCAGAAGAACTTAAATTAACTGCTTTACCTATTTCTCTTACGGATGGGGGGTATCCTGATTCTTTGACCTTTTTATTTATAAATTTTAATATTTTTTCCTGTCTGCTGCTGATACTTTCTGGCATAATTAAAAAAATAAGTAATAAAAAATTTTATTAACCTATGGAATTATAACAGAAAAATAAATCCGTGGCAAACATTAGTTCGCTCTCCGGCTGTTTAATAATTTTATTCCTCTTCTTTTTTGATCCATGTCATCATCTTTCTGAGCTTTTTACCTACTTTTTCTATAGGATGTTCAGCTTCCCTTTTCTTGATTTCATTATAAACAGGCCTGCCTGCCTGATTTTCATCTATCCATTCTTTGGCAAAACTTCCGTTTTGAATATCTTCCAGTATTTTCTTCATATTTTTTCTGGTTTCGGCAGTTATAACCTTTTTACCCTTTACCATATCGCCATATTCTGCCGTATCACTAATTGATTCTCTCATCCAGGAAATTCCGCCTTCATATATCAGGTCTACTATTAGTTTTAATTCGCTTAGGACTTCAAAATATGCGATCTCAGGCTGATATCCGGCTTCAACCAGGGTATCAAATCCAGCCCTTATAAGTTCGGTTGTTCCTCCGCACAGAACAGCCTGTTCTCCAAATAAATCTGTTTCTGTTTCTTCCTTGAAAGTAGTGGTAATTATACCTACTCTTCCGGCCCCGATAGCTTTTGCATAAGCAAGGCAATAATCCTTGGCTTTTTTTGAATAATCCTGATATACGGCTATAATAGCCGGGACTCCGCTATTTTCTTTATACATCCTTCTTACTATATGTCCCGGCCCTTTAGGAGCTATCATTATGACGTCAATATCCTGTTTGGGAATAATCTGTTTAAAATGAATATTAAATCCATGGGCAAAACACAGTATATTACCTTCTCTAAGGTTTGGCTCTATAAATTTGTAATAGATGTCTTTTTGTAATGTGTCCGGAGCTAAAAGCATAATAATATCTGCCATTTTTGAAGCTTTGTCAGTAGTATAGACTTCAAAATTTTTTTCTTTAGCCATATTCCACGGCTTGCTTCCTTCAAGTTCTCCAACGATTACATCCATACTGCTGTCTCTTAAATTTTGAGAATGGGCATGACCCTGGCTGCCATAGCCGATTATAGCAATTTTCTTTCCTTTCAAGATATCCATATCAATGTCTTTATCATAAAAAATTTCTGCCATTATTCCTCCTTTTTATACTTAATATATAGAATATTTATGTTTTTCTGATAGGGGACTGCATGAAAAATCTCTTTATTATTCTAACAAATAATGGAGGAAAGTTATATAAGATTTGAAATAAAAAACTATAAAATTAATATTGACACAAACATATGTTCGGTGATATTATATAAACAAACGTATGTTCGTTTATTACATAGATAAAACTTTTTTAAGAAAGCAGCAGATAAATGAGAATATTTAAAATAAATATAAAAAAAATATTTTTATATATTCTAATTATAATTGTTTCCTTACTTGTAGTAACTGCTATATACAGCAACAAATATAAATTTAACAGTATTGATACTGTAAAATATATAAGAATAAATATCGAAAGAGCGACCAATATAGAGGAACTTGTAGATAAATATTCAAGTAATAGAACAAAAGAAAAATTTGTAACTGAAATCAAAAAGATAAATAATATGGATTCATTTGATTATATATCAGGAAATAAGACTATAATCGTCCCAATAATCGAGAATTAATACTGATCTTCTATTATTTCATTAAATTTAATCTTATAAAATTATTCTAACTTGTTTTTTTTTAGTATACAATGTTTCTAACATTATGAAAATTAAAATAAAAATACTAGATAACACATTACCATTTCCAAAATATGCGTATAATGGTGATGCAGGACTCGATTTATACAGTTCTATTGACTGTGTTCTTAAACCTTTTGAGAGGAAAAAAATACCTACAGGAATCAAGATTTCGATACCATTAGGATATGCTGGTTTTATCCAACCTAAATCCGGTCTTGCTTTAAAAAAAGGTCTCAGCATGGCAAACACACCAGGTCTCATCGATTCATGTTATAGGGGTGAAATATCTGTTATTGTTATTAATTTTGATCCTAAAAATAATATTAATATAAAAAAAGGTGAAAAAATTTGTCAACTTGTAATTCAAAAAGTTGAAGAAGTTTGTTTTAAAGTCGTTAAAAATCTTGATAAAACTTCTAGAGGAGAAGGTGGATTTGGAAGTACAGATGAATAATATAAAACCCTTTAATTTAACAATTTGAATATAATATCAATGTTCCGATAATATATATTATGTAAACTTTATATATTTCAACAACATAATATCTATTTCAACCAAATATTTAATTATTATTTGATATCCCCTTTTGAGTGATTATATAAAAAGTAAAAGTTTAAATATATCTAATTAATGAAAAGATTTTATTATTTTAGCTGGACTTCCTGCAGCAAGACAATTATCAGGAATAGATTTAAGAACAAGAGAATGTGCACCTATTGATGTATTATTACCGACTTTTACCGGTCCCAATACAGTTACATTAGTATATAAGATAACATTATCTCCGATTTCAGGATAACCAGTTTCTCCATGATGAAAAATAGAATGACCAAGACCGCCGAGGGTAACATTTGAAAATATACTCACATTCTTCCCTATCTTCACTCCCCTTCCGATAACTACACCGGAGGTATGCCAGATCCTGCAGCCGGATCCAATTTCAGCTCCGGGATCGATTTCTGCACCGTTAAGAAAAAAATTCATCCTGCCAAACATTTCAGCCAGGAGCCTTAATTTTAGTTTATATATTCTACGGTAGAATCTATAGAAAATTAAAGCCTGTACACCTGGTTTGACAAGTAATATTCTTAATGCACCCCATATACCCGGCTTGCCCTTCATAGTGCCATACCTGCTGAAAAGCAGCCTCGCATCACCTTTTAAACTTCCATTCTTATCAGCATTCATCTGGATAATGTACCCTTTATATAATTTTTAAATCTTGATTTTTTGGAATTCTGCTAAACGTAAATAAAGGTTATTTATTTAAATATTTGAACAGCAAGCTGTTATAATCTTTTTTATAAAATAATTTGATATTTATATCAGGATATAATTCTCTTAATTTTTTTATTTTATAATTCTTCTTGGTAACCAGTTTTTGATTAAGAGTTGTAAGTTCTATATATAGATCATATTCCGGTAGATAAAAATCAGGTGTAAAACATGTATCTGGATCGCCTTTTTTATTAAGGCTGAGTGTAAAAGTCCTTGGTTCATATTCCCATTTTATTCTGTAAAAATCCAGGATCTTTGTAAACTCTTTTTCGCTTTCATGGGCAAATTTGATATTTTCAGCGTTTTTAAACTTTTTATCTAATCTGTTATTTTTATTTAAGTTTTTTCTTATCTTCAATAACTTATTAGCCATAAAGTTTAAATACCTCCGGTTATTTATTTATTATAAATTTTTTTAATCTCTCACCGTTTGAATTGTTTTTGCTTTTAATATTCAAATATTTTTCTATATCTCCGTTAAGGTCTATATATACCTTTCCCAAAGCAATTCCAAATACGCCCTGACCACTCTTTAATGTATCTATTATAGCCTTATCAGAGTCACAGGCATAAACTGTGTTCCCGTCAGATATAAGAGTCACTTTTAAAAGACTGTCATCTCCTTCGCTATAATGTTCGAGGTATCTTTTTGTTCTTCTTAATTTTTGCAGGCTTATCCCGGCTTCCAGCAATTTTTTAATGACTTTTAATTTCATCAGATCATTAAAACTGTACATCCTCCTGGTCCCGTAACCTCCTGCACCGCTTATTGAAGGTTTTATAAAATCAGTCCTATCATAATAATCAAGCTGTTTATATGTAATGCTTATTATCTTGCATACTTCAACTGACGAATATGTTTTCCTTATATTATTACCTGTCACTATATTTCTCGCTTTGTTCTTTTTTAATTACATCAATGTAATTACAATAATGTAATTTTAGAATAAAAATCAACATAAGTCAATAAAATTATATATAATTATGTTAATAAGAATTTGATAATTTTATAATATATTGATAAGTTGTCTATGAGAGATTTTATAAATAGAAGGTTTTAATGATGATATTTTTTATTTGCTCCGGAAATCTTCAGGTTCTATATGGTCCAGGAAATCTTTAAATTTATCAATTTCTTCATCAATTGATTGAATTCTAAGTCCACCCGATTCTA
>CAZODQ010000009.1:0-62298 GCA_964578625.1 uncultured Actinomycetota bacterium
TTATGAGTTATATTTCGTTCTATAGAAAGTGGAGACCGCAGAGCTTTGATGAAATAATCGGCCAGGAATACAATATCAAGACCATTAGAAATGCAGTATCCGGTAACAGGTTATCTCATTGTTATATATTTTGCGGCCCCAGAGGTACGGGCAAGACATCAACAGCCAGGATACTGGCAAAAGCCTTAAACTGTGTAAAAGGTGTTACACCCGATCCCTGTAATAAATGTGAAAACTGTATAAGTATATCCAATGGCTCCAGTATGGATGTAATAGAGATCGATGCTGCTTCCAACAGGGGAATAGATGAGATAAGAGACCTCAGGGAAAAAGTAAAATATCTGCCCAGTGCTCTTAGAAAAAAGGTATATATAATAGATGAAGTCCATATGCTGACCACTGAAGCTTTTAATGCACTGCTAAAGGTACTGGAAGAACCCCCGGAACATGTGATATTCATAATGGCTACTACTGAACCCAATAAGGTAATACCCACCATAATGTCCAGATGCCAGAGGTTTGATTTCTTACCCATACCTATGGGTAAGATAAAGGATAGGCTGGTAAAAATTGCAGAGAATGAAAAAATAAATATAAATGATTCAGCCCTGAACCTGATCTCCAAATATGCGGACGGCAGCCTTAGAGATGCCGATGGAATACTGGAGCAGATGGCAGCGTTTGGCGAGGATAAAATAGAAGTTGCCGATGTTACTGCACTTTTAGGAATTACGGAGCTGGATATGCTGTTTGAATTTACGGATATCTTGATTGAAGAAAACCTGGACAAAGGCCTGCTTCTGGTAAATAAAATAACCGGCAGCAATCAGAACCTTAAAGTATTTGTATCTGAGTTAATCGATCATCTGTATGATCTATATGTTATTAAAAATTACAGCAAACCTTTTGAAATTATAAATATAAGTGAGGATTTCAAGGACAGGTATCTAGCCCAGGCGGAAAAGTTAAAAAAAGAAGAATTGGAGTTTTATATAGATCTTTTTACGGAACTGCTCAAACAGATAAAGTGGGGTGAAGGCTCAAAGGTTTTTTTCAAGTCGGCAGTTATAAAGGCAATAAATTTTATTATGCTGGACGAAAAGGATATAAAGGAAAAGACAAGGCTTATAGAAGCACAGGTGGAAAAGTTAAAAGAAGAGGTGGACAGGATAGGTTTGGCGCAGAGAGAAGGTAAGAGTAATAAAATTCAGAAAGCAGTTACCGGAAACGGTACATATGAAAGTCAGAATGATGATTTTGATATTATTAAGAGCGATGAAATCGACGAGATGGTGAGAGGAGTTGAAATCTCGGGTAAAAGTATCGTAAGCAAGAAAAAAGCTCCTGCGCCAGGTGAGGCGCATACGGGAGTAGAAAAAAATGGTGGGGAAATCGGTGTAGTTATAAGTAATCTTGATAATATCTGTCTGAGCTTAAAAAAGAAAAAGATTTCGGTTTATGCTATGTTTACGGAAGCTTCACCTTACAGAGTAGAGGATGGTACGGTATATTTTTTACTGGATGAAAAAAAGGAATGGCATAAGGATCACTTAAATAAAAAAAGTAATGCCGAATTAATATCCGGTGTGATAAGGGAAGTCACAGGAAAGGATTTTAAAGTTATGTTTGAAACCAGCAAAAAAGCTGATAAGGACGTAACGGGCAGTAGTGGGAGGAACAAAACTTTAGAAAAAACGGTGGATGCAGGCGATGATAAGGCTGCTGTTTTAGAGAGTAAAGAAGGGAAAGATACGGATTCTGGGAGTGAAAGCAAAAAAGACGATAGTAAAGAAGATATACTGAATTATTTTGAAAAAAAATTTGATATAAAGGAGTAAAAATTGGGTTTTGACTATGGAAGTATGATGAAACAGGCAAAGATTATACAGAAGAGAATGCTGGAAGCCCAGGAGGAACTTAAGAAAATGGAGTTCGAGGCTTCAGCAGGTGGGGGCGCTGTGAAGGTTAAAGTGAACGGCAGCCAGGAGGTTATGGAAGTAAAGATCAACAAGGATATGATTGATACAGGTGATATAGAAATGATTGAAGATATGGTAATGGTTGCCGTAAATGATGCTGTAAAACAATCCAAAGATGAAGTTAAAAATAAAATGTCAGCTATTACAGGGGGGATGAGTATACCCGGATTATTTTAACACGGCACGAAATGCCGCAGTAACGCAGTAAGTTTTATTTATAATAGTTAATCTTATTATAGATAATAAATGGCTTTATATATAAAAAGTGTTGAAAATTTAATAAACGAATTCAGGAAACTTCCCGGAATAGGTCCGAAGTCTGCCAAAAGGATTGTATTTTACTTACTTAAACTTCCCAATAGCGATGTTGCAAAACTTTCACAGGCACTGGTCGAGATGAAGGAAAAAGTCAAAATCTGCAAGTCCTGTTACAATCTGACGGAAGAAGATATCTGCAGCATCTGCAAAGACCAGTCCAGGGACAAAAAAAAGATATGCATAGTGGAAGAAGTAAGTGATCTAATAATTATCGAAAAGACCGGCGAATATAGGGGACTATACCATATTCTTGGAGGACTGCTTTCTCCCATTGAAAATATCGGGCCCAGAGAGATAAGAATACCTAAACTTTTAGAGCGTATAAAGGAAGATAATACGGAAGAGGTTATAATGGCTTTGAATCCCACTGTAGAAGGTGAAAGTACGGCTATGTATCTGAAAAAAATCTTATCTCCTCTTGGAGTTAAAATCACCAGGCTGGCAAGCGGAATTCCCGTTGGCGGAGACTTGGAGTATGCAGATGAGGTGACTATAGGAAGGGCAATCTCCGATAGAAGGGAGCTTTAAACAGTTTCAATACGGAAGTCAGCACAGCATATCCTGTTTTATTAAAAAAAAAAATTATATGTGTTATAATTCAGTGATTTTTGGGTTTGAAAGTTTATTTTTATATACCAATTATTGATGTTTATTTGTTAATATAATATTGTGAATTCTTACATATAAAGGAGTAAATTAGTCATGAAAACCATGAAAACTATGGATGGGAATATGGCTGCAGCATATGTTGCATATGCCTTTACTGAAGTTGCGGCTATTTATCCTATTACACCTTCTTCACCCATGGGCGAGTACATTGACGAATGGGCTGCACATGGCAGGAAAAACATGTTCGGACAGGTGGTAAGTGTAAGCGAACTTCAATCCGAGGGAGGTGCATCGGGAGCAGTACATGGCTCACTTGCTGCAGGTGCTCTTACTTCGACTTTTACAGCATCCCAGGGGCTACTTCTGATGATACCCAATATGTATAAAATTTCCGGAGAGCTTCTGCCGGGCGTATTTCATGTGAGTGCCCGTACTGTTGCAACTCATGCACTTTCAATATTTGGTGACCATTCGGATGTAATGGCAGTAAGGCAGACCGGATTTGGGATACTGGCTTCCGGTTCAATACAGGAAATAATGGATATGGCAGGGGTGGCTCATTTATCTGCGATAAAGTCCAGGGTTCCTTTCCTGCATTTTTTTGATGGTTTCAGAAGTTCCCATGAGATCCAAAAAATCGAAGTAATAGATTACGGGGATTTTAAAAAACTGGTAGACATGGAGGCATTAAGAAAGTTCAGGGAAAGAGCTTTAAATCCGGAGCATCCGGTTACCAGAGGTACTGCTCAGAATCCGGATATATTTTTCCAGGCAAGAGAATCATCTAACAGTTTCTATATAAAGGCACCGGAAATAGCAGCTGATTATATGGACAAAATAAGCAAGCTGACCGGAAGAGTATACAAGCCTTTTAACTATGTAGGAGCAAAGGACGCGGAATATATAATCATAGCCATGGGATCTGTTACGGAAACCATAGATGAAACTGTGCAGTATTTGAATAAATTAGGTGAGAAAGTGGGAGTTGTAAAAGTCCATATGTACAGGCCCTTTTCTCCGGAATTTTTATTTAAGGCGATTCCAAAGACAGTTAAAAAGATTGCTGTTCTTGACAGGACAAAGGAACCCGGGGCAACGGGTGAACCGCTTTACCTGGATGTAAGGGATGCGTATCATGATGTGGATAAGAGGCCTGTTATTATAGGCGGAAGATACGGTCTTAGTTCCAAAGATACAACTCCAGGCCAGATAAAAGCTGTATATGATAATTTAAAGCTTCCTAATCCTAAAAATGGGTTTACCATAGGAATAAATGATGATGTTACCCACACATCTCTTGAAGTCAAAGATGAAATAGAGACTGCCCCCGAAGGGACTATAAGGTGCAAGTTCTGGGGTCTGGGCTCTGATGGTACGGTTGGAGCAAATAAAAATGCAATTAAAATAATTGGTGATGATACCGACCTTTATGCTCAGGGATATTTTGCATATGATTCTAAAAAATCCGGCGGCCTTACTATATCGCACCTGAGATTTGGAAAGAAACCTATAAAATCAACCTATCTGATAACCGATGCTGATTTTGTAGCCTGTCACAAGCAGTCTTATGTCAGGCAGTATGATCTGCTCAAAGGGCTGAAAAAAGGAGGAACTTTTGTCCTTAACTGCCAGTGGAGCCCTGAAGAACTTGAAAGGGAACTGCCGGCAGGTATTAAAAAATATTTGGCTGCAAACAATATAGATTTCTATACTATTGATGCCACCAGCATAGCAGCCGAAATAGGGCTGGGAAGCAGGATAAACATGATCATGCAGGCTGCTTTTTTCAAGCTGGCGAAAGTCATACCAATAGATGATGCTGTAAAATATATGAAGGAAGCAATTAAAAAGACCTACGGGAAAAAAGGCGAGAAGATTGTAAAGATGAACTATCAGGCAGTTGATAAGGGTATAGAGTCACTCAGGAAGATAAAGATCCTGGAAGGCTGGAAAGATGCGGTTGAGATGCACGATACGGCTGAGACTCAGGAACCGGAATATATAAAAAATATTTTAAGAGTAATAAACAGGCAGGAGGGCGATAGCATACCTGTAAGCGCCTTTGTAGGTGTTGAGGATGGAACATTTCCCCAGGGTACTGCGGCATATGAAAAAAGAGGTATTGCAATAAATGTACCGGAATGGCAGAAAGATAATTGTATTCAGTGCAACCAGTGTTCATATGTATGCCCGCATGCTGTTATCAGGCCAGTGCTGCTGACAGATAAGGAACTTAAGGGTGCTCCGGAGAAATTTGAGACCATTAAGGCAAAGGGTAAGGGACTTGACGGGTTTAACTACAGGGTGCAGGTAAGCACACTGGATTGTACGGGATGCGGCAATTGTGCCAATGTATGTCCGGCCAAGGAAAAGGCCCTTATAATGAAGCCCTTGAGCTCACAGCAAGTTCAGGTTGAAAACTGGAATTTTGCCGCAAAAATTCCTGTAAAGGAAAATGCCGTTCCTTCCGATACGGTCAAAGGAAGCCAGTTTAAAAAGCCGCTTTTCGAATTTTCAGGAGCATGCGGAGGATGCGGTGAGACTCCCTATGCTAAACTTGTCACGCAGCTCTTTGGCGACAGGATGCTTATCGCAAACGCCACAGGCTGTTCTTCTATATGGGGAGGTTCTGCTCCATCGGCTCCCTATACGACAAATGCCGAAGGAAAGGGACCTGCCTGGGCCAATTCCCTGTTTGAAGATAATGCTGAGTATGGATTTGGGATGGTCCTGGGCATAAAGCAGAAGCGGAATAAAATAGAAGATTGCATGAAGCAGCTTTTAGAAATGGGTATAGATTCTACGGTAAAAGGTGCTATGAAAGAATGGATTGCCGGAAGAGAAGATGAAATGATAAGCAGGGAATCTGCTGCTAAACTATTAAAGCTGCTTGGAGCTGACCTCGGCAGTAAGGAAGCTAATGAGCTTAGGGACAGAATACTTCATTTGAAGGATTACCTGATCAAAAAATCGGTCTGGGTATTTGGAGGTGACGGCTGGGCTTATGATATCGGTTACGGCGGGCTTGACCATGTCCTTGCATCGGGAGAGAACATAAATGTGCTTGTATTTGACACGGAAGTATATTCCAACACAGGTGGTCAGTCTTCAAAAGCGACACCTATAGGAGCGGTTGCAAAATTTGCTGCTTCGGGCAAGAAGGTTAAGAAAAAAGATCTGGGGCTTATGGCCATTACCTACGGATATGTATATGTGGCCCAGATCGCCATGGGAGCCAGCCAGAAACAGACACTCAACGCACTGCTGGAAGCTGAGAGATATAGCGGACCGTCCATTGTAATCGCTTATTCTCCGTGTATCAATCACGGTATTTATGCCGGTATGGGGTGTTCTCAGTTGAGAGAAAAACAGGCAGTGGAAGCAGGATACTGGCATCTTTACAGGTATAATCCCGAACTCGAAAAAGAGGGTAAAAATCCCTTTGTTCTGGACTCAAAAGAGCCTACAGAACCTTTTAAAGAATTCCTGATGGGTGAAGTAAGATACGCCTCGCTTACCAAGACCTTCCCTGAGATAGCCAAAAACCTGTTTGGTAAAGCCGAAAAGGATGCAAAAGCCAAATATGAGAAATACCGCGCAATGGCGGAAGCCCGGTAAAGCACCGTCTGAAGGCAGGCGCTTAAAAGAACATTGACTTGATCTAAGGATGAAAGATAAGGAAAATATAATTGTCTTAAAGTTCGGTGGGACTTCTGTTGGTAATGAAGAAAGGATAAAATCAGTTGCCGAAATAATTATAAAAACCAAACTTGAGGGTAAAAGTGTAGTGGTTGCAGTATCGGCAATGGGCAATACGACTGACAGGCTGATCGAACTTGCAGGGAAAATTTCTTCCGTTCCATCCGAAAGAGAGATGGATATGCTTCTTTCAACAGGCGAGCAGGTATCAAGTGCCCTTCTGGCTATGGCTGTCAGTAAAAAAGGATATGACTGCATATCACTGACCGGAGAGCAGGCAGGGATACTGACTGATGACGTCTATTCAAATGCTAAGATTCTTAATATTAAAACAGACAGGATGTTTAAGGAACTTAAGAATGGCAGGATAGTGATTGTAGCAGGCTTTCAGGGTGTTAACGTCCGGGGTGATATTACAACACTGGGAAGAGGCGGTTCAGACACCACCGCAGTCGCTTTAGCTTCGGCACTTAAGGCAAATTATTGTGAGATATACACTGATGTTGACGGTGTTTATTCTGCTGATCCAGATATGGTAGACAATCCAGCCAAACTGAAGTCGCTTTCTTATGATGAGATGATGGAGCTTGCGTCTTCCGGAGCCAAAGTAATACATTTGAGAGCTGTTGAGTTTGCAAAGAAACATAATGTGGTAATACATATTAGGTCAAGTTTTAATGATATTGAAGGGACATGGGTTATGGATGATTATAAAAAAGATGACAGAATGGAAAGGCCTTTTGTTACCGGAGTGACTTATGATATAGGTGAGGTAAAGATATCCATTTTTGGCCTGGAGGACAGGCCGGGTGTCGCTGCAGATCTTTTCGGTAAATTTGCAGATGAAAATATAAATGTGGATCTGATCGTACAGAATGTCAGCGAGAAGAACCTTGCTGCTATCTCGTTTACCATAAAGGATAAAGATCTGAATGCAGCAAAGAAAGTCTTAAACGGGCTGAAGAATATACGGGTAAGTATAGATAACGATATAGCCAAGGTATCCATTGTAGGTGCCGGAATGCAGACTCATCCCGGTGTAGCAGCCAGGATGTTTAAAGTGCTTGCCGGTAAGAATATAAATATTGAGATGATAAGCACCTCTCCCATAAGGATCTCATGTGTGGTCAAAAAAAGCAGGATAAAAGAAGCAGTAAAGGCACTGCACAGCAGTTTTGAACTGGAAAAATAATAACCTGGAATAAATATTTACGGCTTGCGGCAGATAAAAATCTTTCGCTAAATTCTAACTTGTATTTATACTGATATTGTTTTAATATATCCCACATCTATTTTATGGCTTCATTCTGCTATTAAATTTATTAATATTATAAAGGTGGTGAGGCAAATGAACTTAAAAGAATATAATGTAGCTGTAGCAGGAGCGACTGGAGCAGTTGGAAAAGTCTTTCTTTCCATACTGGAGGAGCGGAAATTCCCTGTAAAGAATCTTACTCCTCTTGCCTCACACCGGTCAGCAGGAAAGAAAATTATATTCAGAGGCCAGGAGCTGGAAGTAAAGGAACTAAAAAAGGATTCTTTTAAAGATGTGGAAATAGCGCTGTTTTCTGCAGGTGCCTCGACTTCAAGGGAATTTGCAAAATATGCAGTGGAAAGCGGTGCAGTGGTGATAGATAACAGCAGCGCGTTTAGAATGGAAAAAGACGTTCCTCTGGTTGTTCCTGAGGTTAACAGGTCTAAAGTATTTGAACATAAAGGTATTATAGCCAATCCTAATTGCTCGACTATAATAATGGTTGTCGTTCTAAAACCGATTTATGATATTTCACCGATAAAAAGGATAATTGCTTCAACTTACCAGTCTGTTTCGGGTGCTGGTGCCAGGGCCATAGCTGAATTGGAAGACCAGTCAAGAGAGATAATATGCAGAGGTAAAAAGGATGTTAGATGTGAAGTTTTTCCTGTTCAGATAGCATTCAATGTTATCCCGCATATTGATATATTCCTTGATAACGGTTATACAAAGGAAGAAATGAAACTGGTCTATGAGACCCGAAAAATCATTGGTGACGATAATATAAGGATTGCAGCCACTGCGGTAAGGGTCCCGGTCTTTACTTCTCACTCGGAATCTGTGAGCATTGAAACTGAAGATAAGATAGAACTTGATGCGGTAAGAGATGCACTTTCAAGAGCTGAAGGAGTAGTGGTAAAAGATGATTTTAAAAGTGCCGTATATCCTACTGCTCTTGATTCATCGGACAAGGACAGCGTCTTCGTAGGCAGAATAAGGGAAGATATATCTTTAAAAAACGGGATCAATATGTGGATCGTAGGCGACCAGCTGAGAAAAGGGGCAGCTCTTAATGCTATACAGATCGCCGAGGAATTGATCGGCAGCGGAGGAAAATAGGGAAAGTCACCCTTTGGTAGTGCTTATCATATAAGGTAAATATCAATGATAGTTAAAGAAGTAATAATTGAAGGAATTCCTGTAACTTTTTTATATATCGATATCAATTCACAGTATTATAAGGATGCCGTTGCTCTGCGTTTTTCTGTTTTTTATAAAGAATTTGAGCTTGATATAAATGTTATAAACGACAATTATGAGAGCAGCAGCATCCATCTGGCCGCAATTGCAAATGGAAAAGTAATAGGATTCGGAAGATTGTCATTTAACAGCAGTACTGCACGGATATCTCAGATGGCTGTAAGCAGAGAAATGAGGGGCAGGGGAATCGGCAGCCACCTGATGGATATATTTATTGACAGGTCAAAACAGGAAGGATACCGGACTATATACCTGAATTCACGGTTGGATGCGGTACCTTTTTACCGGAAGTTTGGTTTTGAAACTGTGGGGGACGAGTTCCCGTCAAAAAGGACCGGACTTACTCATATTCGTATGGAGAAGCAGCTTAAGAGTTAATTCTGCCTTTTTTTAATTATGCTGATTTTTTTAAGCCTTTCTAAGAGTTCCTTTTCAAATCCTCTGTTTGTGGGGCTGTAGTATTTCTTTGACAGAAGCCTGTCAGGAAGGTGATTCTGATTGACCACCGCACCGTTATAATCATGGGCATATTTATATCCTCTGCCGTATCCTATATCCTTCATCAGCCGGGTAGGGGCATTTCTTATATGATATGGTACCGGAAGTGACCCGTATTCTTCCACATCTGATTTCACCTTCTTATATGTCGTATACAGTGAATTGCTCTTAGGCGCCAGGGCAAGATAAATAGCTGCTTCTATTATTGCAAGGTATCCCTCAGGGGGACCTATAAATTCAAAACTCTGCTTGGCCGAGATTGCGACCTGCAGGGCATTGGGGTCCGCAAGTCCTACATCTTCGGAGGCAAACCTGACCATCCTTCTTATGATATAAAGGGGGTCTTCCCCGCTTTCAAGCATCCTTACTGTCCAATATACCGCAGCATCGGGATCACTTCCCCTCAGGCTTTTATGAAGAGCCGATATCAGATTGAAATGCTCTTCACCATTTTTATCATAAAGCAGCGCCTTTTTTTGTATCACATTTTCAACCAGCGGGGTACTTATTTCCATAGCTTTTCGACTTTCTTTTTCAGGATAAGTGCTTACTGCAAGTTCCAGTATATTATAGGCGATTCTTGCATCACCATCAGAGAACTCGGAAATAAAATCGATGGTATCGTCACTTATTTTTATATTATATATGCCCAGTCCCCTTTGGCTGTCAGCAAGTGCCCTTTTTATTAATATTCTTATGTCGTCTGCCGACAGTCTATCAAGTATGAATGCTTTTATTCTTGAAAGAAGTGCTGAATTTACTTCAAAGGAAGGGTTTTCAGTTGTGGCTCCGATTAATATTATGGTGCCTTTTTCAACAAAAGGCAGAAATGCATCCTGCTGGGCCTTGTTGAAGCGATGGATTTCATCTATGAATAATATAGTCCTTGTACCGTGTTCACTCAGATTGAAGCTCGCTATTTTCATGATTTCCTTTATCTGTTTTATCCCTGAAGTCACTGCTGAAAATGAAATAAACCTGCTTTTTGTCTTACGGGCGATGATTTTTGCCAGGGTGGTTTTTCCTGACCCGGGAGGACCCCAGAATATTATTGAATTCAACCTGTCATTTTCAATTAACTCCCTTAAGACTTTGCCCTTTCCTACCAGATGTTTTTGACCGACAAATTCATCAAGAGTCCGTGGTCTCATTCTATCTGCCAGCGGCGCACCGGAGGTATTTTTATCACTGCCTGTTTTTACTTTATCAAATAATGTCATAATATTTTTATTTTTAGCTTAACCTTCTATTAGTTTGATATAGAGGTTCCTGTTTCTTGGACCATCGAATTCACAAAAATATATGCCCTGCCAGGTACCCAGTACCAGCCTGCCGTTATCGATTATTATATTTAAGGATGATCCTACTACTGTGGTTTTTATGTGAGAATCGGAATTTCCCTCAAGGTGCGAGTAGTTGTCGTCGGCTATGATCAGATCACTCAATTTAGAGTTAATATCCAGCTGTACCGTAAAGTCCGCATTTTCGTTTATGGTGATGCCGGCTGTAGTATGTGGAACAAACAGGCAGCATATACCACTTTTTATGTTTTGCTTGGATATATGGCCGGCAATCTTATCTGTAATGTCTATCATTTCTATCCTGCTTGAAGTTTTGACACAGATTGATTCAAACATCTTTTTTAATCCTTTCCGTTTATTATAATCAATTTTATTTCAGATGAATTATAATTTTGCAGTTACAAAGATTATAGTTAAAAAAGCTTTTTTTATAAAGTTATGATGATTTAAAGTAATAGTAATTGACATATATTTTATAATTCTATTAAATGATATCGAAGGAGTATAACATAGATTCGGATGAATTATTTATGGATGCGGGGTGAGAAGTAAGTGAAGCAGAAAAAAAAATATGATGTTTTGGGTATCGGTAACGCAATTGTAGATGTCCTGGCCAATGTCGGAAACGATTTGCTGAATAAACTGAATATTAGAAAGGGGATCATGAGGCTTGTCGATGAATTTGAGATCGAGGAGCTTTACTCGAATGTCAATGTGGTAAAGAAAGTCTCGGGGGGATCTGCTGCAAATACTATTGTAGGGCTGGCATCGTTGGGTGATTCGGTAGCTTTTATAGGCAAGGTCAGGGATGATGATCTGGGAGAGTCTTTTGAACAGGGGCTTAAGGCATATGGTGTTGATTACTGTACCCCTAAAGCTAAGAGTGATTATCCGACTGCATGTTGTGTTGTTATGACGACTCCGGATGCACAAAGGACCATGAATACCTGTCTCGGTATTTCGGGATTGCTTAGCACCAGAGATATTGACGAGACTGCTATTTCACAATCAAGAATTATTTATCTTGAAGGTTATCTCTGGGATAGGGAGGAAGCTAAAAACGTGTTTTTAAAGGCTGTAGAGATCGCCAGGAGGTCAGGCGGAAAAGTTGCTTTAAGCCTTTCTGATCCTTTATGCGTTGACAGACACCGCGCCGGTTTTCTTGATCTTGTCAATAACCATACAGATATTGTCTTTAGCAATGAGGATGAGATAAAGTCATTATTAGGGATATACAGATTTGATGGAGTAATCTCGAAGTGCGGGAATATAAAAAACATCTTTGCGATTACAAGAGGAGGAGAAGGATCAGTTGTTATATCCGGAGATGAGGTACATATAATACCGGCGGAAAAAGATGTATATGTAGTCGACACAAATGGAGCAGGTGATCTTTATGCTGCTGGATTTCTCCACGGATTGGTAAATGGCATGGATCTTAAGTCCTGTGGAAAAATAGGAAACATAACTGCAGCAGAGGTCATAAGCCACATGGGCTCCCGTCCCGAAGTAAATCTGGCCGAACTTGTAAAAAGTAAAGGTTATAAAATCTGACCTTATATTTATATTATAGTAAAATATTTAAGATTATAGGAAAGGAATGATATGGCAGAGAAGGATATAACTGTCGGTCCAAAAGCTGATATTGGTGTATTTGGCGGATCAGGATTTTACTCTTTTCTGGAGGAAGTGCAGGAATATAATATAGTTACTCCCTATGGTGCTCCTTCAGATAAGGTGGTAATAGGCAGCGTGGAAGGTAAAAAGGTAGCGTTTATCCCAAGACATGGAAGAAATCACAACCTGCCGCCGCATAAGATCAATTACAGGGCAAATATTTATGCTATGAAAAAATTAGGAGTCCAGTATATTTTTGGCCCCTGTACATCCGGGAGCCTGCAGCCTCATATAAAGCCGGGGCAGTTTGTAATATGCGATCAATTTGTAGACAGGACCAAGGGAAGGATCGATACTTTTTATGACGGTCCAAAAACAATTCATATTTCTATGGCTGAACCATACTGTTCTGTTTTAAGAAAAATTGTAATTGAAAGCGCAAAAGAGCTCAAAATAGACTACCACCCAGCGGGAACAATAGTAGTAATTCAGGGTCCGAGGTTCAGTACTAAGGCAGAGAGCAAGTGGTTTTCAGACCAGGGATGGGAAGTTGTAAGTATGACACAGTATCCTGAAATGTATCTGGCAAGGGAACAGGAAATATGCTATGTAAATATTTCCCTTATTACTGACTATGATGCAGGGCTGGAAGGTCATCCTGAAGTAAAGCCTGTAACCCTTGAGGAAGTAATAAAGGTATTTAACCAGAATAATGAAAAGGTGAAAAATCTGCTTTTTAAGGCAATTTCAAAAGTAACAGGTGAAAGGGACTGCGTCTGTTCTCATGCATTGAAAGATGCAGGAGTCGGTTAGTATTATAAAAAATTATGGAGGATTTATGAAACTGATAGGCGATGTAGAAATTGAGAATCTGGAGAAACTGCGAAGCGGAAAAGTCAGGGAGATGTTTTCTTTTGATGGTAAGATTCTAATAGTTACCACCGACAGGATCTCTGCCTTTGATTATATCCTGCCCTCGCTGATTCCCCTAAAGGGTATTATTTTAAACAAGATATCAGTTTTCTGGTTTAATTATTTAAAAGATGTAATTGACAACCATTTGATTGAAAGTGATATAAGCAAGTTCCCGGCATTTTTAAAGAAACACAAGGATACTTTAATCGGCAGGTCGGTTATAGTAAAAAAGGTAAAAATTTATCCTATCGAATGTGTTGTCCGCGGTTATATTACCGGCTCGGGCTGGGAGGAATATAAAAAGACCGGAATGATAGGAGATTTAAAACTATCCCCAAATCTTTCCAAATGTGACAGACTGCCGGAAGCGATATTTACTCCCACCACTAAAGAAGTATCAGGCCATGATGTAGTTATTACACTAAATAAAGCAAAAAAGATATTTGGTGACAAGACGATAGAATTTTTAAAGGAAAAAAGCATAGAGCTATACCTTAAGGCTTCCGAATATGCTATAAGGCATGGGATAATAATTGCAGATACCAAATTCGAATTTGGTATGATAGATGATAGGATAATAATTGCTGATGAGGTTTTAACACCCGATTCATCCAGATTCTGGCCGCTGGATGAATATGAAGCCGGAAGGGACCAGAGGAGTTTTGATAAACAATATGTCAGAGATTACCTGCTTGGTACGGATTGGGACAGGAATTCCGCTCCTCCCGAACTTCCTTCAGATGTTATTGAAAAAACATCCCAGAGATATATTGCTGCATACGAAAAAATAGTCGGTGAAAAGTTTAAAGTATAAAAATTCTTTTTTGCAGTTCTAATCAGTACAGGAATAAAAATAAACTTTACCCTGCAGCATTTCAACTTCTCTATTTGAAAGGTAGTCAAATCCCTCAATTACCGGATCGATCTGTAATATATAAGTCCCTTCTTCGGTTATAGCATTTACCAGTACCTCAACGGATGTACTTTCACCGGGCTCGAGGTTATTTGGAAGAGAGGTCCTGTTATTCTCATATCCACTATTATCTACATCCTGACCGTAATAATGATAGCTGATCCTTACCCTGTTTTCTCCATTTGCTCTCCAGGTAAAATCCGAGGTATTCTTGATTTCAATTTTTATATAATTATCACTGTCAGTGCATAAAAAAGACGGTATATAACCGCTTATTTCAGCGCCTATTTCTGCATTTTCATAATCTATCAGTTCATAAGTCTCTTCTAATTCTTTGATGTCTTCTTCTGAACCCGGAGGAGTCACATCTATTTTATCGGTTGAAGGAGTGGAACAGGAGATGGTATTTAAAATTAAAGATATAGATATTATCAAGAATATCAAAAAAATGATGGATTTTATTTTAGATTTCATGTTACTTTTTTACCCCGCTTTTTACTCTCATTAAATAATTTTTAATAGCTTATTATAGATTAATTCTTTTAATTTTTGAATAAAAGAAACAAAATATATATAATGTTAATTGATTATTTTTTTATTAATTCAAGAGGTAAGCATGACATCATTAGAAATAGTAGGCCTTGTTGCAATAATTTTGATTTCCGCTTTTGCTATTGCGGGTATAATTGTTGCCATACCTTTATTCAGGTTAATAAACAGAATTAAATCCATGGCCGGGAAGCTGAATGAAAGTCTGATCCCGCTTGTCGAAAAATTGAATGATACAGTGGAAAGCCTGAATGTTGAAGTAGGTTCAATTGCGGATCTTACACAAAGTATAAGTTCGATAGTAGAACAGCTTGAAAAGATAATAAGACTTGCAAGAATTCTGGTAACCAGTCCTTTAATTAAAATAATAAGTGCTTCAGCCGGACTGTTAAGCGGTCTTTCGAAGACTGCTGCTAAGGAAGAAGACAAGAAGGAGGATAAAAAATGAATGATAAAAAAGATGCAGGCGGAAGAGGAAGTAGTTTTACTGATATATTAGTAACAATGGTAGTCGGTTTATCCGTAGGCTTTGTAATAGGAATTTTATTTGCACCCAAGTCCGGAAAAGAGACCAGAAGAGAAATAAAGGAAAAAAGCGATGAATTTATTGAGAAAGGCCGGGAAAGCTTTGATACAGTGGTTGGAAAGACAAAAGAATACGTGGAGAAAGGGAAAAGCAAACTAGCAGAGCTGAAAGACAGAAGCGATGAATTTATTGAGAAAGGCCGGGAAAAAATTTCTGATATTTCCGAGGCTTTAAGTTCCAAATCCGATGAGACAGGTAAAAAAGTAAAAAAAGTAATGGATAAGGGAAAAGCCGCTGCAAAAAAAGTTGAAGAAGAGCTTTCATAGACAGGAATTTAATTATATTGATTGAAAGCAGACTTACCAAAGACATTTTAAACACCTTACTAAAGAACGGCGCCGATTTTTCAGAAATCTTTGTACAAAAAAGAATTTATAACAGCCTGCGCCTAGAGGACAGTAAAATCGATAATTCGAGCAGCGGGTACGAATTGGGCTGCGGGCTTAGATTGTGGGTTGGTGATAGTACTTTTTATGCTTATGTAGATTCACTCCAGCGTGAGAAATTACTGGATGCAGCAAGAGTATTGAGTTCTGCTGTAAATGGAAGCAGTTACTTAAAAGTTTTAGATCTCACCCTGGCCGAAAGCTCCTACCGGACGGATATAAAAAAATTTCCTGGAAGTGTAAATCAGGATATAAAGAAAAACATCCTTGAATCTGTCGACAGGACATCAAGGGATTTCAGTCCCGCCATCATCCAGGTCACGTCAAATCTTTCAGATGTTACCGAAGAAGTATATATTGCGAATTCCGGAGGGATTTCCTCACATGAGGAAACAGTAAAAACCTTTCTCGGTATAAATGTAGTAGCTAAAAAGGAAAAAGAGGTAAGGAACGGTTATAAGTCACTTGCAAGGACAAGCGGTTATGAGGTATTTGATATAAAAAGTCCCGGAAAAGTAGCTCTGGAAGCTTCAGAAATTGCAGTAAAAATGCTTGATGCTGAAGGTGCTCCGGCAGGAGAATTTCAGGTGGTTATAGGTTCGGCATTCGGCGGGGTTATTTTTCATGAGGCCTGCGGTCACGGCCTTGAAGCTGATGCCATAATGAAGGATGCTTCGGTGTTTAAGGGTAAAATTGGAAAGAAGATTGCAAGTGATGCAGTAACTGCATTGGATGATTCAACACCCCAGTACCGTTGGGGTTCATATAAGTTTGACGGGGAAGGCTGCCCTTCTTCAAAGACAGTACTCATTAAAGACGGAGTCCTTGTAAGTTATATCTATGACCTTAAAACATCCAGGAAATTAAAAGCAAAACAGACCGGCAACGGAAGAAGGCAGTCCTTCAGGGATGTCCCCATCCCAAGAATGAGCAATACCTATATTGCAAATGGAGGGGAGGATAAAAGTTCTATTATAAAATCCGTGGCAAAAGGGATCTATGCCAAAGAATTTGCGGGGGGCCAGGTAGACCCTGCTACAGGGGATTTTGTATTTGGAATAAGCGAAGGTTATTTGATAGAGAACGGAAAGATAAGTTTCCCCATAAAGGGTGCAACTCTTATCGGAAATGGACCGGATATATTAAAGAAGATCGAGGCAGTTGGAAACGATCTGGATTTTGCTCCCGGCACCTGCGGAAAAAATGGCCAGTCCGTATCCAATGAGGTAGGCCAGCCTACAATAAAGGTAAGCAAGATCACTGTCGGAGGGACCGGAAATTAAAATGCATAAATATAAGAGTGATAAGATAAAAGGCGGCAAGTTGCTGGAGATATGCAAGAATGCAGCCGCAAGAATGGGTAAATACAAAGTAGATGAATTTGAGATTTTTTCGGCAGGTTCGGTAGCGACTGAAATAGAGATCTTTGACAGTAAGATAGAAACACTTTCATTTTCAGATTCGACCGGCATCGGTATAAGGATTTTTAAGGACAGGTCGATAGGGTATGCATATACTGCTGTTCTTGACAGTAAAAATATTGAAGACTGTATTGAAAAGGCCGTGTCCAATTCCAGGATTACAAAAAAAGAGGATTATAATTATCTGCCGAAAGCGGAAGAATCCAGGTTTAAAGAAAAACTTATAGATGACAGCGTACTCTTCAGGGAAGATATGCTCAAACTGGATACCAGAGGCAAGATCGCCATTGCAAAGAAACTCGAGTCACTTACAAGGAGTAAGGATAAAAGAATTGTAAGTATCAATAATGTTACCTACAGTGACGATATTTATGAAACAGCAATACTTAATTCAGCAGGTTTATGTGATGAATACATAGCTACTTCATGTTTTATTTATGTGGTTGCCATTTCCAAACAGGGTGAAGACACTTCGACTGGTGATTTTTTTGACTGCGGCAGGGCTCCATCAGATATGGATCTGGAAAAGGTTGCGAAAACTGCAGCTAGCCGGTCCGTTTCGGTTCTGGGAGGAAAGAAAGTAAAATCCGGCCGGGTTGACCTTCTGCTTGATCCTGTTGTTTCATCACAGTTTTTGGGTGTCATTGCAGGAGGCCTAACAGCTGATTCTGTGCAGAAGGGAAAATCACTTTTTAAAGGAAAGATAGGCCAGAAGATCTTTTCTATTGATGTAGATATATTTGACGACGGGACTTTGCCCCGCGGGCTTGCTTCAAAGCCTTTTGACGGCGAAGGAGTTACCAAAGGAAAAACCTGTGTATTTGAAAACGGTTATCTTAAGACTTACCTGTATAACACTTATACTGCGAGGAAGGATAAGACCTTATCTACTGGCAATGCAGTGAGGGCTTCTTACCGGTCGACTCCCGAGGTGGGCACTTCAAACTTCTATCTCAAACCATCTATTACCGGGTTTGACCAGCTTCTTGCAGGTATTGACAGGGGGTTTTATGTTATGGATATAATAGGACTTCATTCGGGAGTAAATCCCATTTCCGGTCAGATGAGTGTCGGAGCCAAGGGAATATGGATTGAAAAGGGAAACCTTAAACATCCTGTAAAGGAAGTGACCATTGCTACCGACATCTTAAGTTTCTGCAGTAGTATAAAAAAAGTCGGAAAAGACCTTCTTTTTTTACCCTGGGGCGGGTATACGGGCAGTCCGTCCATGGTAGTAGGCGATATCATGGTAGGCGGCAGGTAGCCCTAGATATTACAATTTCAAATCAAATCCTTAATTTATTGCGGGATCAAGTACTTTTTTCTAAACCTATCCTGCGGTGATGAATTTCATATAACCCACTGTCTTACATATTACTGTAACGATTATACCTGCAATCAGTACCCCGATAAATATATGAAGCAGTGCTTTTTTCGGCGGTATGCCGAAAACAAATGCAATTAGCGCTCCGGTCCATCCCCCCGTGACTGGGAGGGGTATTCCTACAAAACCCACAAGGGCATATCTTTCGTATCTTTCAAATCTTTTTGAATGGCGTCTCCTGGTATAGCCGAACAGCCAGTTGAAGAACCTTCTTGCTGGCCTGAACCTGTTCATCAGGAATTTTGATACCGGTTCTAAGATCCACAGTATGGCAATGACAGGTATCATATTTCCGATAACAGATATTATATAGGTCTCAAAAATATTCATGCCGTAGGTCCCCAGTGCAATAGGTATTGATGCACGGAGTTCACCTATGGGAGTCATGGCCGTAAAAAATGTTGCTATTCTCGGTGATATATATTCAAAGAAACTAGTATAATCCATATCAATTCTTTATTTTTAATTATTTTATGCTATATTTAAAAACTGATTATATATTTATCAAGTAAAAATTTTACTCATTATATAAGTTGAATATTTTACAGTCAATCGTTTTAGGAATAATTCAGGGTATTACTGAATTTTTTCCCATAAGCAGCTCAGGTCATCTGGTAGTTTTTCCCTATTTTTTTAGCTGGGATTATATACCTCTTTATTTTACAGTAACGGTCCATTTTGCGACACTTGCTGCAGTGGTAACTGTTTTTTACAGGGAAATCTACCGGATAATAAAGGCAGTGGTACTTGGTATATTCATAAGAAGAATAAGAAGTTCTAACGATTTTAAAATAGGTATCTTTATAATCATAGCCAGCATACCTGCTGCGGCAGCAGGGTTTTTCCTGGATGATTATGTTGAGAACCTTTTTACAAGACCGCTTATTGTGGCTGTTTTTTTACTGGTGACTGCACTTATGCTGTGGATCTGCGAGATGAGGGGAGCCCGTATTGAGGCAGGTATTAATAAAAGCAATGATGACATATCTTACAGTTATAATGACGCCAGTAAAAAAGAAGACAACAGCGGCAGCGGTCTAGTCGGCAGTATCGATATTGCCGGCAGCGGTTCAGGGAAGGCAAGGTTCAATCTCTTTATTGCAGCTGTAGTCGGAATAGGGCAGGCGCTAGCTATTTTCCCCGGTATTTCAAGGTCTGGAGCCACTATCTCATTTGCCAGGTTTTTCGGAATAAAGAGAGGAGATGCAGTAAAGTTTTCGTTTTTACTATCAATTCCCGTTATTTTAGGTTCCTTTATATTTGAACTTTCAAGGTCCTATAGTATTATATCCATAGGCGGCCTACCTGCTGTTTTAAGTCTTACGGCAGGATTTATATGTGCCTATATTTCGGGATTTTTTGCTATAAAATTTCTTGTTTATCTTGTAAGGAGAAAAAATTTAAATGTTTTTGCTGTATACTGTATCTGTCTTGCAGCAGCAATTTTTATTTTTTATTTGATAAATAAATTTATCTAAAGGAGTGTGAGTATAAGAGTTATGAAGGGTATTATACTGGCAGGCGGCCTGGGAACGCGACTGATGCCCTGTACCAAAGTCACAAATAAGCACCTGCTTCCGGTATATGATAAACCGATGATCTACTATCCTCTTAAAACTCTGGTAAGTGCAGGCCTTAAAGATATAATGATAGTCACCGGAGGCAATAATGCGGGGGATTTCCTGAGGCTTCTGGGCAACGGCAGTGAGTTCGGCCTCAAAGATATAAGTTACACCTATCAGGAAGGAGAAGGTGGGATAGCAGATGCACTTAAGCTGGCCGAGGATTTCGCAGATAAAGATAAAATAGCAGTGATGCTCGGTGATAATGTGATAGAGAATGATATCAAAGATGCTGTAAAAGAGTTTGAGAAACAGGAAAGGGGAGCAAGAATCTTTCTAAAAGAAGTAAATAATCCTGAAAGGTTCGGGGTTGCTGAAATAAAAGACGGAAAGGTAATAAATATTGCAGAAAAACCCGATAAACCGATAAGCAGATATGCAGTCGTGGGCATCTATATGTATGACAGCGAGGTATTCGATATTATAAGGATACTCAAGCCTTCGGACAGAGGTGAACTAGAAATAACCGATGTCAATAACGAATATATAAAAAGAAGTAACATGGCATATTCGATACTTGACGGATGGTGGACGGATGCAGGCACCTCCTTTGAGTCATTATTCAGGGCAAGCAGGCTGGTAAGAAAAGAAATAACAGGCGACTAAAAATTTTCAGGTGCGGAATATTTCTGTTGATTTGCAGTAAAAGCACCTGGATATGTAATGCGTGTTTTTATATTTGCTGTCTGAGGTTTTAATAGCCCAGGTAAGAGAGTCTGTACTCTTCTTGTCATCTGAATTCTGGTATATAATGGCATTTCCTTCTTCCTTTACCACACCCATAAATTTGTATGTGTTTCCACATTTCAGACATTTATACATCTTATCTCCTTAATAAGGCCAGTTATTATAAGTTATTATAGTATATTGTAATATAAAAGCAATACAAATTATATAAATTTTAAATAAAAATCAATTATTTATATTTTTTTTAACCTGCTTCAGTGATCGTAAATTTATTTGACTAAAGAAAATAGCTCTGATAATATCAATTAAAATATTATTAATGACTTTATTTTAAAAGTATGCAAATGAAAATAGAAAAACAACATGTAAGGGTGAAGATAAGAACAGAAACTTCTGTGGTAATAGGCACTGTCCATACCCTGGTAGACGGAAGGCTGAGTGATTATATTACTTCTCAGAGGAACAGGTTTATACCTGTAACGGATGCAGAAGTGTATTATTTTGAGGAAGGTAAGAAAGGTTTGGAAGATGATAAAGTTAGAAGGCAGGTTGTTTTTGTAAATGTGGAAAAAATAGAGATGATAGAATATCTATGATTTTTACAAAAACAATATTATGCAGAGGGGAGAATAATGCCTGAATCTATAACTCAATTGACTGATGCAAATTTTGACAGTGAAGTATTAAATTCGGAAAAACCGATACTTGTTGATTTCTGGGCGGTATGGTGCGGTCCCTGCAAGATGATTGAACCTGAGCTTGAAAAACTGGCAGAAGATAAAAGTGTAGAAATGAAAATTGGAAGACTGAATGTGGACGACAACAGGGATACCGCAATAAAATACAGCATCAGCAGTATACCGACGCTGCTGCTCTTCAAAAAAGGAGAGGTCGTTAAAAGACTTGTCGGTGTGATGTCCAGAGATAAAATATTAACTGAGATATCTCAATTTTTATAATTTTAATGGGAAGTATTCTTGTCGGTACTTCAGGTTATAGTTATGCCGACTGGGTCGGCGTCTTTTATCCTGAAGATATTGAAAAAAAGGATCAGCTTACCTACTATAGCAGAGAATTCAATACAGTTGAAATAAATTTTACCTACTACAGTCTCCCGAATCCCCGGATATTTGAAAACATGTCAAAGAAGGTAGCGGGGGATTTTGTTTTCTCAGTAAAGGCTCACAGCAGTGTTACGCACACAAGGGATATAAAAGAAGATGAAATTTTAAAGTTTACGGATTCGCTTGCCCCCCTTGCCTCCAGAAGCAAGCTCGGTCCCATTCTTCTGCAGTTTCCATGGGCTTTTAAATTCAGCATAGCAAACTGTGATTACTTAAGCAGAGTAAGAGAAATCTTTAGCGGTCTTGAACTGTGCGCGGAATTTAGAAACTCCAGCTGGCTCGGCGATACTACAATTAATCATCTTAAGAGACTTGATATAGGATTCTGTAATGTGGATGAGCCGGAGCTAAAAGGGCTGCTTCCTCCTACCAGTATAGCTACGAGCAGCACGGGGTACATAAGGTTTCATGGGAGAAATAACCTTAACTGGTGGAAACCAAAACAGTCATATATGAGGTATGATTATCTCTATAACGAAGAAGAACTCGGTGAGTGGGTACCCAGGATAAGGGAAGTGGCATCAAATACCAAAAAGACCTATATATATTTTAACAATCACTATAAAGCCCAGGCAGTAAGATCGGCAAAGATCCTTCAGGGCCTTATGGAAGATAGCAATAATTCCACTTCACAAAACTAATCTAATTATATAAAATCTATTAAACAGTTTTGAGGACAGTGATTTATTAACTTAAAAAAATATAAAGGCATAAGCATATGTTTGAGAAAGTCGGCAGCAAAGTAGACCTGGTAAAGCTTGAAGAAAAAATCTTAGACTTCTGGGAAAAGAACGATATCTTTAAAAAAAGCTTAAAAAAGTCAGAGGGCAAGAAAAGGTTTGTGTTCTACGAAGGTCCTCCCACAGCCAACGGACTTCCCGGTGTACACCACGCCCTGTCAAGGGTATACAAGGATATTTTTCCAAGATATAAGACTATGAAAGGCTATTATGTGCTGAGAAATGCCGGCTGGGATACTCACGGACTTCCGGTAGAGATTGAAGTGGAAAAGCAGCTGGGCATAAATTCCAAAAAGGAAATAGAAGAAATCGGAATTGAAAAGTTTAACAGGCTGTGCAGGGAAAGTGTAATGAGATATGAGGAGGACTGGGAGAAGCTCACCAGGCGTATAGGATTCTGGCTGGATATGGAAAATGCTTATTTTACCTTCAGGAATGATTATATAGAAACCGTATGGTGGGTGCTTAAGACCATATGGGATAAAAACCTGCTGTATAAGGACTATAAGATCGTTCCCTACTGCCCCAGGTGCGGAACTGCACTCTCCTCGCATGAAACTGCTCTTGGATATCAGGAGGTAGAGGATTATTCAGTAGTGGTGAAGTTTCCCCTTGCAGATAGGGAAAATACATATTTTTTAGTATGGACCACGACTCCATGGACCCTGATTTCCAATGTCGCTGCAGCGGTAAGCGAAGGTTCCGATTACGTGGAAGTGGAGTATAAGGGTGAGAACCTGATACTTGTAGGCGACCTTATTTCCGAAGTTTTAGGAGAAGGTGAAGGCTATAAGGTCAAAGATACCTTCAAAGGTGCAAAGCTAATATCTTCAAAATACAGACCTGTATATGATTATACGGACGGCAGCAGCAGTGCGTTTGTGATCATAGGAGGCGATTTTGTTTCCACTGAAGAGGGTACGGGTATTGTCCACATAGCGCCTGCTTTCGGAGAAGATGATATGAATGTTGGAAGGAAAAACAACCTGCCGGTTGTAAAAATGGTTGATGAACAGGGGAGGCTTGAAAAAAAGGTGGATAAATTTGGAGGCATGCCCATAGAAGATGCCAATCCCAAAATAGTAGAGGACCTTAAGGAAAGAGGTCTGCTTTTCAGTATAAATAAGGTGAAGCACTCATACCCCTTCTGCTGGAGATGCGAGAGCAGGCTTATATATTATGCCAAGAAAAGCTGGTATATAAAGACATCACAGATAAAGGATGACCTGCTTGCATCCAACCGGGAAGTAAACTGGTATCCGGAACATATAAAGAACGGCAGGTTTGGAAACTGGCTTGAGAATAATATTGACTGGGCTCTTACAAGGGAGAGATACTGGGGTACGCCCCTTCCGGTATGGGAGGATGAAAAAGGTCATAATATCTGCATAGGAAGTGTGGAGGAACTTAAGGAAAGGGCATCGAACTTTCCGGATAAGCTTGACCTGCACAGGCCTTATGTGGACGGCATTATTATAAAATGCGATAAGTGCGGGAGTGATATGAGAAGAGTGCCCGAAGTAATAGATGTATGGTTTGATTCGGGTTCCATGCCTTATTCGCAGTACCACTATCCTTTTGAGAACAAAAAAGTGTTTGCCGATAATTTCCCAGCCGATTTTATCTGTGAGGGGATAGACCAGACCAGGGGATGGTTTTACACTCTGCTTGCGATCTCTACACTGCTTTTTAAAAAGTCATGTTTTAAAAACGTATTGTGCCTCGGCCTTATAAACGATGAAAAAGGACAGAAGATGTCCAAATCAAAGGGCAATGTAGTTGAGCCGTGGGATGTTTTAAACAGGCAGGGAGCGGATGCCTTAAGATGGTATTTCTTTACCAGTGTTTCGCCGTGGCTCCCAAAGAATTTCTCAACCGGAGCCATTGATGAGGTGATCAGGAAGTTCCTGCTCACACTGTGGAACACCTATTCTTTCTTTGTGATCTATGCAAATATAGATGATTTCAATCCTTATGACTATGACCTTGAGGTAAAGGACAGGTTTGAAATCGACAGATGGATAATATCCGAACTTAACAGCACTATAAAAGGCGTAAACAGGCTTATGGATAATTTCAATGTCACCGAAAGCGGAAGGCTGATACAAGATTTCGTTGATGTTCTTTCAAACTGGTATGTGAGGAGGAGCAGAAGGAGGTTCTGGAAAAGCGAGGAAGACAGGGATAAGATAAGCGCCTACAAGACATTATATGAATGTCTTGTTACTGTTTCAAAACTGTGTGCACCGTTTATACCATTTATGAGCGAAAGCATATACGGAAACCTTGCCGGAAGCCTGGGTCACTGTGAGGAAAGCGTACACCTTGAAAGCTATCCTGCTGCGGATGAGAGCCTGCTAGATAAGAACTTGAGTTTCAAGATGGATACGGCGAGAAAAGTAGTAGGGCTGGGAAGATCGGTAAGAAGCAGGGTAAACATAAAGATCAGGCAGCCTATCGAAAAGGTGCTTATATATTTTGATAAAGACGAGGGTAAAAAAGAGGCCGTAGAGCATTTCAAGGACATAATAACAAGTGAGCTGAATGTTAAAAAAATAGAATTTGTAAAAAAACTTGAGGAACTTGTATCCTATGATATAAAGCCAGACCTCAATCTTGTGGGTAAAAAATATGGAAGTATGATACCTGAAATAAAGGAAGCACTGCTAAAAGAAAATTCTGTCCGTACTGCGCTTAAGGTAAAAAGCGGAAAAAATATAACCCTTAAAATAGACGGAAAGCAAATAGAGCTCCTGCCAGAAGAAATCTTAATTGATATAAAAAACAGAGAAGGGCTTGGAGTCGAGAGTGACGGTCAGATGACGGTGGGGCTTTCCACTGTCCTGTCACCGGAACTCCTGGAAGAAGGCTTCTGCAGGGAACTCGTTCACCAGATACAGAATTTAAGAAAGGAAGCGGGATTTGAGATAGAAAATACCATAAATACGGCAATCGGAGAAGGAATAAAAGAAGGTATTTTAAAAAAGTTTAAAAATTATATAATGAAAGAGACTTTAAGCAGGTCCTTGAGCGGCGATTTTGAAAAGGATATGTTTTTAAAGGAAGTCAGGGTAAATGATAAAAATATAAAGATCGGAATAAAAGTGGTAGGGAGTATTATAAAATGATAAGCAGAGGGAAAAGAAATTTACTTTTAAATATATATTTTTTAGTCACTGCTATCTGTATTATGACTGCTGACCAGGTGACCAAATATATTATAATACAGAGAGTGCCGGAAGGTAGCTCCATTGGGATAATCCCTGGATTTTTATCCATAACACATATCAGAAATACAGGCGCAGCTTTCGGATTATTCCAGGGTTATACGGGGATACTTACTGTCGTATCGATAGTGGCTATTTTCTTGATAATTATCCTAAAATCCATACTTAATTTTAACTCTGCCTTTTATAACGTATGCCTGGGCTTTGTGCTGGGAGGAGCACTGGGAAACTTAATTGACAGATTTTTTGTAGGAGAGGTCACAGATTTTATAAATATAAGATTCATTCCAGTATTTAATGTAGCAGATAGCTCTATTTTAATTGGTTTTTCCCTTATTATAATATTGATACTTAAGGAATACTTTAAGAAGGGGAAGACTGAGGGAGTTGATTAAGAAAGAAGACGACGGTTTAAGCTTTAAGGTAGATGCTTCTGGTTTGGGGCAGAGAATTGACAAATTTCTAACCTGCAGGATAAGAAATACATCAAGGAGCCATATCCAAAACATAATCAGCCAGAAAAAAGTACAGGTAAACGGCAGTACGGTAAGCAAGCACTACAGGCTTGCCAAAAGCGATATAATCACCATTGAGGATTTTAAAGAATCAAACGGCAACGAAATAGAACCTGAAAAAATAAGTTTAAATATCGTATATGAAGACAGATACCTTGCGGTAATATCCAAAAAAGCAGGGATTCTCACACACCCGACACCGGGCAGCAGCAGCCATACCGTTGTAAATGCCCTTCTTTACCATTATAAGAAACTATCAAACCTCTCTGGAAAAGACAGGGCGGGAATCGTACACCGCCTTGATAAAAATACATCGGGCCTTCTTATAGTGGCAAGGGATGATAATACTCACCGTATGCTTTCTGATATGTTTAAAAAAAGGCTTGTAAAAAAGACCTATGCCGTACTCGTATGGGGAGGTTTTTCAGAAAAAAAGGGTGAAATAATACTTCCGGTAGGGCGCTCGGGACTGGACAGAAAGAAGATGAGTATATCAATTGACAGGGGAAGGGACGCAGTGACAAGATTTGAAGTCAACGAAGAGTTTGGAGATTCAGCCCTTCTGGATGTTCACCCTGAGACCGGGAGGACACATCAGATAAGGGTCCACTTAAGCTATATAGATCATCCTGTGTTAGGAGATGAAATATACGGGACAAGACAGTCCCAGAAACTGGCAGAGGATCTTGGGCTTACAAGGCAGTTTTTGCATGCAAAAAAACTGATCTTTATCCATCCTGTTACGAAAAAACCGGTAGAAATTGAAGATAAGCTGTCAGCCGATCTACAGAAATGCCTGAAAACCTTAAGGAGGAGAAAAAAGATGTCAGATAAATAATATTATATTTTTTATTTGTAAACTTTTTTAAAAGGAGACTATAAATTGGCAAATATAAGAAGAGTAGTACTGGATGTATTAAAACCTCATGTTCCGAGTATCATAGAGCTTTCAAAAGAACTGGCAGATCTTGCAGGAGTAGACGGAGTGGATATATCCTTGATCGAGATGGATCAGAAGGTGGAGAATGTTAAGATCACCTGTGAAGGCAGTTCCATAGATTATCATAAAGTAGAACAGATTGTAAAACAGAGCGGCGGTTCTATTCACAGCCTGGATAAAATATCAGTGGGTACAAGCCTGATTGAAGAGGCAATCACCCACCAGGATTAGGTGGACCTTATTTCCTGCCTCATGAATAAAATATAGGATACTGCAAAGCAGATGATTGCCAGTGCTGTGATGACTACGATCTGCGGCCATACCTGGATCAGGCTCTGCCCCAGGGATAATGGATTTTCCGGTATACCCTGAGTGACATTGGAAGTTGTAAGCTGAAATATCCTGGCAGTCGGAATAAGCAGTATGGAAATGGATTCACCAAACAGATTAGCCGGCGAGATCCTAAGTATAGAGTATTCGATATTATAATTTCTTATCTGTTCGGCTATGGAAGCCCCGTCCAGCGGAGCCATTCCATTGGCTACGGCATTGGCAATTATTGGAAGGAAGAACATAACGAATATCCATATTGCAATGGCAGTAAGTATTGATGCGGCAGTCCTGTTCATAGTGACCGAAAAGAGTATCGAGAGTCCCATCCAGAAGCCCCCGTAAAAAATACATAATATTATAAAGAAAAATATTCTTAAGATTTCTTCCGTACTGGGAGGTACGCCGATGGAAAACAGCCCAATACCTGATATTATAAATACGATGCTGGCTACTATTATGGTTAGGGTAGTGATGCCCGCAAGGAATTTACCGTTTATGACGCTGTCCCTGTATATGGGCTGTGAAAGCAACCTACTAAGATTGCCGCTGTTTCTCTCGCTGTTTATAGCATCAAAACCGAAGATTATTCCTATAATGGGGATAAAAAAGCTTATAAAGGTTATAAATGAGGGCAGGACACCTCCCCCTGTTGTAAATAGATATAAGAATACATTTTTGTCCAGTGCGCTGGCAGCATCCCTGATATTTGTAAGGGCAACGTAGGTAGATGAGAGCCCTGCGATATATATAAGTCCTAAAAGGATCAAGAATCTATTGCTGCTGAAGTGATCGGAAAGCTCTTTTCTGTATACTGTTAGGATACTTCTCATTTTACTCCTCTTTAAAGTATTTTAGATATATTTCTTCCAGTGCGTCCTGCTTCATATCCATCTTGGTCATAAGCAGGCCTTCAGCGGCTATGATCTTGGATATGTCCTGTCTTATATCACTGTTGCATATCACCTGAAGATTTTTACCGGCCCTGCCTACGTTTACGACTTTGTCCAGTTTCTTTATCTTCTCTACTATGCTGTCTGTTATCTTTTCAAGTTCTATCTCTATTCTGTATTTTCCTCCTCCAAAGAGGTTTCTTCCCAGCTTTTCAACGTTTCCTTCACCTATGAGCTTGCCCCCGGACAATATTCCCACTCTGGGGCAGACTTTCTGCACGAGGTTAAGCTGATGGGATGACAGGACGAATGTTATGTCTTTTTTCTTGTTTAAGTCCTGGATGGTATTTAGTATCTGATTTGCAACCTTTACATCAAGGCCTTCCGTAGGCTCGTCAAAAATGACAAGCTGCGGGTCTTTTATAAGAACATCTGCAATTCCAAGTCTCTGCTTCATTCCCTTGGAAAATGTCTTTACCTGATGTTTTTTATTCTTGGAAAGCTCCACAATTTCTAAGACTTCGTCTATCTTTTTATCGATTTCCCTGTAGGGGATCCTGTTAAGCTCAGCGGTATAGGAAAGGTTTCCCCCGGCAGTCATATCTTCATAGAAGCCTATTCTTTCGGGAAGATAACCGGTTATTCTCTTGACCTTAAGCGGTTCTCTGGTGGAGTTGAACCCCGCAACACTTACTGTTCCCGATGTGGGTTCGGTAAGTCCCAGAGTCATAAGAATGAAAGTGGATTTACCTGCACCGTTGGGGCCCAAAAGCCCGAATATTTCGCCTTTTTTAATATTAATATTAAGATCATTAACAGCCAGGTGCCCGTTGTATTTTTTAGTAAGATTCCTGGCACTTATAATATTATCGTTCATCTTTTATCTTCTTCCCAGCCTTGTAAAGATTATGGCAACTGAGACTATTACTATCACGATTATTCCTATGCCGACTATTCCCCATATAGTAGGGGTCTCAACGGTCACCCTAAGTTCGAGGTCGTTACTAGCTTTATCATTTGATGCGTTGAAGGTAAGCTTATAGTCTCCGGCGATTGTCTTTTCAGGAGGATTTACGGTCACATCGACCTCAGCGCTCTTTCCGGCTTCTATGGAATCGATTTTATCATTATCAAAGCTGACCCTCCAGCCCTCTGGTTCGGTAGAGGTCAGTTTTATATTTTCTAACGATGTCGAGCTTTTGTTGTCGACTACCAGCTTGTAGTGGTTGTCTTTTCCCGAGCTCATATTGGTGTTCAGCATTCCTGTTTTGGTTGTAAGTTCGATCTCGTAGGCTGCAGTTATTACTGCGGTAAATTGTATGGATCCTTCCAGGGGGTCTCCTTCAACAGCGGATTTAAAGTTGGCGGTAAAGGTATATTCGCCTGGCTCCTGGCTTATATTCTCAGCTGCAAGCAGCACAAGATTTTCCTTTCCATGCCTGGTCATATTGATGGCAGTTATTTTCGTCTGTCCCTGGCCGACTGCAGCAATCCATCCATCTGGATAGTCAACCGTTACATCAAATGTCTTCTGGGTCTCATCAGCGCTTAAACCGTAAGGATTATCTCCCGGGACATAGGTCACATCGAAGTTAAATGTGAATATCTGTCCTTCCTCGGCCTGTATTTTGGGAAGGGTGGTCTCAAGGTTTAGTTCTTCCTTTTGTGGTTCTTGTGCTTCTTCATCCTGGGCCATAAGAATGCCGGGTATCATAAGAGTGATTGAAAGTACAAAAACTAATGTGATTAAAAATGCGGGGATTTTTCTTTTTATGGTCTTCACCGTGGCTCTCCTTTTCTAAATTTCATTTAAATCTTATAAAAGTATAATAATTCATAATTTTAAGACTAAATGAAGATTTTAATGAGTTTGATGTTGGTTGTCAAGAAGGAATTGGGAGGAGGATTAGTAGGGTTAGATAAGATTGGAGAGAGATTATATATAATAGGTATAATTTTGATATGATTAGAATTATAATTAGTACATAACTCGGCTAATATCTGCCAATTTGGCTTTTTAAAAAGGATTTTTTAAAATCCCCTTAAAAAGCTCTCCTTAAAATCAATACCTCGCAAATAAGCCTTTAGTATGAAAATATCCAGTTGTTAAACAAAAATCCAAGATATTTTCATTAACTTAATTTTATTAAATAAAAACAGAAATTAAAAGGAATTTCTGCATAAAAGGGCAGGCAATATTTAATTGCCCTGCCTTTTTTATTGGGATTATTTGGAGGTAATAAAATGTTAAATAATAAGGAAAATCAAAAATTTAACCTATGGGATAACATCCAGAAAAAAGTTATTACAGTTACTGCAAAAAAAGTTGGTTCAGAATGGATGGCCATATGTCCTATGCATGATGACCATGTTCCAAGCCTATGCGTTAATGAGGAAAAGGGTGTCTACCATTGCAAATCTTGCGGGTTTAAGGGAAGGCTTTTTGACCCAAATTATAATAAAAGAAGTAGGAAGATAGTAGCTGTATATGATTATTTGGATGAAAATAAAAACATACTATACCAATGCGTAAGATTTGAACCAAAAAGTTTTGCGTTCAGAAGATTAGATAGAAACGGCAAGTGGGTATACAACCTCAAAGGGGTAAGAAAAATACCCTATAGGCTACCAGAACTAATAGAGGCCGATATTGATACCTCAATATTTATATTAGAAGGGGAAAGGGATGTAGATAATCTATTAAAGCTTGGCTTCGTAGCAACTACATCACCAATGGGGGCAGGTAAATGGAGTCCTGATTATAATAAGTATTTTAAAGACAGGACTGTAATACTTGTTCCCGATAATGATGACCAGGGAAGAGAGCACATCAAGGTTATAGCTGACAACCTAAAGGATATATCAAGAAGTATAAAATTGCTTGAACTCCCAGAACTAAAAGAAAAAGAAGATATAAGCGACTGGATTAAAAAAGGTGGAACAAAAGAAAAACTACTCGAACTAATTGAAGATACTTCAGAATATGTAAAAATTGATATTCCTGAAGGTGAAAAATTTGATGCGAGGCTTTATTCTGAAATTGTTATAAAAGAGTATAGCGTTGGCTGTGATGAATCCAAAAGACTCTGGCTGTATGATAAAAAAGGGGGAATATGGGTAGTAGATGCAGAAAGTGATTTAAGGTCTACCTTAAGAAAAGACATATTAAAGAGGGAGCATCTTAAAAAATACTACGTAACCGAAGTCATTGAAGACATAAAGGACATGACTTTTAAAAGATACAGTTTTTCCGAGCCAGACCCATGTCTAATTGCTTTCAATGATAAAATATATGACCTAAAAACAGACAGATTGCTTGAATATGGCCCGGAATATCATTTTATTAACAAGCTCAATGTAAATATTGATACCCAGAATAGAGAATGCCCGATGATTGAAAGAATATTTACCGAAATGGTGGGAGAAGCAAATATGGAAATATTATATGAGCTTACAGCCTACTGTATGTTAAGAAATTACCCTTATCACAAAATATTTTTTATATACGGAGAGGGTGGAAATGGGAAAAGTACTTTTATCAATATCCTTACAGGCCTATTAGGTGATGAAAATATCTCTTCCATTGATTTAAATGAGCTTTCTATAAATAAGTTTGCCACAAGTCAACTGTACGGAAAACTTGCAAATGTCTGTGGGGAGCTTGACATGAATATTCTTAAAAGAACAAGCGTTATAAAACAGCTTACAGGATGGGATAGAATAAAAAGTGAAAAGAAGTTTAAAGAACCTTTTTATTTTAAAAATTATGCAAAGATAATAGTAATGACTAACAAGCTTCCTGAGACTCAAGACCGATCTGATGCATTTTACAGAAGGGTTAATTTAATTCAGTTCCCCAATAAATTTGAAGGCAAAAATGCTGATAAGACAATACTTAGTAAAATATCGAAGCAGGAGTATGAAGGCTATGCCTATAAGAGTCTTGAAATGCTTCGGATTATAAATGAGAGGCAATTTGTGATGTCAAATGAATGTACTACCGAAGAACTTAAAAAAATATATGACAGGTTAAGCAGTCATCTTGCAAAATTCTTAGAGGAAAGTACAGTAGATGAAGCTTTGGGTGAAATTGCTTCTGATGAATTTAATGAAGCATTTTCGAATTATTTAGTAGGTCAGAATATACCTCCATGGTCGCCTGTAAGAATCAATAGAGATATGAGAAGAAGCGGATATGAGCAGAGGACAAAGTCCATATATATTGACCAAAAGAAGACGACCAAGAAATATTGGATGGGACTGAGCTGGAAATAATAACTGGAAAATTTAATGGATTTAACGAATTTGGCCGATTTTATTATTAATATAAATTATATATTTATATATCTGATTTTATTTTCTTTAATAATAAAAAAGCTTAAATTGAGTAAATTGGTTAAATATTTCAGCCCCCAGTTATCTTAAAAGCGGATATTATAATAATTATAAGGGGTCGCAATTCTCGTTGATTTACGGCCCCTTTCCGTTATAAATACGCTATGTTTTATAGGGTTTTAAGGTATAACAAGGAGTTAGAAAATAAGGTCTTTAGGGTTACTTTGATATAGATTTTACAAGTTTTAAGTCTATATAAGCCGTTCTTTATTAATATAAAATTACCCTGATATATATGTTGGAAGGGGAGTATTATGATTATTTATATGTCTGGGGCAGAGGTGAAGGGAAAGTTTGGAATGAAAAATTTATATTTAATCTTAAACAGAAAAACTTGGATTATAAACACTATTATTAGTAGTATAATATTTAGGTGTAGTAGAAATAGTATTTTTTAATAATTGTTATAAAATAATACTTGTATCTCTTACATTAAAGTAGAGTAAAAATGAGAATCTACGGTCCCTTTAAAGGTTTTAAGTTGTAATAATTCTTTGATATGTTCAGATTGATGGGTAGTTTAGGGATAAATATTTTTATTCTATTATTAAATATAATTTTAGCTTTTTAAGGAGGAATTGATTTAATAAATGAGATTAAGTGATATATTCGATCTTGCAATTAATATGGGTAAAGAAGTAGATATTAGGGGAAAAAATTTAAATATTGATTATTTTCCAGATAGCAGGATTATAAACTATAAAGATACTAATGTAAAAAGCATTTTTGTGGGTATTGATATTGGGGTACCAGAAATTATACTTGTTGAAATATTGAAAAGTCAGGGTGTAGAAATAGATGCTATAATCAGTCACCATCCTATTGCAAAAGCCTCATACGCTTTAGCAAAAGTTGCTGATATTCAAAAATATAATTGGATACAATGTGGAATAAATAAAAAAATTGCAGAAAAGCTTATTAATAAATTAATTTGGGAAAGTTCAATTGGTATTAAAGCTAAAAATAATCTAAGGGCTGAAAATGCTAGTAAGTTTTTAAATATTCCATTGATTTGTCTACATACTGCTATTGATAATTTAACACAAAAATTTTTTGAAGACATTACTGAAGGAAATAAGCCATTAAGGCTTGTAGATTTATTTGAAATTATATCATCAATTAAAGAATATGAAATGGCAAAAGAAAATGATGATGGTCCATACATTTCAGATCTAAATTTAAAAAATAATATAATCAAGAAAGTTATGGTGGATATGACTGGAGGCCTAGATCCTCCTTCTGAAATATTTGCTTATTTAAAAAAATCTAATGTTAATACTATTATTGGAATGCATTATTCACTTGATAATATGAAAGCAATTATTAAACATAAAATTGGAACTATAATTTGTGGTCATATGGCTTCTGATTCAATTGGATTAAATATATATTGTGATATTTTAGAAAAAGAAAAAATAAAAATTCTAGCTGGCCCTGGTTTTTATAGGATAAGTAAAAATTAGTAACATAGAAGAAGAAATGAATACTGATACGTATAAAAAGAGATTGATTTCTAATTATAAATTAAATAAAAGTATAAAGATTTGTGGTTCTCTAATAATTCGTGTTGCTAAAACGGAAGATATCGATGCTATCTACGAAATAGGTATTAATGAAGAGGGCTTTTTATTAAGTAAAAATACTAAATTTTATGGTAAGAATTTTCTTAAAAATTGGATTAAAAATCCTTACAATGACATTTTAATTGTTGCTCAATTTAAAGATAAAATAGTTGGTTTCCTTTTTTGTAGGATTATTCGCAATTCTTGGGCCATCTTAGAAAATATCGCTGTTATTCCACAAAAAAGAATGATGAAAGTAGGGTCACTATTATTAGAAGTTTGTTTAAATCTTCTACTTGATAATGGTATAGATTATATTTCAGGGATAATAAGAGAAGGAAATAAAAATGAGAAATTTTTTGGAAAAAAAGGTTTCTCTTTTGGTAATAAGTTTGTCTGGATTGAAAAATATATAGGAGATTCTAATAAAAATGACGGTGGAACCTAAGGTTTATATTAGAAATTTTCACCTTGATGATATTAAGCGAATTTTAGAGATAGAAAATGCATCATTCACGATTGATACTTTCTCAGAAGATATGTTTAGAAGATGGTATAAAAAGTGTTCACATCTATTTATTGTTGCAGAATTCGTTGGAATAATTATAGGATACATGATCACATGTACTTCAAGTAATCAAGGTGAAGTTGTTTCTATTGCTGTTGACCCAGGCTATAGACTTAGAGGTGTTGGTAAAACTCTTGTTGATTTTACATTAAATAAACTAAAAGAAAGTCATATTATACAACTAGAATTAGAAGTCAGAAAATCAAATATAGGAAGTATTAAGTTTTGGGAAAGTTTAGGTTTTTTTTCTAAAAAAATTGTCCTCCAATTCTATCGTGATGGAGAAGATGCAATAAAAATGTGGAAGTTATTAGGAGATGACAAGTAGTAGAAAAAAATTAATTGAGTGGTTATTAAGCCGTATTTATGGTGTGGTTGACGGAATAATTGCAGCTCTAGTTCTTATGGGTATTATATACTTGATAGGTGTTTTTTCCGGTAAATTTTCTAAAATAATACCTGCTTGGCCCTTTAAAATACCAATCTATATATTAGTCATTATATTTATAATAATTTTAATAACCTTAATAATAATTCTTATTTGGTATTCCAAAAAAAAAGCTAGGAGAACAATTCCTAATTTTAATATTAAACTTGCTGAAACGTTTGATATTGAACACTTAGCACTAAGCCAATATATTGAACCAGATCCTCTATTGATAAATACTAAATGTCATTTTTTGTTAATACATCAAGCATATTTAATAGATAAAAATGATGGTTATTTCAAGCTAAGGTATAAGGGTGTAGTTTTAAATAAGCAAGTCTGTTTATCTTTTATAGATAGTATTGTAGGAGATTCAGCGATTGACAGTTCGATAATGTCGATTACAGTTAGTGATAGAGTTAGGAAAACACCTCTCAGATGGAGGCTTTTAAAAGACAACCCATATGAGAAAATTTTAGAAATTTTTTTCCATGAACCATTAAATGCTGGAGAGATTTTTGATATTGAATATTCTTGTTTTTGGCCAGGAACTTTTACTAGAAATGAAGATTATGTTTTTTATCCACTGCATTATTACAAACATGGGGTAGAAGAATTTATTGGTGAAGCTGTATTGAATAAACCACCGTATCACTTTGAAGGTATTAGATTTGATAGGAAAAAGATTGAGTTATACCCAATACAACCAAAAAAAATAAAAAAAAACACTAGGTACATACTTAGATGGAAGATAAAAAAACCAAAAAGTTCTATTTATATAATAAAATTTGACCGTCAAGATATTTGAATAAAGGAAACTATAATTTTTAAAATATTATTTCATGGTCAATTTAAATAACTATAATTTCTACACCATTTTTTGATTATAAATATTGTTTTTATAAGGTTTGTAAAAATAGGCGATTATAAATATTATTTTTACGGAAAAATAATATTGAATTGCTAAAAAAGAATTTTGGTTTGATTTCTACTTTCCTAACCAATTATCTTTGTTTATGGGCAGTCCAGTAGCTACTAATTTTTAATTATTTTTATCAAATAATTCTAGGTGAAAGTTGCCTAATCCTCATAACTTTACTAAAGTACGGAGACATATATCTAAACCAAAGCTCATTGACGGGCTCGTATTGAGGGAGTAGGATAAAATTAATGGTACACCATTTTAAGAGGAAAACAGTTTGTTATGAAAAGAATTAGCTTAATAATATTTACGATAGCTACATTAGTTCTTCTAAGCTGCACTCAGCCAGCTTCAAAAACTCAGGTAGAGAAAAAGGAAGTAGAGCCAGAAACACAGGTGGTTACTTCAAAGGCAGAATGGTCCGAAGAGGAGAGCGAAGAGATAGCAAAAAAGCTTTTGCAAAATAGCCCTACATTTAAATCACGAGGTATTGAAGATAGTCTTAAGCTGATAGCTTCTATACCTCTGGAGCAGCCATTTGAATGGCAGTTTGACTATAAGTTCAACTGCTGGTGTTCTGAATACGGGAGGCTGGGTAGCGAACCAACTCCTCAAGATACTACCCCGCACCAAGCTCAGATTGTAGTTGGGCAAGGAGAAGTAACCTATGCGGTTATTGACGAGGAGTGGGATGTCTTGCTGGAAACCTCTATCAAAACTTCCAGCCAGGAAGAACGACCGACTGGAACTCCTGGAGGTAATGAGGTTAGTGTTAGTTTTATTGAAGAGAGCAACTACAGGGTCTCTGGGGATAGCTTTACAAACAAAGAAGTAGCAACCGAGAGGTGGTGGCGCACCAATCTTTTAAATCTTTCAGATGAAACCGGAGAACCAGTTACCGGACTAAAACTAAGCCTTGAGAGTGATATATCATTTGAGGGAAAATCTGAGGGGATAGAAAAGGACCAGATGACCAGGATTGGTCCCCCAACATATGAATGGTCCTTGGGTGATGTCCCCGATGGTAAAACCATAGCTACTAATGGATGGCCCTGGGACGCTTTTGTTTTTAGCCAGAGTTTCCCGGGTAAGCTAGCACCTGGCTATGACGTCTCTCGCTCATTTGATAAAACTGTCTTCTTGACTCAGGGTATTCAGACATTAACCATAACATTTATACCAAGGGAAGAATCAATAGATACAGTAACCATCTATGTCCATACTGATGAAGACCAATTTGTAAATCCAGTAGTACTATCCTACTTTTCTAACAGTGGAGGAGAAGTAAAAATCGAACAGAGTGGTCACCGCTCTGAAATAAGATCGGTGTCAGTGGAGCTCAATACCCCTTTAACCGTTACCGTTACTATCCAGGTGACACCCAAAGTACCTTTGGTTCAATATAAACCCGGCACCGGAATTAATACAGAGCGGATAACTGTTCCTGAGAATGGGATTACCACCGGTAGCTCCGTTTCATACACCACCGAAGTGGGTACTTGGACTTGGAGTGCTGAAGGTGATTATGTTTGGAATTGGGGCGTCCGTGCTGCCTCTGATGTGAATATAAGCTTCGGTAGAAGTTCTTCCATCCCAATTTCCATCTGGATTCTTCTGACAGTAGTAATTCTAGGGGCAACTATCCTAGGTATTATACTCTACAGGCGAAGACGGAAAAGGGTCTCTACTTAGGATCCTAGAGGGAATTATTATTTTGTTTGCTTTAGTTTTACTGTTTTTGGAATTAACCTTCCCCCATTTTTAATATAATTTTGTAATTTAAATTAACTCTGGTATAAATATACCCCCATTAAGCAGAAAAATCTTGGTTTGAACTTCGTTTTCCCTCCCCAGCCACCTTTAGCAGTAGTTAAGGGGAACAACTTCCCTAATTTTATCAAAATTATTAAAGCATTTTACTTTTATATTAATAAGATTTAAATAAATATTTTCATTGTTTAGGCATATTGATCTAAGAAAAAAGTGTTAAAATTATACTTAAATTATACAGGAGTGGAAATTTTAAAGAATTTAATAATTCATAGATATGAAAAATAGAAATTACATAAAAAAAGTATATAGGTACCCGACAGAAAGAGATGCAGTATTTATACTAGGAGCTGGTACTTCATATTCTGATGGAATTCCATTACAATTCGAGATACTTCCAATAATTCTTTCAAGTAGATACTCTACTATTGCTACCTCAAAAATGGGAAAATTAGTAATTGAATTTATAAAAGATAATTTCGCCTATAGTTCTAAAGAAAAATTATTTCCAACATTAGAAGAAATTTTTGGTTACTTGGATTTTTTTATTAATCAAAATTTAAATTTAAACACAAAATATAAAAAAGACGACATATCAGAAGTAAAGGAATCATTAATAAAGCTTATTCATTATGTAATTAGTAGATATTCAAGGGAAATACTTAATAACTCTAAAAAACCAAAAGTTAAAAATTATAGGAAGTTTTGGGAGTTAATCAAAGAATATAATAGAAATATATCAATCATAACATTGAATTATGATACGTTACTTGAAGAATCATTTGACTTTCTCTATCCAGATTATGGATTAATAGATTATTGTATCCATTTAATAAACTATGATCATCCTCCTAGAATGGATGCTTTTGATTGGTGGGATAATCCAAGAGAATTTATAACTGTGTGGAATAATAACAATCCTATCCCAATAAAGATAATGAAAATTCATGGTAGTTTAAATTGGAAGTATTGTAGTAAATGTCATAGGATTTTATTAACACCTTGGGATACTGATATTGATTTGAATACTGGCAAATTAATCCGTCATGACTATGAAATAGATAAAAGTTATATATATCGTTGTCCGATAGATAATACAATTTTTGAGACTTTGATTTTGCAACCTTCACATTTAAAAAATTTTAAAAATCCCATAATAAAAGAAATCTTCAATGAATCCGTATTAGAATTTAAAAATTCAAAAAGATTAATTTTTATTGGTTATTCTTTTCCAGATGCGGATATTTATATTAGGGCAATGCTAAATAAAGCTTCCATATATGATAAAGAAATTTTTATTATAGATACAAATAAGTCAAAGGATTTTAATTATAAATTCAGATCACTCGGAAAAAATGTTCATTTTATTGAATCAACGTTTGAGGATGTATTGGTAAACAAAAAATTCTTTGGTGAATTAATATCATAATTTTTTCAGATTTATTACTAAACTGGATAAGATAGTACCCTGAAAGATGTTATTTTGAAAGAAGGGATAGTTGAGATATATTTGAATAGTTTTTTAATTTTATAATTACATTTAAAATTTGGTTCGAAATTTCGCAGCCCAGGGCAGCTATAAATCTTTTTAATTTTATACTATAAATATTGTTTTTGGAGGGTTTTTTAAAATACTTTATTATAGATATTACTTTTATAGAAAAACAATACTGAAGAGTAGAAATCTGATTTCTGGTTCGAATCCTCTTTTGACACTAGCTTGTGCAGCAAGAAAAGTGACTAACTTTACTATAATAGAGGTCTTAAAAAAATAATTATTAAATTTATCTTATATTCATTAATCTTTTCATATTATATTTTTTTATTATTTGGTTCATTATTTTTAATCCAGTTTCATTAAATCCACAGAAAATCAAGCAATATAAAGGAGCATTCTTTGAATTAACCATTATTACAGGTTCTGATACAAATTTAAATTGTGTTTCCAATTTTCTTTTATAAACTTTACTTAAATCTTCACCAGATCTTGCTTTTTTAACTATTCTTTGCTTGCCAAATAAAACCATTTGATCATCTTTTTCATAAATCTCTTTAATAATATCTGAATTGCCAAAAAATTTATTTATTTTCCCAAATCTACTATCATCAATTTGTTCATATTTATTAGGGAAACAATACCTATTAACTCCCATTATTGAAAAATTTAGAAGTATTTCTATTCCATTTACTAAACTAACCTCTTTAATTGTATCCCAATTATAGTCTATCCCATAAGGATCTAAAAAAATAAAGCCCCTCTTCAATTTATCTTTTCTAAATATTGGAATTATTTTTTTTATGAGGATTGAGTTACAATTGCCATTTTCGATTTTATATTTTATTTTTTTATAGCTATTTAATTTTTCTTTTAAAATTTCTTTTTTTATGCGATCTAACTCAATAAAATAATATTTTTTAAAAGGTATCTCCAGATTTATAGCTACTAAAGGAGAACCTTGGATAAATGTTTCTTCATCTTTGCTCTCAGCAATAGAAGGTCCAGAAAAAGCATCTATATAATAAAATCCTGTGCACCATTTTTGGTTATTGAGTATTTTTGTATAAGCATTTAAATATTTCTTAAGAATATTTAATTTATCCTTGGACCAAGCTCCGATTTTGTCAATTTTGTCTTCCATTTGTACAATTGCACCCTTTAAATTTCCATTTTAAAAGACTCCAAAGATCTTTTGTTTCCTTGCATAAACTTGGTTGGAAACCAAGCCATTTTTTAAAAGATTCATATGCTTCTAGCCGATCATTAATTGGATATCTCATTCTTCCATCTGGATGTTTTTTAAGAAATTTTCTAGGAGCTTTTTTTGAAAAATTAAATAAACCCGGATATTGTCTTAAAGTTCCAATTGTAACCATTTCGGGGCCTATTTCTGAAACCTTTTTGCAAATGTCTGCATAATTACGAATACCAGTTTCAAGAATAATTGGGTCTATTCTAATTCTGACTCTCCATCCTTTATCAATTAATTTTTTAGCATATCTTAATCTTTCAAGGGGATGCGGAGTACCTTTTTCAAATTGCTCATAAGATGGATTTGAATTTACAGAAAATGAGATGATTATTTGTTGAGAAGGTATTGAATCCAATAATATTTTAATATTAGTACTTTTAGTCAGCAATAATAAAAATTTATCATTTTGATTTCTAAAATATTCCAATGCCTTTTGCAGAAGTGGAGGAACAACAGCCAAACTATCTGCAAGTTCCCCAGTAGAATAAACTCCTGGATTTGAATTGTTTAGTTCATATTCAACTTCACTCCAATCATTTGTGAATAAGTTAGGTTCTGTATTTCCTCTAAAAGTTAATTTTAAATAACAATACAAACAATTATATGGACAACCATTAGAGAGTATTAATTCATAAAAATGTGGACAAATTACTGAAGATGGTGTTTTATTAAAAAGTTTTACAAATTTACTTTTTCTTTTTCTATAAATCATTTCTATATTTTGTTTTGATTTGATTATACCTACCATATATAATTCAATCAAATGTATTATTTTTTTAAAATTGTTCTAGAAATATCTATGAGTAATCTGGTCTGTAAGAAGAAAAATTTATAATTCTTATTTGCTCCACACTTCCGCTCAGGCACTCCTCACCTAGTTGGTTATTTAAGTTTCTTGTTTCTTTTATTTATTTAGTTTTGAATGGAATACCTTCTTTGGACCAGGCGAGTTTAGAAAAAGCTATGCATGTTCAAATATAGTTTTCAGATAGAAGCAGAGCTTTTGATGAATGGGAGTGAATTATGTATTAATTGAATTCATTTCAGCAAACTTGAAGTTAAATGAAATTGTCAAGGGAAAATTAATTAGAAATTAATTTTTTTACCTCTGGTAATGTAAGAATTGCTTCAGCATCTATTTTTAATTTAGGTTTACGGCTTTTATCTTTTCTTGCAAGCAAGTAATTTACAAAAAGCTGTTTTACATATTTATCAGGGGGAGTAAAAAATTCATAACCGAATATATCTCTTTTAACCTTTTCTAAGATTTCAATAGGGTATTCTTCTGAATCTTTCCAAAATTTAAGAATAGCTTTGCTCTCCTTTAAATAAATCGGAATTGCAGATAGCCTTTCTTTTCTATTTATTTTTACATCTATCTTAATACGCCTATTACTCCAGTACAATAATCGGTAATTATTTTGTTTACAAATATCTTCAAGTTTATGTTTCGCTTTCTGAAAATCAGCTTCCTTTATAAAAATATCAATATCTTCATTTTCACGTATAAAATTTCCAACATAGCCAGCAATACTTACCCCGCCATATACCCAATAATCAATTCCGGCATCTTCTAATGCTGGAAGTAATATTTTAAAAACTGGTTCAAGATGATCATTCATAAAATCCTAATAATTATTCCCATTTATCAAAGGGCTCAAAATATGGTTTTAGTTCTATACTCCTGCCTAAAAATTTACTACCGTAAGAAATTAAATAAAAATACAAATAACCCAAGCAAGCTGCTTTACCTTCAACAATAAGAAATTCACTTTCAGACGACCACTTTATTAATCTCCCCTTTTTTATAAGAACGCCTCGGTTTAATATGCAAATTAAATCAAAAAGTTCACCTCAGTTATTTTTATTTATTTCATCTTTAATTGTATCCCATGTAGCGCCTTCATAAGCAAAAACTACTCTTAATGGTCTATCCAGTATGGGTGTTATGAAGATCTGAGTTGAACTTTTAGTTACCTCAAGGTTTACTACTTTTGTCAGGGTTTCCTTTGCTTCAACAAGTTTTTCTCTAGTTAGATTTGATTTTACTTCAATGACACTAAAGACACCTTCAGCAAGATAAATATTATCAGAACCAATGTTTAAGCTAGGAGCATCATCTCTTATGATTAATACATCAAGTTGACCAGTTCTATTATTTTTAGAATCCCAAATTTCACCTGATACTGTTGATAGTTTTGTAGGTAGTACCTTTTTCAAAAAATCTCTACAAAAATATTCTCTGTTTTTCCCTATATTATCCGAAGCATTTTGTTCTTTTGAGCGATTATACTCAGCTAAAAGAACGTCTGCTGTCTTTTGGAAATAAGAATAAAGTATTGGCTTATTATTCATACTTTTATATTCTTTCAAACTATTTGATAATAGTATTTAATTATAACTCTTCAAGGTATTAGAGATAAAGCAAACTATATAGCAAAATCTTGCTCTTAAAAGTCTACGTAGATAAACCTATTTTCTATAAGGAATTGGGCCTGGATACCATATTATATTATCATCAGGACCACCATGATTAGGCATCTCCTCTTCGGCATGACAGCGGAATTCGTCTACATATTCTATTGCTCTGTTTAAGAAATGCATATCTTTTTTAGGAAGAAGTTTTTGAGTCATTTTTTTACTAACCTCAATTAGCCTACATCGGATATCATAAACATCTTTTCCGCAACGCCTCCATTCTTCTTTGTTTCCAGAATATTTATATCCCATTTCTCACCTCCTTATGGAGAAGAATATTTTCCAATATTTAGATAGGTTCAAATCAATAAACTTGGGCTACATCTATACCTTCCAGATACATTCCTTTGTACTCCTCGGGAGCACAACTATTTTCTACTCTTTTACGATATTCAGCCAAACATTCACCCGAGCATACTGTTTTATCTTCTTTTCCTTTTTTTAAAGGTATTACTTTCCCACAGATAAAGCAGGATCCAATTCTCCAATTAATTTCGGGCTCTTCTTTTGATAATCGCTTTATTACATTCTTTACTTTAAGTCTCTCAATAAAGCCCTTGAGGTCCTTTACATCAACTTTCCACTCTCTAGCAAGTCTTAGGCCTGCAAGCTCTCCTTTTTTTAGATAACGATACACTGTTGTTTTGTCTATTTTTAGTATTTCTGCTACTTCTTCTGGTGATAACCAATCTCTATAAATTTCCTCTCTAATTCTTATTACGCGGGGATTTTCTGTTACTAGAAAATTTTGTTTAGTGAAATTGCCAGCACTCGGATTAACAGTAGTTTTTCCTTTTATTATTTCATTCATTTTAATACACCTCCTTTTCATCTTTCGCATTTTAATATATGTTATTACATGTTAGCTTAATATAATAACAGCATTTTGCAGTTTGTCAACAATTTTTTTCAATTATAGAACTATGCTGTAATTGATAAATATTAGAATAAAAGCATAGCTCTTGGGTATCTGGAGATGATTAAATAAGCTCTTTTTTAAAAGAAAGACAATCATTACTGTTGATTATTTTTTAGTAAGTGATAGAAATTTCAGAAAACTATACAAAATTACTTCTTTTGTATAATTTATTTTCTTGGTAATTATTAAAAAGGTTAAAAATTAAACTCTGGAATAAAAAAATTTTCATTTAAAAGTAAAATCTTGGTTCTAACTTTGTCCACTGTCCCCAGCAGGAAAATTGACCAACTCGCTTAGTTAATTAGAGTTTTAAAAGATAAGTTATTTTATTTCAGTTATGTTTTAAATTATTCTTCTTTTAAAAAATATTCTAAATCTTTCTTATATATTTTAGCAAATTCTTTAAGTTGTATTACATCAACTCTTAGCTGTCCTGACTCTACCTTAGATATATATGACTGAGTTTTACCTAATATGGAGGCAGCTTGAGTTTGATTAAGGCCTACATATATCCTTGCGTTCTTTAGCTGCCTTGTTAAGAAATTATATTCTTTTGAGTAAATACTTTTATTCATTATAAAAACATGATATATTCCATAATTGAATATTCCAAAATGGAATAAATAATCCTTGAAAAGTTGGTTAGTGAAATTTTATAATAATATTAATTTTAAGTACTAATTAATATCGGTAAATAAGGAGGTTAGCAAAAATGAAACCAAAAATCATAATTCCTTTTCTATTGTTAGCACTTATTCTAATTTTTAATCCAGCTTGTAGCAGTAGCAGTACTGCTAAGAAAAATGTTGAGACAGACCAGACACTACCCCAGGAAGAAACTTTAAGAGAACTTTATTTTGAAGAAATGGGTAGTATATCTAAGGGAATAACAAATGCTTCTGATGATTATTATAGTGCCTGTGATGATTTTCTTAATTTAAAAATTGACCTATCAGAACACAAAGAAGCTACTAGTACCTTTGTCAGGAGGATCTCTGTACTATACGATGATTTTAAAGAGCTTGAGCCACCAGGTGGAATGGAAAAAGTACATGATTTATATGGTAGAGCGATGGAGCATTTTAATACCTGTGCAGGGTGTCTAACAGATTATATAGAATCAGAAAATTTAGATAAAATGAATGATTATTTAATTAGAGCAGTAAATCAAATGGAATTTGCTGCCAGGTATTTAAATGAAGCCAATGAAGAACTTAAGACAGTTCATCAAGATTAAAGAGTAGGATATGAAAAAAGTAATTGAAATATTTAGGACAAGAGAAGAACTCGACAGGTTAGTTAGTACTCCAGATAAAAAATACAAGTCGGGCATAAGAAATAGGGCAATTCTGTCAGTCCTTTGTTATGCAGGACTAAGGGTTTCTGAAGTAATAAGCTTAAAGTTATCAGATATGCAGAAGAAAGATTCTGCAATAAGAGTAAATAATACAAAGAAAGATAGTTCAAGAATAGTATATGTTCCAGATTACTTATTTCATTATATTGGCAAATGGAAAGAGATAAGACCCAGTTCAAAATATTTATTCTGTTCAAGGACCGGAAAGAAAATATTACCTGATTATATACAAAAAATGGTTAAAAGATATGCTAAAATTATATCACCTAATAAAGACATCCATCCACATTGCCTTCGTCATTCAATAGCTACTGTATGGCTTAAGGAAGGAAAAACTATAAGGGGAATACAGAAACAACTAGGCCACAAGAACTTAAACACTACTCAGATTTATATGGATTATTTTGATGACGACAGGAAAAGGGAGTTTGGGGAGTTTGATTCCAAAAAAGGTGATGATTTAAAAAAAATAAAGATTCTTTATAATGAAATAAAAATTTTAGCTGATAAAATCAAAAAAAATCCCCAAATGTTTACTTATCAATAAACTTAAAACTTATATAGTGTTATAATATTTTTCAACAATAATCTTAATACAATTTGTTCTCTAAATTATTTGAAGAGGATAAAAAATGGAAAAAGTAACCCTTCAAAAACTTGAATCTACGCTCTGGAAAGCAGCAGATATCTTGCGCGGTGAGCTAAATGCCGCAGAATACAAAGATTATATATTTGGTATGCTATTTCTAAAAAGAATGAGTGATGTATTTGCATCAGAAATGGATAAGAAAAAGAAAAACCTTCTTTCTCAAAGCATAGACAGAAAAGACATGAATCAAATACTTGATGACATAACTCTATATGAAACATTCTATATTCCAAAAAAAGCAAGGTGGAATAAATTAAAGGACTTAAACTTAAATATAGGCCCTCAACTTGATAAAGCTTTTAGAGCAATTGAGGACTGTCCAACAAACTCTGAACTTATTGGGGTATTAACTACAACTGATTATAACAATAAGGAAAGAGTATCAGATAAAAAGCTATCCCAGCTACTAATATTATTTGATGGCATACTGCTTACTAATGAAAATTTAGAAGAAGAAGATATGCTGGGTAAAACCTATGAATACCTTATAAAGAAGTTTGCTGATGAAGGTGGAGCAAAAGGTGGAGAATTCTATACACCTCCAGAGGTTGCAAGACTGCTTGTAAAGTTACTTAAACCCCAGGAAGGTAATAGAATATATGACCCTACAGTTGGCTCTGGCGGTATGTTAATTCAATCAATGAGCTACATTAAGGAAAATGGATATAATTGGAAAAATGTATCTCTATTTGGACAGGAAATAAATATATCTACTTGGGCAATATGCAAGATGAATATGATATTTCATGATACAAAAGGAGCCGATATAAAAAAAGGTGATACTCTACGCAGTCCAGCTCATACTGAAGGTGGAGTATTAAAAACATTTGATATTGTAATAGCTAATCCTCCATTTAGCTTGAAAAACTGGGGGAAAGAAGAAGCTGAAAATGATATTTACAATAGATACATTTATGGTATCCCTCCAACCTCTTATGGTGATTTGGGTTTTGTATCTCATATGATTGCAAGCCTAAATTCAACTGGTAGGATGGGAACAGTAATACCTCATGGTGTTTTATTTAGAGGTGGAGCTGAAGGGAAAATAAGAGAAGGTATTATAAAGGAAGATATTATTGAAGCCATTATAGGACTACCTCCAAATATATTTTATGGAACAGGAATTCCCGCTGCTCTTCTAATAATAAATAAATCCAAACCACCAGAAAAAAAAGATAAAATCTTTTTTATTGATGCAAGTTCTGGTTTTGAAAAGATTGGAAATAAGAACAAGTTAAGAGAAGAGGATTTGGCAAAAATAGTTAATACCTTTGATGAATATAAAGATGCTGAAAAATATGCCAAGATAGTTACAAGAGAAGAAATAAAGGAAAATGATAATAACTTAAATATTAGCAGATATGTAGATACCAATAATGAGGAAGAGACTGTCGATATAAAAGCAGTTATTAAAGAAATAAATTTACTCAAAGAAAAAGAAAAAGAAACAGAACTAAAATTGTATGAATATCTAAAGGAATTAAATTATTGATAAATAAAATTATGGGCAATCTTAATTTCAAAGAGACAGAATTAGGATTAATTCCAATTGATTGGCAAGTTGGAAAAATTAATCATTTCTTAAACAATTCTAAAGATTCATTGAAAATTGGTCCATTTGGTAGTCAGATAAAAAAAGAATACTTGGTTAGGAATGGCTATAAAGTTTATGGTCAAGAAAATGTGTATGAAAAAAATTTTAAAATAGGGAGCAGATTTATAAATGAACAAAAATTTAAAGAGCTTAAAAATTATGAATTAAGACCCGGAGATATTGTAATAAGTATGATGGGAACAGTAGGAAAGTGTGCAATTGTCTCAAACGATAGTAAGGAAGGAATAATGGATTCCCACTTAATTAGAATTAGAATTAATGAGGAATTATTTAACAAGAATCTTCTTGCACAATTGATTGAAAATTCAATTATTATAAAAAAACAAATTAGAAAACTTTCTGTTGGTGGGATTATGGAAGGTTTAAGTTCTTCAATAATTAAACAAATATTTTTCCCAGTTCCACCAATACAAGAACAGAATAAAATATCTTCAATCCTTTCTACTGTTGATGATTTAATCGAAAACACTACCCACCTTATAAACTCATATACACTTTTAAAAAAGGGCCTGATGCAAACATTACTGACTAAAGGTATTGGACATACTAGGTTTAAAAATACAGTAATTGGAGAAGTACCTTCTGAATGGTCTATTAAAAAGATAATTGAAGTAGCAAAAGTAGTAAGTGGAGGTACTCCTAATACAAATAAAAAAGAATATTGGGAAAATGGAGATATAGCTTGGGCAACCCCAACTGATATAACAAATAATAAAGATAAATACATAAAAGAAACTAAGCTAAATATAACCGAAACTGGTCTCAATGAGAGCTCAGCTAACTTGTTACCAATTGGAAGTATATTAATGACAAGCAGAGCGACGATAGGAGAAAGATGCATGAATTTAATACCTATGGCAACAAATCAAGGTTTCAAATCATTTGTATGTAAAGATGTTATATATAATGAATATCTCTTCTACTATATTGATGTTATTAAACCAAAATTGAGGAGTTTAGCTGGGGGAAGTACTTTTTTAGAAATATCTAAAAAAGATGTTGAAGACATAATAATAAAGATTCCTCCTAAATTAGAACAAAAGAAGATTGTATATATACTAATGAATTTAGATAAAGTAATAAAAATAGATAATCTAATAAAAGAGAAATTATATTTACTCAAAAAAGGTCTCATGCAGCAACTACTAACAGGCAGAATAAGAGTAAAAGTATAAATACTTAAGGAGCTTCTATGCCTTACTTGGGAAATGAAGAAACATTAGTAGAAATTCCTACAATAGATTACTTGCGATATAAATTAGGCTATGAATTTATTCACGGAGAAAAACTGATTCCAGAATTTAATGAGCGGGAGTCCATTACTGAAGTTATTCTAACCTCCCGACTTGAAAGAGCTCTTAAAAGATTAAATCCCTGGATGGATAAATATCAGATAAATAAAGCAGTAAAATTTCTAACAAGACCTGAAAAGCTTGGTGCAAATACTTTAGAGATTAATGAGAAAATCTATGATGCAATGGTAAATCTTACCTTTACCGTTGAAGGAAATGATACAAAAGGCCATAAAAAAGAAAAGACAGTAACTTTTATTGATTTTGATAATCCTGATAACAATGAGTTTTTAGTAACAAGGCAGTTTGTTATAAAAGGCCCTCAAGAGGTAATTATTCCTGATATAATAATCTTTATAAATGGAATACCAGTAGTAGTTTTGGAATGCAAATCCCCATTTATAGAAACTGCTAAAAATGTACTTGCTGGAAAACATGCAGCATATATCCAGCTAAAAAGATATATGAATGAGAGAGATTCTGATATTGCCGAAGGAGCTCTAAGGTTATTTTATACAAATTTTTTTACTGGGATTTTAAATAAATACCACGGCTATATTGGAACGATAAGCTCATCTCAATCAGATTATCTTGAATGGAAAGACCCTTATCCATTTGCACTAAAAGATATCCAAGGTTATAAAGATAATGGCCAAAATATATTCCTTCATGGGTTATTAGAAAAAAATAATCTCCTTGATATACTTCAAAACTTCTTTTTATTTGAAGGCTCTTCCAAATCAAGTAAAAAGGTTAAAAAAACCTGCCGCTATCAGCAGTACAGGGCAGTAAATAAGGCCCTTTTAAGGTTAAAGACAGGAAAAGATAAACTGTCAAGAGGTGGGGTTATCTGGCATACTCAGGGAAGCGGTAAAAGCCTTGCAATGGTATTTTTAGCAGTAAAAATTAGGCGTGACCCAAAGCTATATGATTCTACAATAGTAGTGGTAACAGACAGGGATGATTTGGATAAACAGATATATAAAACCTTTGTAAGAACCTTAAGTAAATACACAGAACCAGTTAGGGCAAGGACTATAAAATACCTAAGAGAGCTACTTTCAAATCCTGAACCACAGGTAATTACGACTTTAATACAAAAGTTTCAAACTGAAGATGAAAAGCAGCTTTTAAAGGATAAGAATTTAGTAAAGCCTCTAACCTATAAAGAGAAATTTGAAGTATTAACAACTAAGTCAAATGTTATAGTCTTAGCTGATGAAGCCCATAGAAGCCAGTATAAGATAATGGCAAAAAACATGAGAGATGCTCTTCCCAATGCTGCTTTTATTGGCTTTACAGGAACTCCAATTGACAAGCAAGATAAATCAACACCAAGAACATTCGGTTCATATATTGATAAATACTTCCTTCAGCAAGCAGTTGATGATGGAGCTACAGTTCAAATTATCTATGAGGGTAGAAAACCAAAACTACAGATAAAAGGTAAAAAGATTGATGATTTATTTGATGAGTCTTTTGAAGATAAAACTCCCGAAGAAAAAGAAGCTATAAAGGAAAAATTTGCTACTAAGCTTGCTGTTCTTGAGGCAAAAGATAGAATTGAAGAAATTACCAAAGACATTTTAACCCATTATAAGGAACAGATTTACCCAGATAAATTTAAAGCTCAATTAGTAGTACCTTCAAGACAATCTGCTGTTACCTACTTTAATATGCTAACTAAATATATGAAAGATATTGTTGGAAAGGATTTAGATGTAAAAATAGTATATACAGGAGATAGAAATGATGAGCCAAGATTAAAGGCCCATCTAACTACAAAAACTCAGCAGCAGCAAATTATATCAAGGTTTTTAAAACCAATACCAGAAGATAACCTGTGTTTTTTAATTGTTGTAGATATGCTACTTACTGGATTTGATGCACCAATAGAGCAAGTTATGTATTTAGATAAGCCACTAATTGAACATAATCTACTTCAAGCAATAGCAAGGGTAAATAGAGTATATGAGGACAGGAAAAAATGCGGCTATGTTGTTGACTACTATGGAGTATCAAACTTTCTTGAAGAGGCACTCGCCATATTTGACAGAGCTGATATTGGCTCTCCAATGGCATCTATAGATGATATCTATAACCTTATGCAGGACTATAGGCAAACTGTTATGAAAATATTCTATGGGGTAGGAAAAAATGATATAGATGCACTTGTAAGTGTAATTGAGCCAGAAGACAAAAGAGCTGAATTTGAGCTTTCCTACAGGAGATTTGCTGAAACTGTAGAGCAGCTCCTGCCATCACATGTTCCCCAGGAATTTATTAATGATCTGCGGTGGCTATCTTATATAAGAGCAGCTGCCAAGGCAAGATTTAGCCCGGAAGATGCATTAGATATATCTGACTGTGGGGAAAAGGTTAGAAAAATAATTTCTGATAATCTAAAAGCATTAGGAGTAATAGATTTTATAAAACCAATATCAATTATTGATAAAGATTTCCAGGCTAAAATTAAGAAGCTTGGCTCTGATAGGGCCAGAGCTTCTTCAATGGAGCATGCTATAAGGCACATCCTTAATGTAAGACTTGATACAAATCCAGTTTACTATACAAGCCTACTTGAAAAGCTAAAAAAAATACTTGAAGAAACAGAAAAAAACTGGCTTGAAAGAAGGCTGCAATTAGAAAAGTTTATTGAATCTGAAATAAAAACTGGTGAGCAGGACTCTGCAAAAAGATTTGGCCTAACCAAAGAGGAATTTGCTATATTTGAAGCAGTGAGAGAAGTAGTATCTAAAAGTAAGGAATTTGTAATATCCGAAGAAGACACAGAACTGTATAAAAAAATTACAACTGATATTGAAAAAGTAATAAAGGATAGTTATGTAATAGATTGGACGACTAATATTACCAAAACCCAAAATATTGAAAGAACGCTAAAGAATATGCTTATAGCAAGTTACTTTAAGATATTTAAGATGGATGGAATAAATAAATTAGTTCCGCAAATAATAAATTTAGCAAAAATCCACTATTCAGTAATTTAAACCATGAAGTTATCAACAAAGTATGGAGATAAGAAAATTGAATTTGAAGTTTCCTATAGAAATAGGAAAACACTTGCAATTCAAATCGAACCCCTAGCTAATATATTAGTAATTTCTCCAGTAAATCTTTCAGAAGAGATAATAAAAGAGAAGGTAAAATCCAAAGGCAGATGGATTATAAAAAAGTTACTTGATTTTAAAAACACAGGTTATATTCCCTTTGAAAGGGAGTTTGTAAATGGTGAATCATTTATGTACCTTGGTAGAAATTATTCTCTTCAAATAATTATAAATAAAGATTTATTAAGATCAAAAGTAAGTCTAGTAGATAGTAAGATTCAAATTGTATCGCCAACAAAAGAAAAAGAAATTTTAAAAAAGGTACTTGAGAAATGGTATCGTAGAGAAGCTAAAGAAATAATTCTAAAAAGAATAGAGTTTTATAAACCAAGATTTAGTATTGAACCAAGACAAATTAAAATAAAAGAACAGAAGAAACGATGGGGTAGCTGCACCTCTAAAGGAGACCTGCTATTTAACTGGAGAACGGTTATGGCACCATCACCAGTTATAGATTATATTATAGTTCATGAATTAAGCCACCTAGCTAATAAAAACCATTCAAGGCAGTTCTGGAAAACAATTGAAAATATACTTCCGGATTATAAAAATAGAAGGAAATGGCTTAAAGTTTATGGCGTAAGAATGGATTTATGAATTAATATTATTTATTGTTATTATCAAACCGGCTATACAAAATACTGGAAGAAAATGGTTAATAAAATTATAAGAAAACTAATTGAGGTTGAAATCAGACTGGGTTTTATGTATATACTTTCCCAAAGTATAGAATTGATGCCAGATGATAGCACAAAAATAAATGCAGTACTTGATGGTGATAATCAAACCCTTACCTATAATCCAGTATATCGAAGGATTTTTGGTCTAACAAAATGGTACAAAGAACATGATTTAAAACCAGGTCAAGAAATAATAGTAATAAAAGAAAAAAACACCTATAAATTTGAATTACCAAAGCCTGGAGCTAAAAAAGTAAAAGTTGAAACCAAAGATATAATAGATATATCAGGTTTATCTTCTACTTCCAAAGGAGATATTGTTGAAGATAGAATAAAAGAGTTAATACTGCTTCAAGGCCAGGGATTATTAAGTGTCTATAAGCCAGTAACTGATACTGAAGGTATTGATTTAATAATAGTAAAAAATGGCATGTTTCAGCCAATTTTTCTTCAAGTTAAAAGCCGTTTTAATCTGCAAGGAAACAGTTTTATAACAAATATCAATAAAAAGACTTTTAATCCTCACCATTCATATTACATTATTGGAGCTTATTTCGATTTAGGAAATATAGAATTATTTAATAATCTACTGTTGATTCCGAGTAATGATATAGACAATAAAGCCATTTCATTAAATCCGAACAACAGACCTATCTATAGAGTAGTCGCCTCATTAGGTTTGGATTCTAAAGGAAAATGGTCAGAATATTTAATAAATAAAAATAAATTAGCAGACAAACTAATTGAAAAGTTTGAAGAAATGTCTAAGTATATAAAATAGTAAGAAATTATTTAATATGACAACAGGCAGACAAAACCAACTAACAAAACAGACAGGTGAATACTTGGTCTCTGCTGAACTATGCAGGAGAGGATATATTGCAACATCATTTACAGGCAATGTCCCGGACTATGATATTATAGCTATTGACAAAAACAATAAAACAATACCAATACAGGTTAAAACAATTAGAAGTGGAACTTGGCAACTTAATGCAAGAAATTATTTAGATATTGAAATAAACGTTAATAAAAAGCAGTTTGTTAAAAAAAGGGATTTAGCTGATCCAAATTTGATACATATTTTTGTAAAATTAGTTGAAAATGAAAAAGATGAATTTTATATCTTCAGGTTAAAAGATCTTCAAGAAATAATATACAATGGTTATAAAGCATACCTTGATATACATAGTGGCAGAAGACCTAAAAACCAAGAATCAACCCATACAGATGTAGGCAGAGAACAGTTGAGTATGTATAAGGACAAGTGGGAGTTGTTGAATGGGTAAGAGGGTAAATATAAGTTATGACAATATGATATAACAAAAGCTTTCAAATATAGTTAGAATTATTGATTAAAATGTAAATATGGAAAAAGACAAACAACATATCAATATAATTGGTTCGGATACCTTTAAAAAAATTACAAATGGAATGAGTAATTTGCAGAAAATAGGTATACAGATTGCAAAAGTTTTGGAACCAGCAGCTCAGCTTGGAAAAGTTATTCAAGGAATAATGAACCATATTGCTGAAACAATTGATTTAAAGACTGTATCTGAAAGTATGGCTAAAATAGGAAAATTAATTGCTGGGTTTGCTAAAGTTGTAGACTTATTTTCATTTATAATGATAGAGATAGATTGGCCTCCTCCACTAGAAATTCAACCCAAGCATATGCTTGATATTATTGAAATCTATCAAAATAAAGGAGTGCTTGAAGCAAAAAAGTATACAGGTAATCTTTTAATTAAATTATATGATAAAGAAATGCTTATTAGATTGTTGAAATCTTGGAAGAGTAAAGAATGGCTAAGTAAAAGGACTTCAATTTTAGAAAATGTTATTAATGCCCATATTGAGGGAAAATATATACTATCTATTCCAGCAATGTTTCCACAAATTGAAGGTATAATTGTTGATGGTTATGGTCATACAGGGTGGTTCGATGAAAAAAAATTAAAAAAATATATTAATAAATTATATAAAGATGACGGTAAGAGTTTTTCTGTGGATGAAGTAATCAGCACTTTTTTATTAGGTACAGTATGGGCTAAATTTCAACATGGTACTAAAGCAAGCTCTTCTTTAAGCAGGCATGCAATATTACATGGTGCTGATGTAACATATGGTACAGCAGAAAATTCATTGAAAACAATATTACTTTTTAATTATTTGCAGAAATCATTTAAGCTTATAAGTATTATTGGAAGTAATAAATTTCATAAAATTGGATGTAATTATATCCTAAGAAGTAAAAAAGAAAAAAAATTTTATGAATCAGAAAACGAAGCAAAAAAAGATGGTAAAACAATTTGTAAAATTTGTTCTAGATTATAATAAATAAATTATAGATATATATAATGTAATACTATCAAGAAACACTAACAAGCTGCTATTGTTCCTAAACAAGATTATCTGTCAAGAATAAACTTGTTAATTTCACTTTACAAAAATACTTAAGCAATAATCTTTAATATTAAATTTATATTCATATTTTTAATTTCTTGCTACTGACAATATAAAGTAATCATATTGCCATAAAACCTACTTTTTTTATAAAATAATGTAAATTTTAAGCTAATACATCATTGTATATATGTGCAATTACATATATAATTATTCAAAGGAATTCTTTTTTATTTACTCAAATTATTTTTTGAATTTAAGATGAAACTTTTGACAAAGGAATTAAAAAAGAAAATCCCGAAGCTTTATGAACAGGACGGGCTTGGATACGATGCGGTAATTTACGCAAAACTATTCTGTCCCTGGAACCACTGGAAGTGGTTTATTCTTGAATATGATGGTAATGACCAGCTATTTTGTTATGTTAAAGGGGATTTTAACGAGTATGGTTATGTATCCCTTTTAGAGCTTGAGAGTATAAGAAGTCCTTTTGGACTTGGCATTGAGCGTGACCTCTATTTTAAGCCTGTAAAGCTACGGGAATTATTGAGAAAAGTATAAAAATTGAATTTTTATTAAGAAATTTATCGGTGTTAAAAAAAGTTATTTATGCCTCTCATATTTGGCTCAGAATTTTAAAAAAGGGCACTAAGAAAGGCATTTTTACCCTTAAAAATTTTTTTAAAAAACATTAAAAAACCACTTGATTAATCCAAGAGTTTTATGTATATTGAGTATAATTGGTAAGTTGTTTACTTAAATGCGAATCCCTTTAAGGGATTTTTTATTTTTCCTGATTGATAATTAAATAAAATTAAAAAAGGGAATATGTTTCATACATATTCCCTTTTTATTTGGGTAAAAATTTATTCCTGAAACACATTTAAAAAGTGAATATTATAAAGAAAGCACCGGTGTAAAGGTGCTTTCTTTATGGAAGGAGAAAAAATGCAAGAGAATATAATTAGAAAACAGATGATGGGAGGTGTAGAGATGGGAACAACAACTGTTGAAGGATTTTCTATGGAGCATGAATACTATCTTAGGGTAAGAAAGCCAATATATAAAAAAGAAATAATTAATAGTTTCATAGTTAAACATCTTGCAAATAGAGCTGAAAATACAAGAATTGCATACAAGAGTACTTTAAGTAACTTTCTTGATGCGATGCCAAAAGAAAAAGATGGAGAAATAATTTTGGATGGTGACTCGATAAGAACTTATTTTTATAGTATGCAAAATTTGACCGATAAAATACAGACTTATCCTAGAAATAAAAAGTCAGCATTATGGAATAAAGCTTCAACAAGGAGAGTTAGACTAATGATGATTAGAAAATTTTTATTCTTTCTTTTTAAAGAGCAATATGCTGAGAATGATTTTAGTGGAGAAGTAAATGTACCCAGAAAAATAATAGTAGCACAATATACTCCCAGCGATACCAAGATCAGTGAATTTTTTACTGCTTTAAATAATCTGTATAAGAAGGAAAAAGAGAGATTAAAATTTTATACCATCTTTAAAATGTATGCATTAACTGGTTTTAGAAAAATGGAAGCTGTTAATCTTAATTACGATGACATTGATTTTGAGAGAAGCACTATCTATCTACGGAATACTAAAAGCACTGAAAATGATACATTTCCTATAGGAAAACAGTTAAAGCAGCTTCTTAGTAATTATATAGATGAGTTTAAGGTTACTGATGGTCCATTATTTAGAGGTAAATGCGGAAAAAATGGCATAATAAGAATTTATGATTCTGTTGTAGAAAGAAATTTTAACAAAATTAAAAAACTGGCAGATTTGCCAGCTGGATTTACTATCCAATCTATAAGAAGATATGCCATTGACCGTTGGAGACGTAATGGTGCAGATATTTATACCCTTAAAAAGCTTGCCAGGCATAGGGACATAAATACCACATATTTGTATTGTAATGTTAAAGATGAGGAGTTGATGGATGTACTGGATAAAAAAGATTTTGATTTTTAAAGAAGGTCAACGCTGTCCCGAAGATTCTTGTTTGTCACATGCAGGTAAATTTCGGTTGATTCTATAGACCTGTGGCCGAGCAGGCTCTTTATCTTATATAGGTTGACGTTCTTATTCAGCAGCCGTGTGGCAAACGTATGCCGCAATGTGTGGACTGAATAGCCTTTGCCTGCTAACCCAGCAAGATTTAAATAGAATTTGTAAAGGCCATCTAAACTGTTCTTTGACAATCTGGTTCCTTTTTCATTTATAAACAGTGCATTGTCTTTCAAAGGTAGACGCTGGGCAAAGTAGGCATCAAGAAGGTTCATGACCCTGTCGTGCAGGGGTACTGTCCGGTCAGTCTTGTTCTTAGGATTTCTAATTACTATATATTTCTGGCCTAAGTTTACATCTTGCCAATTAAGGTGCAGTAATTCAGACTTCCGGATGCCTGAATATGCAAAGAGGGTTAGGATTAACTTATCCCTTACTTTGAACTTTAACTTTCGTTTCGACAATGCCCTGTCTGGCGCAGTGAGAAGTTTTTCCAGTTCTATGTCGTTTAAAAACTTCGGAAGTTTTTTATTTACAACTGGCTTCTTAATCTGGAGAGCCGGATTTTTAGGAATAGCTTCCGTCATAAGCAGGTAACTGAAAAAGCTTTTGATCACTGCAATCTTATTGCCCATAGAAGAGGGGATAAGGTTAGATTTTTCTTTTATAAATTCCAGGTATGACCTTATGTGGCTGGTCTTAACTTCAGCCGGTTCAGTTACATTGAATTTGCTTTTTAAAAAATTTGACAGTTTGGTAAGGTCAGCCCTGTATTTAATATTAGTGTTAGAGGAGGTGTTTTTTTCTATGCTGAGATACTTTAGAAAACTATTCAGATGATGCTGCATAATAAGCCCTGCCTTTCCTGTTAAAAGGTTGTTAATTGGCTTATTCCATGGGAGGTAAAGACTTTAAGGGAAAAAGCAGATATAACTCGGCTTACAGGCTAACTCCAGTTTTTTCTTATCTCCAATTGCTAAAAATCCTAAAAATCTAATTTTAAATTAAGAAATGGGTTTTTATTTATCATATAACCTATAATAAATAATAAGATAATAGTAGTATATAATATAAAAATGGCATGGCCACTAACCAGTAAACCTATATGAAAGCAGAGAGAATATGAATTTATCATTTTATGGGGCTGATAGGGAAATAAAAGAAAAAAGTAAAAAATCAAAAGGCCAATTAATTAAGAGGGAAGATAGTATATTGGTGGTTGTTGATGTCCAGGAAAGGTTGGTACCCGTTATCAGTAACCACAATAAAATGATAGAAAATATGGTTAGATTAATCCGATTTGCAAAAATAATTGACATGCCTGTAGTATTGATTGAACAAGAAAAGTTAGGGGATACAATTAAGGAAATCAAAGCGGAATTACCCGGTTTGATGCCAATTAAAAAGATTGAATTTAGTGCATGTAAGAACAGCAGATTTATTAAAAAATTACATGAACTTTCAAGGAGTAATATTATTCTCGCGGGTGTTGAGACACATGTTTGTATTACCCAGACCGCTCTTGAGTTACTGCCTGGATTTAATGTTCATGTTGTTGGCGATGCGACATCATCACGGTCAATGGAGGACAGGGATATAGCATTGCAGCGTTTAAGCCAAAGCGGAGTAGTTGTAAGCTCAACGGAAATGGTTATTTACGAGCTTCTGGAAAGGGCTGGAACCAGTGAATTTAAAAAAGTTCTTGATCTAATTAAAAAAGCTAAACCTATATGAAAGAAGATGGAATATGAATTTATCATTTTATGGAGCTGCCAGGGAAGTAACCGGGAGCTGCTATTGTTTAGAATCAAACGGAAAAAAGTTTCTTATAGATTGCGGCTTGCAGCAGGGGCAGGATGAAAAGGACGACCAGAGGCTGCCGTTTGACGGGAGGGATATAGATTTCGTTATACTTACCCACGCCCATATTGACCACAGCGGAAGGCTGCCGCTACTGGCCAGGGAAGGGTTTAGCGGAAATATATATGCAACCAGCGCCACCTGTGATCTGATTCCGGTAATGCTAAAGGACAGCGCGCAGATCCAGGAGATGGATGCAAAGTGGAAAAACAGAAAGGCTAGGAAGTTAGGTAAAAATGAAGTGGCCCCCTTATACACCGTAGCAGATGCTGAGGACACCCTTAAATTTCTTGTGCCGTGTGACTATGGTGAGACTAGTGAAATAAGCAGCGGGATCAGGTTTAACTTCGTGGATGCCGGCCATATTCTGGGTTCGGCATCGGTAGAGTTATTTTTAACTGAAGGGGGGAAGGACAAAAAGATTGTCTTTTCCGGGGATATAGGAAATAGCAGACAGCCCATAATAAAGGACCCCCGGTATATAGAAGAGGCGGACTATGTGGTCATGGAATCAACATACGGGAATAGAAGACATGAGAGCAGCGATGATTATGCACTGGACCTGGCAAAAATCATAGACCAAACTCTATTAGGAGGCGGAAATGTTATCATACCCTCATTTGCCCTGGGCAGGACACAGGGAATCCTTTATATATTTAGCGAAATAAAAAAAAGAGGACTTGTCAAAAACTCTAATTTCCCTGTTTATGTTGACAGTCCCCTGGCATCAGAGATCACAAGAATATATGAGGATGACCTGGTAGCTTATGCAGATCGGGAGACAATGGGGATAATTAAAAAAGGTTCAAATCCGCTTACCTTTAAGAATTTAGCTTTTACTGATTCAGCCGACCAGTCAAAGGCCTTAAATGATGATCCCGAGCCCAAGGTGATCATCTCATCCAGCGGGATGTGCGAGGGGGGCAGAATTGGCCATCATTTAATACACAATCTCTGGAAAAAAGAATGCTCTATTGTCTTTGTCGGTTTTCAGGCTTACGGGACACTGGGAAGAAAAATCCTTGACGGCGCAGAGAGGGTGGAAGTTTTTGAAGAAGAAATAGCAGTTAATGCAACCATTTATAATTTTACCGGACTGTCCGCCCATGCAGACCGGGACGGACTGTTAAAGTGGATAAATAGTTTTACAAGGAAACCGGATAAAGTTTTTATTACCCATGGAGAGGACTCTGTTTGTGAGCAATTTGCCGGATCTCTAGAAGGGGTGGGATTTTCGGCTGTAGCTCCTTTGTATAAATCAGTATATGAACTGTGAAAGGGCAGATTGGAGGTTTACAGGTGGCAATATTTAAAAATAAGTCTTCAAAGGATAAAGAAGTCAGGATACTCACGAAGAAGGAAATGGCCAGGCTTGAGAAAAAGCAAAGGCAAAAGCAAAAATATATCCCGAGAGATATAAAAAGAATGGTCGATGCCAATTGTGCCAAGACTGCTAAATGTCCTAATTGCGGTGAGGTTTCTGAACGCTGGGTAAATCTCTGGCCTGATAAAAGTATTGTTACTGTGGATTACAGCTGCAAAAGATGCGGATGGCAGGCAAGAAGTAAGAATATGCTTTACCCCAAAAAGGTTAGAGAAATGGTCAGAAATGCTTCATCTATAGGTATGAAAACCTGGAGGGGTATAATATTAATCTGCCCCAAGTGTAACTCCAGCCGGGTGAAACTTATAATAGAGCCCGAGTATATAAAACAAGATATGGTAACTGTCAATTACAAATGTAGTAATTGCGGCTGGGGAGCACTGTTCACTTTAAGTATAGTTAGAGAATAAATAATATTTTTTAGTTATGCAAACACTAAGAAAAATCTTTGATTTTCTTATACTTCTGTTTATCGAAAGATGGTATTATTATTTAACCTTTTTTATATTCATCTTTACGATTGATATACTTCTTAAAATATATTTCAATAATCTGCTTGGTTGGTATGGGGAAAGAAAAGTTGCTAGTATCCTTTTAAAATTAAATCCAGAAAAATATAAGGTTATAAATAACTTAATGGTTAAAGCCGAAGGCAGTACAACACAAATAGATCATTTGGTAATCTCAAATTTCGGGATTTTTATAATAGAATCCAAGAATTATTATGGTTGGATAACAGGAAATGACTATGGTAATTGGAGTCTTACAATCTATAAATTTGAACGGAGAATTGGCAATCCTATAATTCAAAATTATATTCATATGAAGGTAATAAGAAGTCTATTAAAAGATTACCCTGATATATCTTACTACCCCATAGTTGTTTTTACCAAAAGGTCAATTTTTAATGTCAATACGAAGACGGATGTTGTATATATTACAGATCTCCTGGCTACTATAAGAGAGTATCAAAATGAAGTTATTTCAGATTATACAAGAGACGAAGTCTATAGATATTTAGTTAGTTTGAATATTAAAGAAAGAAGAATAAGAAAAGAACATATACTAAGAATCAAAGAGAAAAAAAGTAATAATAAAATTAAAATACAGAATGGCATATGTCCTAAATGCGGAGGTTTGTTAGTTATAAGAAATGGTAGATATGGTAAATTTAAAGGGTGCACAAATTTCCCTGAATGTAGATTTACTACTAATTTATAAAAAGTAGATTGTGCTAGTAATATTTCTTACTAAGTTTTTAAGCATATTTTTTGTTTATAAGGGACTGTAACAGATTCTGTGTAAACCTCAAATAACCATCCGGGGCTAACGCC
>CAZODQ010000010.1:0-5652 GCA_964578625.1 uncultured Actinomycetota bacterium
TAATTTTAGCAATCTTTTAGAGGATATTGAAACTTTTCACTGGGCGAGCGAAGTCAGCAGTAAACTCATCTTTCAATTTTCCATACTCCTGGTTAAATTCAGTTATCTCTTTAGTTTCCTGGGATTTTATTTTCTCCAGTCTTTCCCTCTCCATCCTTGCAGCTTCTTTTGCCTGCTCACGCACTTCTATCTTCTGATACTCTACCGAAGAAACATTATAGCCTACAACTGCAACCATAATCACTATTAATATTATTGAAAATATTATTTCCTTGTTCTTTGAAGTTATTGAACTCATATATTATCCTATCTTATTGATATCTTTTTTATCTTTAGAACTCCAGCCCTAATGGATATATACTTATTAACTCCGATATTAGAATAATCCTTTCAGCTGCAGAATACTCAGGGTAACAAGAAGTAAGGAGCAGTTCTCTTTTTTCTGTACCCTCCAGGATATATACATCCCTCGGATCTACAATTTCCAGATCGGTCATAATATAAGTGAATATCTGGCCTTTAATAGTCTCAAGATATATGAGGTCACCTTCGACCAGATCATCTATCTTATTGAAAGGTGCCCCATAAGTCGTTCTGTGACCTGAAATAGTACACCTCCCGACATCTCCGGGAAGTGGGGTCTCAATGATGTGACCTGGTCCTTCTTTTAAGGTCTGCCTATCTGAACCCTCATTTACAATCCACTCAAGATCAATTTTTGGAATTATTATCTTCAATGGTAAGAAATCTTCAGCAGTTAAATTATCATAGTTTATAATCTCTTTCTTATTTTTATCACTCAAACTTTCAGGTTCATCTAAAATTATGTTACTTTCTTCGCCATCTTTTCCAATTACTTCTTCTGAGGTAACTTCCTCTTCTAAAGAAGTTCCCTTTTGCTCTTCCCATCTCGATAAGATACCTATTTCTTTTGCTCCTGATATGATATTTGTAATATTGGAGTAAAGTAAAAATAAGACACCGGTACCTATAAAAACAAATGTAACTATTTTTATTATTTTTGTTGCTTTCAATGTTGAAACTTTTCTTTTTTTAACTTAAATACTAATTATAAAAAATATCCAATACCCTGCTTAAGGCATCTATAGTATGCTGTGTCGTATCAATCCGAATCCTATTATCATCAGCCTAGTATCTGATCGTCCCCTGGACTCTCTTAAGGTGTTAGAGATAGTGCATACCCGCTCCATCGAACTGAATAATGTCAAGCATATTTTATAAATATATTATAAAGGTATAAGAAGTAAACAATTATTCTCTTATTCTAATTTCAAAGTTATTTTATAATAATACAACGAAACTATAAGTATAAAAAGAATAGCATAAAATCTTGCAACCAGATTTATCAATGGTAATAAAGGCCAATTACTTTAATTTTAAAATATATAAAAAAATGATATTATTTTTAAAATTAAAATAAATTATATCTTAATGCTTTTAAATGAATAAACCAAAAAAGTTCTTTAAAAATATATCTCAAAGAATCTCTAAAATTAAAAAATACTTCATTCCTCTTTTACTTTTTAGCACTCCTTATAACACCATCGCTGAACAAAAAATTTCCACTTTTACTAAAAGAAGGTTATACTTTACGCTTTCGCTCATAATAACCTTTTTAGTTATCTATGGGATGTTGTTTTATACCTTTGCACCTGATGTTATTTTTAGAGACACGACAACTGCCGGGGGTGATACCGGGTCTCACAATTATCTTGCTAAATTTTTTTCAGAAGAACTCTTTCCCAATTTCAGGATGACCGGTTGGGATATGGGATGGTTTGCAGGAACGCCGATGTTTACTTTTTATTTTCCGCTACCGTTTTTTTTAATAGCACTTCTTTCAAAGATAATTGCTTTTAATATATCTTTTAAGCTGATAACAGTACTTGGAAGCTTTATCTTGCCTGCAGCCGTATATTACTTTGGAAGGTCCTTTAAACTTAAGTACCCTTATCCCGAGCTTGCAGCAATTGGTGCCATGGCTTTCCTTTACATGGATAGCTTCACAATATATGGCGGTAATTTTTTAGGTACTCTGGCTGGTGAATTCAGCTATTCCATAAGCTTTGGATTAGTATTTATTTTTCTTGGATTACTTTATAGAGGGATGAAAAAGGGCAGGTTTGATCTTCTTTTTGCATTGACCAGTATCTGCCTTGCATGTATAGTACTTACCCATCTTATAACATTAATAGCACTCTTAATTATTGTCCCAAGTTTCCTTTTCCTGAACAGGAGCTGGAAAACCATAAGGTATATAATCTCGGTTTTTGTAGTTGGATTTTTTATATCAGCTTTCTGGTCTGTACCATTTGTCCTTCTTGTAAACTGGACACCCCCACTCTATTGGATAAATATCCATGATTTAGCGGAACTTTTTCCACAGGAGATAATTCCGGCACTCATTCTCGGCTCAATAGGATTGTTCTTCTCTGTATTAAAAAAGGACAAAAGAATGATTCCCGTAATCTGGACCATGTTCATATTTATATTTTTTATCTTTAGCTGGAGTGGCGGAAGACTATATAATGGAAGGTTTTTCCCTGTTATATTTATATTCATATACCTACTTGCAGCTTATGGACTAAAAAATCTTTACTGGATAATCGTAACAGCAATTTCTTCTCTAAATATTAAAGGATTTAAACATGGTTTTTTTAAATTTATTGTCATTGCATTCGTACCGATAGTAGCTTTTACAGCAGCAGGATCGATAATAGCATCAAAGCCCACTGCACCAGGATGGGCTCATGCTAATTATACTGGCTTTGAGTCAAGAGATGATTGGGAGACCTACGATGCCCTTATGGAATATCTGGATTCTCTCCCATACGGCAGGGTTATGTATGATTATGATAAAAATATACTTACAAAATTTGGGACCACAAGAGCTTTAGAGCTTATACCTTTCTGGACAAAGCAGCCTACCATGGAGGGCCTTCTTGCAGAGAGTTCAATTACTTCACCATTTCATTATATAAACAAAGGCGAATTTATAGTGAAGGATAGAACTTCCATTTCAGGCTGGAGCGTCCCCGGAAAAAGAAACTATGAAGCAGCAATGAAACACCTTATTTACTATAATATTACATATATTATGGCAATTTCACCTGAAGTAATCGAAGACTTAAATAATGACAGCAGGGTCGAGTTCCTAAAAAAGATCGAACCTTTTTACTTCTATGAAATAAAAGGGCCACATAATTATGTAGAGATAATGGAAAATATGCCGTATAGATATAAAACGGAAGAATGGATATGGGATATGAGAGACTGGTACTGGAATGCAGATAACGTCGATAACCCGGTCATCTATGATGACGGGAGCAATGAACTTGAGCAGTTTGAAGAGATTAAAAAGGAACAACTTAAAGATGTCTCAGATAATCCTTTGAATGTAAAAGGTGAAGTTACATCTGAGACTGTTGAAAGAGAAAAAATAGAATTTACCACAACGGCAATAGGGGTACCCCACATTATAAAAGTGTCGTATTTTCCAAACTGGAAGGCAATAGGAGCCAAAGGGCCTTATCTTGTCTCACCCTCGCTTATGATGGTGATACCCACACAGAGCCATGTAACACTCTATTATGGAACGACTAATGCAAACATAATAGGAGTCTCGCTTTCTATTCTGGGGTGGGTGATTATCGGGTTTATTCTAGTATTAAATCTATTGTTCTATTTAAAATCGAAAAAAAGCACAAAAAAGCTTATTGGAAAAAATAGTAAGGACTAAATATAAGACCTGGTAAAGTAACATCTTTTAAATACTGCTATAGTATCTTTTAGTATAGGTAAAGAATCCATTAAGATGATTCTTCTCAATCTTAACTGGTCTATCCTGATGGGGCGTTCTATGATTTTATATTTATGGATATTCATAATGACCATCAGCTCTAAGTCAAGAGTATATCCACTAATGCTGGTTTTCTGAATACAATCTACCAATGGATGTTTTTTAAAAAGTTTAAACCCTGTTTGAGTATCAGTCACCGGCAGTCTGAATAATAATTTCAGGAGAAAATAATAACCGGCACTTATGATCTTTCTTTTCAGTGGTACTTTTACTACAGAGCCCTTAACAGTCTTGGAACCTATAACTGCATCTGCCCCGGATTGTTTGAGAAGGTCTAAAAAAGATACTAACTGATCAGGATGTATCTCCAAGTCTGCATCCATAAAAAGTACATAATCTCCCCCGGCAGCCAGTGCCCCTTTTTTTAAGGCAAATCCTTTTCCCTTATTGGGAGAGTGACTCACTACTTTTATATTATATGCCGACTGATCTGCAATCTCCTTGACTACAGCATATGTATTATCTATGCTTCCATCATCTACGATTATAAGTTCAAAGTCTAAACTCTTAATATTTTTTATAGTTTTAATGGTTTCTTTTATAGTTTCTACTATTGTCTTTTCTTCGTTGTAGGCAGGGATTATTACTGATAAAAGCTTCTTTTTCATGACTAAAAATATTATATTAAATTAACTTTCGATATTGTTTCATTTTCAGCTACAGGTGTTTCTACTTTAGTAATTTTACAGCCGTTGGTTATAAGAGAGCATGCAAAAAATACTGTCATGATAATTGATGCTAAAAATAATTTATTTTTCAATATTCTTCTCTCCTATTTATTTAGAATAAATTTAATAGCTGCGATTATACACTATAATCCCAAGAGTCAAAATAAAATAGCCTGGATAAATAAATATCCAGGCTATTTTTAGTACTATATGTGTCTAGTAACAGAACGTTTATATTACTTCTTTCTAAACTTCTTCCTTATAGAAGATATAAACATTGCTGCTCCACCCAGTATCATTGTTATACCGGATATTGGAATAGCAGGATTCATCCCTGTAAACGGAAGTTCCTGTATACCCAATACGGTAAGTGCTCCGCCACCTCCACCAGGCGTTGCTCCACCAGGCGGTGTTTTTGTATTCGTACTATCAAAGGTATAATTCATACTATTTGAACTCACTACTATTCCGGTAATGTCATCCATCTTATCATAGCCTGAAGGAACAGTGGTTTCTACAATCTTATATGTATCCATTGTTAAATTGATCCATTTTACTGTTCCATTTCCGGTTATAAGCTTTTCTGATCCTACCGAGTCACCATTTGAAGCGTATAGTGTAAATCCTGCTGTATCTGTAGAATCAAGTCCGCTCTTGTTTAAGGTTATAGAACCATAAGATGGTGGGATTCTTGGGTCATATACTTTCACCTCAGGATTTTTATTGTCACTGTTTATAACTACAGAATCGATTCCCACAGTAAGATAACCAGCAGGTGCAAGAAGTTCTACAAGCAGATACTCTCCATAAGGTAGATTATACCATGTATAACAGTTGCCATCAGGGTCTTCACCTATTACTATATCTCCTCCGATTTGTTTATAACCAGGCATTGTGCTTTGAGCAGCTGCTACATCCAAACCTGCACCGGCAACTACAGCTTGACCTGTTATCTTACACCACAGCTGGAAAGTTGAACCCTCTAGTGGCAATCCGGTACCAGCATCAAACTTGCAAACGGTGATAGAACCATATTCAGGAGTGTTGGTTACCTCTACGGGAACCTCAATACCTATGTCACCTTCAATTTTTGTTACTCCCCAT
>CAZODQ010000010.1:5752-8086 GCA_964578625.1 uncultured Actinomycetota bacterium
TAAGATTTGCAGTATCGTCTACTTCCAGACCTATCTTCTTTACTGTGAGGGAACCTTTCTTTGGAGTGTTTACTACCTCTACGGGAACCTCAATACCTATGTCACCTTCAATTTTTGTTACTCCCCATACCGGGTTTGTGACATTGTATGTATAGACATTAGTGATTCCTGTAAAGTCTTCAATTATGTAGTAGTTACCATATGGCAGGTTAGACCATTTATAAACCTCGTTATTTGAGAATACATTGGTTCCGTATGAGGTATCGCCTGCTGATTCGCCTGCAACACCATCATCATCCCTGAAGAGGGTAAGATTTGCAGTATCGTCTACTTCCAGACCTATCTTCTTTACTGTGAGGGAACCCTCTGGACACTGTCTGTTAACAATATAGATTGTTGGTTCACAAGCTAAAGTTATGGGACCACTATTTGACCAAAGTGTATAACCTGGTTCATCTACTTCCACAGCTTTATATGTTCTTCCTTTTATGAGGTTGCTAAACACAGCGTCAGTACCTTCCCAGAAACTCTTAGTTCCATCAACCGGCTGCCAATCATCTGGTTCCGGACCTACCCACATAAACAGATTCACCGAGAAATGATGGTCATCACCAGTCTGAGTTCCATCTGCTTTTTTTACATCTTTATCAATTCTTATAGAACCTAATTTCTGTTTATTGAAAACAGTAATATCCACATTTTCTCCATCTAAATACTTGGGACCATCATTATACCAATAGGTATAATTGGAATCACTTTCTTCTTTAATTTTGTATTGTTTTCCCTGCTCAAGATCATTAAATACAGCAGGATTTCCTTCCCAGAATTCTGTCCAACCACTGCCTACTTGATCCCAATCCCAAGAATGAGGACCTGTTTTCACATACAGCTTTACCCAAAAATGATAGTCATCATCAGTTGGTTGACCATATTTGGTTTTTACATCTTTGATAACAGTTACTTTTCCCAAACTTTGTACATGAACATCTACACTTGCGCAATCGCTATCAGTTGCTTGAGAATCTTTCCCAGTAACTGTCGCGGTATTGTCTACTGTATAATCCCCAACTGAGGAATAAGGACCAATCTGCCTATCATAGCTGAATGTTTGGCTATTGGGATCTCCTACCCATGCCTCTCCAAGGTAACCTTGAAGCGAGTCGGAAACTTCTGCATAGGCATCTCTTGTAACTGTCCCGCCTGATATCGAGAACCCTATTGTATAATGAAACTCATGAAAACCATCAGGATGATTAGCCAGACCTACAAGTGCAGTATTGCGATAAGCTGTTGCCCCGGGAACCGGAGTGAATGAGACACTATAAGGAACATCGGTAGTTCCTCCTGTTGAGATCGTAAAGGGCCCGCTTATGGTTTCAGTTTTCAATTCAGTCCAGGGACCACTGCCAATCTTATACTCAATCATATCCTTAACATAGGTTATAGATGCAGTCTTATCTTCACCGGGTTCTCCGGAATCATTCTGGATATGTATATTCCCGCTTGCAATAGCACTTGTTTCATGATAAGTCGGTGTTACTACTACAGTATAATGAGCAGTATCAGTCTGGCCAGGTTCAAGATTGAAAATATCCGGATCAACAGACTTGTCAATACTCCACGTTATATAACCTTCACTGCTTCCGGTTGCTGTCTTGGATATAGTAAGTGATGTTTTTGGACCACTAATAGGAGTATTCGGGACATTTATAGTTGTATCATTGTTAATATAACCCTCAAACTTTTTGCCTGTATTGAGTTCATATCCTGTAGGAGTATTCAATTCAGTAACCCTATAAGTTCCATCCCACAGACCGTACCATTTTGCATCACCTGAAGAATCAGTTGTTTGTGTGCCCCACCAATCAACCCAACTCCCAAAGAAGTCCATCTCTAGCTTAAACTGGACTCCGAGAAGATTTGGCTCGCTACCATTCTGGGAACCATTGCCATTCGTGTCACCGAATTTATGCACAGTTATCCTATTACCGGAATCAGTAAAGGTGGTGTTGGCAACAGTATTACCACTACCATCAATGGCCTCAACCAGATAAGTTCCCTCAATTCCGTCAAGTATATAGTTATAAGTGAATCCCCCACCTGCATCTGATAAAACAACATCAGAACCAGGAGCAAAGCTGCCATTACCTAAAACAATAGAACTATCAGGCCTTACTACAACTATAGTATATGCTGTGTCGGGCATGAAACCAGCCCCGGTAATAACTACTGTCTCTTCAGGACTATAATCACTTTTATCAGTGGAAAGAGTAGGATCAATTATAATGTTTATTTCCTCCTCAATTACTTCTTCTCCCTCTCCACTTCCTTCGT
>CAZODQ010000010.1:8186-61201 GCA_964578625.1 uncultured Actinomycetota bacterium
CACCAGTCTCGTCTCCGATTTCCTCACCGGTCTCATCACCAGTTTCGTCACCAGTCTCGTCTCCGATTTCCTCACCGGTCTCATCACCAGTTTCGTCACCAGTTTCGTCTCCGATTTCCTCACCGGTCTCATCACCAGTTTCGTCACCAGTTTCGTCTCCGATTTCCTCACCGGTCTCATCACCAGTTTCGTTTACTGTCTCATCACCGGTCTCACCTACCTGTTCACCAGCTGGAGGCGGAGTATCGCCAGTTTCATCACCAAAGATTAAGCTAGTAGGTAGCATCCATAGAAGAATAGTAAATAAAGCTATAAATGCTGCTACTTTAAATTTCAACCTGTTTTTACTGTAATTCATTTTTTATACTCACCTCGTTCTTTAAATAAATTTTTATTTTTTTAATTTTTATCTTAATCCCCTCCTTTTTTTTAAATTAACTATATTAAACTGACCTTCACAGCCAGTTGACTTGTCTCAACAACTCATTAAATGTTTTTAAAATAATTACCCCATAAAATAACAAAAACCGACAATTTAGTCGGTTTCGCTACTAGCTCCGCTTTCTTCTAGCGCCCAAATTTAAAGAAAGTTTCTCAGCTTCTAAATTTTTAATCTTAAAACTATTCTATTTAATAAGTGTCTTTATCAAACCTTTCTAAACCATTTGTAACACTGTTATTATAGAATTGTGCTAAGATTATAATATATTTGTTATATATATGTCAAATAATCCAAAAAAATAAATTAATAGGCATCTATGGCTCCTTTAAACCGCAACTGCCAAAATTTCCTAATATTCCACAGGGTAGCCCTTCTGCTTCCATTCATTAATGCCTTTTCCGCCCACGTCGTAAACCTGGCTGAACCCATTTTTTACCAGTAACTCTGCAGCCTGTCCGCTGAGATCACAGCTTGAACCATTGCAGTAAACTATTATAGGCTTATCCGTAGGCAGTTCTTCCAGTCTGCCCTCTAGTTCACCTAAAGGAATACTTACAGCTCCCTGTATATGCCCATTATCATATCCATCCTGTGACCTTACATCCACAAAAATACAATCTTCGTTGTTATAAAAATCATATGCTTCATCTACGGAAATCTCTACTATGGCATATTCTTCTTCTGTTCCCTCTTCTATTACAACCGGATATCCTTTATCTATCCAGTCAAGGATCCCTCCGCCCATATCAAAGACCATGGTAAATCCATTATCTACTAAAAGATTTGCCGCTGTATTGCTTCTCGACCCAGACTTACAGTAGACTATTATGGGCTTATCCTGCGGCAGTTCATCCAGCCTGTCTTCCAATTCACTGACAGGGATATGCACAGCACCTTCCAGGTGGCCTTGGTTAAATTCATCCAGTGTTCTTACATCCAGGATCATATAATCCTCATTGCTGTTTATGATTTCACTGACCTCTTCCGCAGAAATATACTCAATACCTGGAGTTTCCTCTTCTTCGATACCGGCAAAAATTATAAGCCTCCTTGTGGCAAAGTATTTGGGCGTGCAGGTAGATAGAACAAGGGAAGGATAATCGGTATTCTCAAGTATGCTTAGATCCTGCGGATATACTGATTTCTTTCCTGTTACAAAATAGGTGAATTCCTCATTTCCAAATGTCTCAATAAATATCTCATCGCCTTCTTTAAGCTCATCCAATCTGTTAAAAGGCGCTCCATAAGTAGTTCTGTGTCCCGCAACAACACAGGTTCCCGCCTCGCCCGGGAAAGCCGAACCAATTAAGAAACCCGGACCTTTTCTAAGAGTCACATAATCGGTACCCTTGTTTACTATCCAGTCCAAGTCGATCTCAGGAATGGAAATCCTAAAGGGCAGTTTCATCTCAGGGTCGACAAGCTTCATATCCCTTTCTAGCGCAATACTATCTTCTCCACTGCCGGCATCATGGACATATGCTTCATCCCAGGAGGTAAGTATACTGACTTCTCTCCTTGCCATGACAAAGTTAGTATAAAGAGGATATATGATGACTACCATCCCTATTACTATCAGGGCTATCCCTGAATATCTTATTATTTTTCTTTTGTGCCTTAAGAAAAAAGCCTTTAACTTTCCTAAAATATTCATAATAAAAATATTATCATTACCTTAGACATTTATAAAATTAATCTTATAATATATTACTTTCTCTTTCTTCTTACAAGAGACATTACTATCATCGAAGCACCGCTCAGGATAGTGACCAGACCGGATATCGGTATTGCTGTGCTCATTCCTGTAAACGGAAGCTCCTGAATACCCAGTACCTGTACCGAAACACCTGGTCCATCCGGCTTTTCCGGCTCGTCAGGCTCATCAGGCTCGTCAGGCTCATCAGGCGTTCTGGGATTATTTATAACACTAAAAGGTATAATACCTTCACTATCGTCACTGCCTGTTACGGAAGTTCCGTTTCCGCCCACTGCTACGGTATATATCGTATCGTTTTTGACATATCCCGGAGCAGAACTTATTTCCTTTATATAGTATGTGCCCCAGGCAAGTCCTGAAGTGGATGCATATCCATCCTTGCCGGTCACTACAGTTTCAACCGGGTCCCCGCTTGCATCAGGGGTGGTATAAATGCCGAACACAGCTCCTTCAAGAGGCTTCTGGTCTCTTGTCATCTTGAATATTAATGTACCGAAATACTCAGGGTCATTATCAAACGGCTCGGTATAGCTCAAGGTTGAAAATCTCTGATAATCATTGTCTCTGCCGTTTTCATCAGCATTTGCGCCTTCCAGATCCCTGTCGGCTATGACCATTTTACCGCCTTCGACTTTATGGATATCCATAATCTCCTCTGAAATTCCTTCAGTGACTATATTTCCGCTGCCGTCTGTCTTGATCGTATCATCGGACTTATCGGCAGTCCCGTTATCATCAACCTGTATGATCTGATAGTCATTTTGGAATTCTCCTACCACATCACCATCGGAATCTTCTCCGTCAGCCGCTTTCCCGCCGTCAATATCCACTATATCAAACTTACCGTCTTCGTCTATGTCCACCCAGGCAAACAGATTTACTCCCATTATGTTTTCCGGGTATTCGGCAAAACCCCACCAGAAATAATAGTAGCTTACTTCCGCAACGCCTTTATTGTCTTCTTTCGAATCTACATATCCTGCGTCATTTGGATCCGCAATATCATTTGAGTCCACATCAACGTCATTCATTTGAGCCGGATCGGTATTTGCAGCAGGCAGACCGGAATCTGTTTCTGTTACAAGTTCCGTGGATGAAAAGCTTATATTGAATGCACCGCTTAAAATATACCAGAAAATATTCTTTCCTTCATCGGTAATGCCTGGAACAAGCGGGTCTTCCATAGTAGCAGTTGCAGTACCTGCAGCTCCGCTGAATATATTCTCGTCCTGCTCAACGGTAATATCAATTTCATTTATATCCTCATCATCAAGAAATTCGTCAAGTGTACCGGCCCCGCCGTTATCAATGTAATCCTGCGCCAGTGCTTCTGCTGAAGCATCTATAGCGTTCACATTTTCCTTCTGGTCAGCTGTAAGGCTGTTATAGGTGGAAGCATTTCTATCCCCTGTCTCCTGCCAGACAGCTACCTGGTCTTCTACGGAGGATGCTCCGGTAGCCTCCTTGGAAATTATCTCTACTGCCAGCGCCTCATCTTCGGTAATGGTATCAGCACCGGTGACCTCTCCTTCAAGCTCGTCAGATACATCTATGTCTGTAAGTGCATATGCATTGGCTGACTGATTTACATACTCGTCACCATCTACGCAAAATACTTCGGTATCGCCGTCACCTATTCCGTCATTATCCGGATCTTCATTTGCCGTGCTATCCCCTGTGGTGTCCTGGGTATCTCCCATAAGATACTGCCCTGTGACTACACCGCCGTGATTTTCAGATTCTCTTACTCCGACAAAATCTTCTGCATCGCCTTCATCAGCCATCAATACCGCAGGAAAGGTAAAAAATCCGATTACTGTTATAATTATTCCAATTATGAGTAGCTTTTTCATTTTTTATATATCTCCCTTTTAAAAAGCCGGTAATAAAAAAAACCGACTATTTAGTCGGTTTCGCTATTAGCTCCACTCTCCCTAAGCGTCCAATTTAAGGAAAAGTTTCAAAGCTACTAAATATAATAATTTACTTCTACTTATCTTAAACTATTTTTTTGATATTATAAAGCTTTTATTATAGATGTCAAATTTTTTTTTACTCTTCACGGCTTCTTAAAAATGCGGGATTAAAAGTAATTAGATGTATTAATATATATATTTAGATATTTATAAATACTTTGACATATATATTAATTTATACTATTATTATTACTATAGTGGACTATGCAAATATGGATAAAAGCAGAGGGGGTAAGTTTTCAAAAATATTGGACGCCTATTTTAACTTACCCCATTTTTTATTTTAGCACAAATTTTTCTATAATCAATAAACTCAGCTAAGATTGTTATAATTTTGTCATAAAATTATTAGATCACTATAATAAATATATCATTTCTTCCAAAATTATATAGTCTTTCCTTTATTAAATATTTATCAGTCAAGATATGAATGGGCATATAATATTTTGTTAGTCAGAATATCATATGTTTTCACTGCATTCATCAGCTCTTTATCAAGCGGATCGACAATTGCACTATCAAGTCCCTGACTTAAAAGTATCAGAAGGTATGTCCTGTTTAGAAGGCTTTTAAGCTCCGGGGGAGAAGACTGGGAAACATTGCTAAGCCCTACAATCGTCCTTGGGTCATCAGACAGCGCCATCATTTCCTTTAACTGTTTAAAGACTCCGAGCGCTTTTATGCAGTTCGAGACTTGCTCCTGAAGGACTGCCACCGGCAGCACTATGGGATCCAGATACAGATCCCCCATAGGCACACCGTGTTCCAAAGCAGAATTGACTATATTCATGACTATTTCCACCCTGCTGTCGACATCAGGGGGTACACCTTTTTCCGTAAGGGCGATCCCGACGATTTTGCTGTTATACTTTTTAGTCATCGGCATGAGTATATCAAGTTTGTCCTTATCTCCAGTAACCGAATTGATCATAGCAGTACCTTTATGTACCTCCAGACCGGCCTCAATAGCACTTATATTTTTGGTATCCAGGGCAAGAGGCACATCTACATTTTCCTGTATACTCTTTACGAGCCACTGCATAAGCTCTTCACCTTTTTTTGTGGCAGGACCGATATTTATATCTATGTAATCCGCTCCAGCATCTTTCTGCTCTTTAGCCATTTTGATTATAGGTTCTGCATTTCTGTCCTTTAAGGCATCCCCTACTACTTTTGATACCACACTTATATTTTCACCAACTGCTAGCATATTTCTCCCCATCCTATAAAAAATTACAATACATTAATTCGTAATTATAGCACCATATAAAAAAATTTTTTCACCAAATATTTATTTTTGCGAAAAAAATTTAAGAAATTAAAAAACGATTCATATCAATTATAACTAAACCATTTATTATAGATATCCTCATAAGTACCGTCTCCCATCATCTCTTCTATAATTTTATCAACTTCTTCTTTTAAAGCACTCCCTTCCTTAAATACAATGCCAAATTCCTTATTCGACTCAATAACATCCAGTACACTGTAAATCCCTTCATTTTCGGCCATTAGATTGACACTGATGGGCAGTGATGTTAGAACACCGTCAATTTTTTTATTCTTTAGGTCGTCAAGCATTTCTACAACATCATCATAATCTTCAATCTTATAGGTAAGTAAATAATCTTCATCTAAATTGGCTCTGTTCATCTTTAATATCCCTATGGCTTTGCCTTCCAGGTCTTCTTTGACCTTTATACCTGTTTCATTTAAAGCAATTAACATATATTTCATTACGAAATATGGAATGGAGAAATCAACAAGATTTTCTTTTTCATCATTTATTGGAATTTCTGAAATTATCATATCCAGCTGCGGTTCTTCCGGAATCTGGTAGGAAAAATCCCATTTAATTGATTCTATCTTTAATTCCTTATTCATCCTTCTAGCTATTTCATCAGCGATATCTATATCAAAACCTTTTATATCGCCGTCTTCTATAAACACAAACGGCGGTAGAGTAGTATCGCAGCCCACAATGAGTTTTTCATCCAGACCGCTGCCACCAGCAGCACTCCCCTCAACTCCACAGCTGATTGAATAAAACATTACTGATATGACAATGATGATTAGAAATATGTCAGTAGAAAACAAAAAAATTTTTTTTCTTTTTTCCGTAAAATTTAAAAACATTTTTAAAATCTGACTTATAATTTAATATTTGTTTCTTTACAGTAAATAAATTTTATTAGAAGTATTTTATTTTACAAGTACTTATTTAATTATATTAATCTATAATTTTATAAATACATAATTTATTTATATACCATTTATAAATATATCGATGCCTAATGTAAAACAGGCTGAATTGTTTTAGTCTTTTAATATCTCTTTAAACGATTTATCCGGGCAATAAATTTTATTTCCTACTTATTATATGTTATAATATCAAATATAAGATAATAATATTAAATATTAATATCATACATTATTTCGGTATCTATTAAGATAGGGTTAATATTGAAATATTGTCTTTAGATATAAGATTATATATTAATTTGATTTTTAATTTGAAATTTTATATATTATTGAAAGTTTTATGTAAAAAATATAATTATAAGTCTTAAAATTGATTAAATTATAAAAAGAAGGTTGGTGAAAAATGGTAAAAAATAATAAAAAGTCAGAAGAGATCGGGATAAATGGCCTAAACAGCATAAGCAATTTGGAAGCCGAGATAATGAAAATCATATGGGAAAGAGACAAAGTAACAGTAAGAAAAGTCCATGAGATCATGCTAAAGAAAGAAATTGAGAGCAAGGAGCAGGGATTTATTCCCTATACAACTGTAATGTCGACAATGACTACTCTGGCAGAAAAAGGGCTTCTAAAACAGGATAAAACTGCAAAAACTTATGTCTACTCTGCAGTAGTCGATAAAAAAGAGCTTTCAAAGAGTATCATAAAATCAGTCTCAGATAAATTACTCGAAGAAAATACAAGAAGCATGGTTTCCAGGTTTTTATCTGACAGTAAAAATATTTCCAAAGAAGGTATAGAGAAGTTGCTGAAAGAAATATAGACAGATCTAAATAGGATTTGATTATTTTAATTAAGTAAGGTCTTTATTATATAAAATATATATTTTAAAAAATTAGCCTTTTGATAAAATCTGGATTATAAAGATTTTATTCCTTTAATAGTAAATCTATATCAGTGAAGTAAACACATAGTAAAAAAGTTTATTTTCTGTATTACAAAAGCAATAATTTTTATATAATTTATACTGATTGAAATGTTTTTTCTAAATATACTGATAGATTACATTTTACCAATTATTTACAGCAGTTTTTCAAGTCTTGTCCTGGTCCTGTTTATGCTGTTTATTTTCAGGATCAAGGATTCAAATATAAGGATACTGTTTTTTTTCCTGCCTTTTATAAAACCGTTTATAGTAATTTCAGAAAAAATAAATAAAACCTATTACCAACCAGTTACTATTACTGGTTTTATTAGGCTACCTGACCCAAACAATATATTTAAGATATTTGGGGGGTTTGAAAAAGGTCCAGAAGTCTTTACCGATATAAACTATTTGGTTCTATTCTTAATAATAACCGGCATATTTATAATATTGGTTGCAAAATGGATAACCCTCTATCTCTTTTATAGAAGTCTTGCACGTGAAGATATAGTCGGCAGGAAAGACGTTCCTGATATCTATAATATCATAGACAGTTATACTAAAAAAACAAAAATAAAAGCTCCCCATGTAAGCTTGACACACAGGCACTACCTTTCTCCCTTCGTAATAGGGATAAAAAAATTTGCCCTGGTGCTCTCTCCCAGATTAATAGATATACTGAGTAAGGATGAAAAAGAAGTCCTGATACAGCACGAACTGTCACATATCAAGAGAAATGACAACCTTATCGGCTGGGCTGCATTGATACTTAGAGACCTGCTTTTTTTTAATCCCTTCTCCTATATTGCCTATTCACTTATCAGATCCGAACAGGATAAGGACAGTGATAAGCTGGTGGTAAAATATACCGGAAAACCGGTAAAGGAAATAGCTAAAAATATTTTAAATATAATCCTGAAAATTAAATCTATCCCTGACTCAAAACTATCCCCCTCTACAGTTCAAGGGCTACAGTTCATACCCCACAGCTTGTTCGGCCAGGTAAGATTGAAAAACAGGATAAATTCTCTCCTTAAAACCGACCCGGATAAAATCTACAGCCGTATCTTACCCAAGATACTTATGAGTATTTTATTCGTAATACTGCTTTTAATCCAAATAATGTTCATAATAAAAATCAATGGTTTTTACCTATTTTTAAGATAAATTAAAAATATATACTAATAGCTTTCAAAGATTTATTCTTTTTCTTAAAATAGATTATATTTTAATATTAATCTGATATAATATTATAAGAAATGATAATTTTTATAAAGGAGGCCTCTATTGAAATCCGTCAACAAAACCAAACACCTCTGGAACAAAGATCTCGACATGAAAGGGCTGAAAGGTGATGTAAGCCCCATGTGCTGCTGGATATGGTGTTTCTTGTGGAATTATTGGTAATAATTGCAGTAGTGATTTATAAATGAAGTTATTTCCCAGCAGTTACAATTACTCATGCAGGATAAATTCCAGGTATACTCTTATAAACAATACTTTAACAGGAGCGCTGGATATAATAGAGAATAATATCTGGAATCTGGTAGAGAGTAAAAAATTTTCCAGCATTAAGAGTGGACCTCTCTCAAACTTAATTGAGAGAGGTTACCTCTATTATGACCTAAAAAAAGAAGACGAAATACTTGTCAAGCTTTACAACAGCTACACAAAAAAAGCATCCTCAAGACCTTTTAGAGTTGTTTTCTGTCCTTCCTATCAATGCAATCTCAGGTGTACGTACTGCTTCCAGACTGACCTTCCTTCCAATCCCAATAAGTTTATGAGCAGTAAAATACTGGATGAATCCATAGATGCCGCAGAAGAAATGTCAAAAGAAAAATCAGGTAAAGTCGACTCTATTGAACTGTTCGGGGGAGAACCTCTTCTTTTAAAAAATAAACCGGCGCTAAAGAAGATCTTTAAATTTGCAGAAGAAAAAGATGCTCCCATAACCATAGTCACAAACGGTGTGATGGCTAAAGACCTCATTGATATATTACTGGCCGTAAAAGAAAAAATAAGAATGCTCCAGATAACCGTTGACGGACCCGCGGAGATACATGACAAACGAAGGATATTTCCATCAGGCAGAGGAAGTTTTAATAAAATCTCTGAAAGTATTGACGTGCTTCTAAAAAACAATATACATGCAAATGTCAGGGTAAATGTTGACAATACCAATATAGATTATCTTCCGGAATTTTACGAATATTTATCTAAAAAGAACTGGCTGAAACATCCTGATTTCAATATCATGCTGGCACTGGTCACAGACCACAGCACCCTTGATTATGACGATGTAATAATCCCCGAAGAAAAACTGCTTGAAAGATTGATTAAAATATATGATGAATACCCGGAACTTGAAGATACATTTGGTTTTTACAAGTTCAAACCGCTGAGGCATATACTTGACCTAGCAGGCGGTGCGCCAAATGTCTCTCCCAAGTTTGTCAACTGCGAGAGCAACCTCCTGGAGATGATTATCTTCTGTCCCGACGGATATATATATGCCTGCGGGGAATCCATAGGACACCCGGAGTACGCTATTGGAAGATTCAGCCCCAGACTTGAGTTTTATCCTGATAAAAAAAAGTTGTGGACCGATAGGACCATACTTAATATTAAAAAATGCAGGACCTGTAAATTCGCCCCTCTCTGCGGGGGAGGCTGTGCCTTTGCCTCCATTCTTATTTATAAAGATAACAGCAGACCGATATGTGAAAGATACCAGCAGGTCCTGGACACATTTCTAAAATTAAGAGGAGAAAAAATACTTAAAAAATATATAGACAGCTTAAAAGAAAGCTCAGTAGTTTAACTTTTTTAAATCACTGCCGGATCAAATTCTACCTGTATCTTTTTTAAACCGTTATTTAATCCCTATTATATTCTTTGCCGCCTTTAATGTATTGGAAAGGAGCATGGCAATAGTCATAGGTCCTACACCACCGGGGACAGGAGTAATATAGCTTACTTTAGGTTCTACGCTGAGGAAGTGGACATCACCTATAAGAGTGGTGCCTTTCTTTTCAAAATCCGCTTTTCTCCACTCCAGCAGTTCATCATCTGCATCTTCTCTGGCTATCCTGTTTATCCCGACATCGATCACTACCGCGCCTTCTTTTACCATATCTCCGTTTATGAGATTCGGCCTTCCGGCAGACACAATCAGAATATCAGCATTTTTTGTATGATAGGCCATATCCCTTGTCTTGGTATGGCAGACAGTGACTGTGGCAGATTCATTGATCAATAATAAGGTAATCGGCCTTCCCACAATAACGCTTCTTCCCACTACCGTAGCTTCCTTCCCCTTTATAGTGATCCCTTCCCGCTTCAGCATTTCCATAATACCTGACGGGGTGGCAGATACAAGGCATTCCTGTTGCGCTACAAGCTTACCCATAGAAACCGGGTGGAAACCGTCTACATCTTTTTCAGGGAATATTGACTCCAGGACTTTATTTTTATCTACGTGCTCAGGGAGTGGGAGCTGAACCAGTATTCCATGTATATTATTATCATTATTTAACCTGTCTATTTCCATTAAAATATCCTCAGTAGAAACACCTGCATTCATTTTTATTGCCTCGGACTTGATACCCACCTCTTCACAACCTATCTGCTTATTCCTTACATAAACCTTGGAAGCGGGATTATCTCCGACCAGTATTACAGCAAGTCCGGGTATTACTCCTTCTGAACTTACTAATCCCTCGACTTCCTGCTTTATTTCATTTTTAATAGCTTTTGAAATCTCCGTGCCGCTGATTAACTTTGCTATTTCAAACACCCCCTCCGGTCTCTTTTACTAAGTATCTCCTGTTACAATATTATATTTATTTTAAATGCTTATACTTTTTTAGACAATTAAAATTTAAAAATTTAAAAGAAGGTTTACTGCAAGCAGGCAAATAGGCCTGGTGCTTTTAAAAATATTTACAACTTTTTTTTTAAAATAAACCTACAATATTTCCATTCTCATCGATATCGACTTTTGTACCGGCCGGTACTTTCGGAAGGCCGGGCATAGTCCTCATCTGTCCCAGCAGGGGATAAAGGAAACCGGCACCCACTGAAGCCCTTACATCTCTTATTGGTACCTTAAATCCGGTAGGCCTGCCCTTAAGGTTTGGATCATGGCTCAGGGAAAGATGTGTCTTTGCCATGCATATAGGCAGCTTATCAAAGCCCTGTTTGGTATAAAGCTTTATCTTCTCTTCAGCTTCAGGCAGATAATCTACCCCATCAGCTCCGTATATTTTTGTAGCTATGGTTTCGATTTTTTTCTTAATGGGCCAATCCAGAGGATAAAGGAACTTGAATTCAGAAGGCTTCTCAGCAGCTTTTACTACAGCTTCCGCCAGTTCTGTACCCCCATCTCCTCCATTCAGCCATACTTTGCTGACCACTGCATCTTCGGCACCGGCTGCCTTTGCTTTCTCTCTTACAACCTCGATCTCCTCCGCCGTATCAGATTCAAAATGATTCACTGCTACTACTACAGGTACTCCGAACAATTTCATGTTCTCTATCATCTTCTCCAGATTTTCACAGCCTTTTTCGACTGCTTCAACATTTTGTTTTTCCATAAGTTCCTTATCAACACCCTGGCCAGGTATGAATTCGAATCCTCCGCCGTGCATCTTCAAAGCCCTTATAGTAGCTACAATTACAACAGCATCAGGTTTAAGGCCGCTGTATCTGCATTTGATGTTCATAAACTTCTCTGCTCCGCAGTCTGCTCCAAAACCGCTTTCTGTTACAATATATTCTCCCAGTTTTATAGCCACCTGATCAGCCAGAACAGAGCTGTTTCCATGAGCAATATTGGCAAAAGGTCCTGCATGAACAAAACACGGGGTATGTTCAATGGTCTGGAGCAGGTTAGGCTTTATGGCATCTTTAAGCAGCACTGTCATCGCTCCAGCAACTTTCAGGTCTTCTGCTGTAACCGCCCTGCCGTCAAAAGTCGAACCAACGACCATTCTGGCCAGCCTCTGCCTTAAATCCTTGAGACTTGTGGTAAGTGCCAGGATAGCCATGACCTCCGAAGCAACGGAAATATCATAACCTGTTTCTCTTGGGATACCGTTTAAAGCTCCGCCCAGGCCTATAACAATGTTTCTCAGCGCCCTATCGCTTACATCAACCACCCTATTCAGAGTTATACTGAACGGATCTATATTCAAATCATTACCCTTCATAATATGAGTATCAAGAAAGGCTGCGAGAAGATTGTGAGCAATGCTTACTGCATGAATATCACCGGTAAGGTGCAAGTTGAAATCCTCCATAGGTATCACCTGAGAATATCCTCCTCCGGCAGCTCCGCCTTTAATCCCGAATACAGGTCCCAGAGACGGCTGTCTGATGCAGGTTATTGTCTTTTTCCCGATTTTATTTAGTGCCATACTCAGCCCGATAGTCGTTACAGTCTTCCCTTCTCCAAGAGGAGTAGGAGTTATCGCAGTTACATCTATATATTTACCGTTGGGCCTGTCTTTGAAATTTTCAAGGACATCAAGACTGACTTTTGCCTTGTAGTTTCCATATAATTCTAGAAATTTATCATCCAGACCTATTGAATCTGCTATCTCCCTGATGGGTTTCATCTCCGCTGCCTGTGCAATTTCAATATCGCTTCTCAACTTCAGACTCCTTTCATTAATTTAAAATTTATTTATTATCAAAATTTTATTTACTGGCATACTCTTTTAGGAACTTCGGTACCTCTCCTGCCTCCCTGGGCCCAACGACAACTTTCCATCCATCTCCCAGTTCATCTTCCAATTCTCCCTGTAGCTGTGCGACATAACCCGGTATTACAATTTCCTTTTTCTTTACCTTCTCCGTAATGCCGCTCTTTTTTACAAACTGAGCAATCAACTCAGGAACAAATTTACCTGCTGCCCAGGCAGTAAGTACGGATTGCCCTTCGACATTCATGACCAGCAGCCAGGATGGGACTTTGCTGGCTTCGACTTCTCCGGAAATAATAAAATAGGTCAGGGAAAAGTTGGTGGTTATAAGAACCGGTGAATCCTCTCCCGGGCTTCCTATCTGATAAATCTTCTGTTCCACCTGCATAGGCCTTCTGGGATCAGTATATATATTCTGCCTGTATACAAGCAGTGGGAAAATATTTTGACTGTCTGCATTAGATAGAACAATAATCGAACCATATTTAGCCACAAAAACAGAAGTAATTAAAACCTCTTTTAGAGGATCATCTGTCATTTCATCAGGGAATACTATGGTAGGATATCCAAAAAGTCTGTTTTTCTGCTTTATAGCAGCCATCCTCAATATGATTTGATTATAAAAATCACTTTTAAAATCTCTCGATCCGACATCTATCACAAGATTCTTGATCCCCGCACTGCGCATTTTTTCAGTTATAGCTGCTATGTCTTCAAAAGACTTGCCTTTGACCGCTATGGGACAGCTTGTCTTTTTACCGATGTCAATAAAAAGGTCCATATTGTCACTTGAAGCTGCGTGAATAAGCGGCTTATTATCCTTGAACTGTTCAGCCGATGCTTTTAATATTTCAGGATCCAATGATGACAGGATCAAAGGTTTTTTCGTAAGAGAGGTGACCTTGCTTGTAACTTCCAAAAATTTATCTTTATTTTTAGATTTGTTCTTGATACAAACTGCATCCACTTTTAAGACCTGGCCCACTCTTTCGTATTCGATTGCATTTATATTTTTGATTTTTTCTTCGATTTTGCCGCTATCCATGTCATCTTCTATTGTTACAGCAAAAGCATTCTGGTTTACAAATGTCTTATCATGCCTGAACAGTACTGTTTCTTCTCCGACTATAAAAGAATCTTCTCCGGTACCGATTTCAACTTTCAGAATCGGGGGCTGGGAAGCTTCCGAAAGTGCTTCCTTGGCTTCATCCGAAATATGGGGACATTTTTCCAGCTCCACTTTGCCCGCTGCCAGCTGCATTGCAAAAGCAAGACAGGTGGGAAAACCACAGTCCTTGCAATTTGTTTTTGGTAACTTTTTAAATATTTCCAGGCCGCTTAATGCCATTTAAATACTCTCCTTACTTTAATATTTAGAATAATCTATCTTATATTTATAATCCTTACATCATGGGTTCCATTTCCAGGACTGGATGATTTACCTTTTTTATCCATTCCAGTACCTGTTCTTCAGTCTCGGCATCCTCTTCGGTAGCGATTTTATCCAGAAAATCTTCAACGCCCATTTCTTTTACCCTTACCTCCAGTATGTCCCTTATCTCCTCTTTTAAGGCTTTGGGTATCCAGACTAACCTCTTAAGGCCGCCGTCAGCTTTTATGAATTTCTTTGAACCAATAAAATATTTGCTTATCCCGATAAAGCCGGGCGTCTGAATACCTCCGCCAACCATCCCTGCCATTGTAGAGAATTTCATACCACTGGGAGTCATTCCGGAGTGTTCCCTGTTTACCGCCATAATACCATTGGTAGAAGGAAGTATTGTCACGATCACTTCAAAACAGCCGCATGAGGTCATGGGATTCACTATCATTGAATAGGCGGAAAAGGATTCAAGATTCTGGTTCGAAGCCTTATAAACAAAGTCATTTATCCCCTTCCATACGCCTAAATTTTCATCCAAAGTCTCGCCCTTTTTAATAGGCTGATTGGGGCCCGTAGGATTGATCTCATAAGCAGCCTTGCAGTCCAGCCAGTTATATGCCCCGCATAGGCCCGGCCTTTCCGGGGAAATAGCACAGACATGATTAGGTGCAAATGACTGGCAAAGTGAACAGGAATAAAAAGTATCTACCGACTCATCTGTCAGATTCTTAAGTCTTTCGTCCCTGGTCCTGAAAACTTCTTTCGCTCTTTTTTTAAGCGCCGCTACATCTTTCTGATTTGTATAGATCTTAATCTGGATCTTATCCATAATATTTCCAAAATCCGAATGCATCTTGGCGTGCAGTATAGTCCCGAGGTGCTTTATCTTAAAACCGCTCTTTACTGCTTCCTTGCTGAACCTGATCCAGGATATATCCCTTTGTCCCATATGGAATATACCCGTAGCATAGTTTATAAAATAATGTATCTGTCTTTCCATTACCGGCTCAAAATCTTCCTGCATCTTCCTTCCATAAACCAATACTTCAATTCCCAGAGGCAGCACGCCCCCTTCTTTTACATCATCAACTTCCGGGCCGAACACCTCAATTTTACCGTCTTCCACTTCCGAAGAATCAGCCATATGAAGAAACTCCACTGCTTCACTCTTATTTCCTCCAAATTCGATATAGGTATCTTCCTTCCTTACCCTTTCTCCTTCAAAAGCAGGCCCAAAAGCCACAGGAATATCAACTTTTTCCACAGTTATTTTAAGACCTCTTATTTCTATTGCTCTGGAAACAATCTCATCATCCGGCACATTAGAAACCACATGCTCATAAGTACACACTCCCCTGGGAAGTATTTCAGGGATATTGGTGTCGGCTATGGTAGGAAATCCGTAATTTATGGCACCGGCAGCATTGGCATATTTCTCTTCATCTACCTCGCCAAGCGCCAGAACAAATGCAAATACCCTATTTTTATTATAAAGCAGCATTCTCCTATAGTCACCCGGCTGAACCCCGCCAAAACTTAATGCGGCCCTGGCTGCAAAGCCAAGTGCATAAATAGTCGCGCTTATATCCTTGCCGAATGGGACCAGTCTTGTATCCCATCCTAATTCAACCCCTTCTTCCTTTAATTGTTCGGCCATCGTAGTACCATTGGTAGAAGCTGACATAAAAACATAAATATTTTTTTCTTGAAGTTCCCTGGCAATCTTGACCGCAGTTTTGCTGTCTTTACAGGCTCCTACGCAAGCGGCAAAACCTGGTGCTGTCCCGTCTACAAACTCAATTCCTCTTTCCCTGATGATCACATCAGTTGCAGCACCCACCCAGATATCGTCTACCGGTGAGGGTCCATCTAAATACTTTATAGCTTCTATTATTTCTTCTGCCCACAGGGTGGCAATACCGGCATCTAAAGTACCTCCCAAATAGGGCAGCCATAATTTACTTTTTGGAACAGGGGGAAGTAATCTTTTTACTTCATCAAGCACCGTTTCGGCATCCGATAACTTCTCAACTTTGATCCCCGTCATACTGTATATAATCGGAAGAAAATATCCCGTATCGGGAAATTCTACTTTCTGGTCTTTTCCATGTTTTTTTAGACATTCCTTAAGTTCTTTTTCTGCACGATTAAAAATTTTGTATGCACCTTCTATGGCACTTGTTGCAATAATTTTAGACATCTTTTAAAGCCCTCCTTGCTTCCATATCCAGTAAAACTCTTTCCTTCTTGGTATCTATCTTAAGTGCTTTCCTTTTATCCTGTATGACATTTATTACTTTATTCAGCAGCTCTTCTATATCTGAAATATATTCAAGCTGGCCTCCGTACTTTTTCTGCCATACTTCAGTCATTATATTTTTTACCTCCTCGCTGGACTCAACAGGAATCGGCTCTCCGCTAAAAACCGTATATACGCCGGAAGCAGCTACATAAGTACCTATTGATAATGCCTTCTCGCTCATCCACTCAGGCGCGATACCCGCTACCGGCAGATCGCTTATATCTTCTCCCAATCCGCCTTCCTGTACTACTTCCGATAAAACTGTAAGTATCCTGGAGTTATCTACACAGGAACCCATATGAAGTATGGGTGGTATTCCTACTGTTTCGCATATGGAACGGAGCCCTTCTCCGGCATATTTCATAGCTTCCGGCACCATCAGTCCACACTTAGCCGTCGAAATTGCCGCACATCCTGTTAAAACTACAAGATAATCCCTTTTTATAAGTTCTCTTGTTAAATAATTATGATACCAGTCATGGCAGTGTCTGGCATTGTTGCAGCCAACTACTGCTACCGCTCCCTGGATCCTTCCGTCTATAATGGCATCATTTAACGGCCTGAAGGACTCTCTGAATCTTCCACCCAGCATATATTTTATGTATTCATGTGAGAAGCCTGCTACCATATCAGATGTTATTTCCGGAATATTTATTTCTTTTTTCCTTTTTGGGAAATTATCTATTGCCATTTTAATTATTTCCCTGGCAAGTTCCAAACCATTGACATCTTTAAATTCCATATGTATAGAACCGGCAATCTTGCATTTTGGGGAAGTCGTCACAAGTTTAGTATGAAATTTTTTTGTCAACTCACCAAGAGCCTGCATTATACACTGTATGTCAACCACCATCAGTTCTATGGCTCCTGTCATTATGGCAATTTCCTGTGAGAGAAAATTTCCAATAGGGGCTACTCCCTGTCTCATTAATATTTCATTCGCAGTACAGCAGATACCTACTACATTTATCCCTTTGGCACCTTTACTTTTGGCATAATCTATAAGTTCTTTATCATTTGAGAGCTCAACAATGATTTCAGATAAGGTGGGTTCATGACCGTGGATCACCAGGTTGACCTCATCCTTTTTCAAGCATCCCAGATTAGTTCTTGCATTTACAGCCCTTGGAGTATTAAACAATATATCGGTTATCTCGGTAGCTATCATAGAACCGCCCCATCCGTCACCTATGGCACATCTTACAGCCTGGTCTAAAATATGCTCCGCCTCCTGGTCGACACCCATATGAGTCCTGTGCATTATTTCTACTATTTCCCTATCTACGCCTCTGGGTATCACATTATTCTTCCTCCACAATTCCTGCCTTTTCCTGGGAGCCATTTTTATTAGATCTACTTCTCCATGCTGCTGGCCAAAAAGAGAGAGTGCCTTTTCGGAGGTCTCTTTGGCAATTTCTTTTATATCCCTGTCGTCTATTTTAATATTAAGATTTTTAGCAAACTTCAGTAGTTTTAATTCATCTTTAATTTCCAATCCCGGTGCTTTGCCTTCCGCTACCAGGCCAAGTAAATGTGCAAGGTCTCTTCCATGATCAGAGTGTGCTGCAGCACCTGCCGCAATATGACGCGCCAGATTCCTGGCGGCAATAGTCCCAGGGGTTGCACCGCAGAGACCTGTTTTATCTCCTGTCACTCTGCAGGGACCCATTGCACAGTTCTTACAGCATATTCCTGAAACTCCTGTACCAATGGGGCAGCACTTCAAATCCTGTGCTCTGTCAAAAGCTGTCTTTATTTCCTTTGCAGCCATGCTATCCATTATCTCTAAAACAGCCTTATCATCGCTTAATCCAACAGGGCTTTTATTATTTTCATTCTTTACCATCTTATTAACACATCCCTTATATTTAAAAAATTGTTAAAGCAATTCACTTATTATTTCCTTTATCAGGCTTACTGCCTTTGGATGCCTCATCACTAAAATATCAGACCCTGAAAGCAGCAGGCTCATGCATGATATTGTCTCCCAGTTTATTCCTCTTTCTTCCTGGTCACCCCACTGAGGATAATCTTTTTGGCTTTCTTTGACTTCTTTTACCTTCCATATCTCAGGAGCAATATTATTAATAATAGGCATTTGAGTCATCTTGTCATCCTGCATCAATGCAGCGACTTTCAGTCTCTCCATAGCAGAATAGCAGTATTCAATCCCATACCCAAGACCTGAACTTGCAGGATCCATAATTATTCTATCTGCAGGTAATCCTAACTGAGTAAGTAATATATTTAACTGCTTTGCAATGTTTACATCAAGAGAATTTACTGCGGCAACATTATTATTGTAAGCTATTGCCGCAGCAGCAATAGTCTTATAATTATCCTCTTCTACCCAACCTATTAGAATATTGCTGTCTTTATTATTTTCAGAAACTTTTTTCATCACCTCAGAAATTTTTTCCATTGGCCCGGCTCCGTATACTATCAAAGGTTTCTCAATTGATTCCATTACATTTCTGGTAAGTTCCGCGGCGTCTTCGGGACTTATATCACCGTCATCAGGATTAATACTTTTAAGATTCAAACATATGGCGTCTGCGCCATACTGGCTGATACTCTTCTTAGCCCACTTTACAGGGTCATCAAAAACATCACTATAGTACTTGCTGACATTTTCCGGCCAATCAGTGGGTTTCCTGTCATAGACCTCAATAGCAATAATAGGACTATTCGGTATCTCACCTTCAAAGCTGTAAAAGGGCAGGGCAGTCTCTCCACCAACTTTAATTTCATTATCACCTTTACCTAGTTTTGCCACATTTATTTTTCCATTATATGTGTTTTTCGGAACTTGAAAACCCAACCTCTCTCCACCTCTCTTCCAATTAATAATTTTTGCTTAATCAGGCAATATATTACTTAAAACAAATAATAATCTAAAACATTCTATCACTTTCAATATAAAACTCCAGGTTGTTCCAAAATCTCTGATCGTGCAGTATTGATATCTAAAGATCTATTAATGAACATTTGTGCACAAAGCGAACAATTTCCTATATTATATATTAAGAATCTCAAATTTCAAGTTGTAAGACTATGGTAATTTTTAGTACATGTCCTGATTTTAAAGACTACAGCTTAAGTTTTTCCACCATCTCTAAAGTCTGTTTTAGTGACAGACTTTCCTTCGGGATATCAAATACGGACCTGCCATTAATATCCATTTCATAAATGTTATTATCTATATTTATAATGCCCAGTAGATCGAGCTTCCTTTCCTCTATATAATTCTTAAGCCTATCATCTATTTTTCCGTCAACCCTGCATACCACCAGGAATATTTTCTCCGCATTGATATTTATTTCCCCTGCCAGGTCCCTTATCCTTGATGCGGTAAGTATGCCCTTTGGAGAAGGATCTGAGATTATAAGAAGATAATTGACATTGCTGGTTGTCCTCCTGCTAAGATGTTCCATACCTGCTTCATTATCCATAATAATATAATCATAATTATCCTGCAGGATATCTATATATTTTTTAAAAAGATTATTAGCATAACAATAGCAGCCGGGACCTTCTCCCCTTCCCATCACTAAAAGGTCAAATCCCCTGCCCTCTATCAATGACTGGTGTATATCCATTTCTACCATTTGGTCCTTATAAATACCTCCTGTCATCCGGGGTGCCTTTTTCTTGAAATCTTCTCTTATCATGCCTACTGTATTTGAGACACTGACTCCGAGTAATTCATTTAGATTTGAGTTGGGATCGGCATCCAATGCCAGAATCGAACCCTTATTTTTTTCAATAAGGTTTCTTATAATAAGGCTGCCTGTGGTGGTCTTACCTGTACCGCCTTTTCCAGCCAAAGCTATCTTAATACTCATTTATATAAAAAACCTCTCTATTTAGCTCCTCTTTTTTTCCTGCTTTTAGGTGAATAAATACTTTCCTCTACTGTCGGAAAGTCCTTCATATCTGTATAGGGTAAAAATAAACCTGCCACATATCTTTCCATAAATTTCATATTTACACTCAATTCAATATATGTGATATGCTCTGCGATTTTCGAACTCTGCCTGTATTTATCTTCTGAGAGCAGGCTCAGGTAAGCTCCTGTCACTGAAGTATTTCCCATAAAAAAATATTTATTAATATCTATATCCGGGAGCATCCCTATAACTACAGCATTTCTAATATTAAGGTGCTTCCCAAGTCCGCCTGCTATATATATTTTCTTAAGATCATATATACTTAGATCGACTTCCTCAAGCAGTGTCTTTATCCCGGCATAAATAGCTGCTTTTGCCCTGATTAGATTATTAATATCAACCTCACTTATATATATATCTTTTTTAGTCGCACTATCCTTACTCTTTACAAGCACATACTGGCAATCATTATTGACACATTTAAGATTTTTATTCCCTATGTCCATATTAAATTTGCCTTTTCTGTCAATCACACCCTTAAGATACATCTCTCCAATCATATCAATCAGCCCTGAGCCGCATATACCCCTGGGTTTACCTCCGCCAATGACCCCGACCTTGCACCCATATGTCTGCTGATCAATTGAAACCTTTTCTATTGCTCCATCTATTGCTCTGATCCCGCATTTTACCCCTCCGCCTTCAAAAGCAGGACCTGCAGAACAAGAACATCCCATCATCCATTCGGAATTTCCCACTACCAGTTCACCGTTGGTACCCAGGTCTAAAAAAAGGGCCAATTCTTTATCCTTATACATTCCGGTTGCCAGAATACCTGATGCTATATCACCTCCAAGATAACTTGCTACTCCCTGGATGCTGTACACATAGGCATTCTTTATATGTTTTATTCCGATCTCTTTTGCAGTAGAATTTGAAAACTTATTAGCCACGGTGACATATGGTTCCTCCCTTATATATCTGGGAGGGACTCCATAAAAAAGATGCATCATCGTAGAGTTTCCAGAGACCATTACGGAAATGATGCTGTCCACATTTACATTTGAACCTGCCAGCAGCTTCAAGATCAGATCATTGATTGAATCTACTATTACACCTCTTAACTTATCTAACCCACCATTCCTGTTGGCATAGATTATCCTGTTGATAATATCTTCGCCAAATCTTATCTGTGGGTTATATTCAGACTCCGAACTGATTATTTTTCCATTTCCCAAATCTACCAAATATATTACCAGCGATGTGGTCCCTATATCCAGGGCCAGGCCGTAGCGTTCCTTGCCTGAACTGCCCGGCTGGATATCAATAAGGGTACTGTTTTCCTTATCCACTATGACCGTGACTTCCCAATCCTTCTCTCTTAAAACCTGGGGCAGCTGCCTTATTATGTGGATTGGTACGGTACAATTTTCTATATCCATATTTTCTCTGATGCTTTTTTTAAGTCTGAACAGATCACTGGTCCCGGAACTGAGTGACGGCTTCTTGACAGATATAGTCTCTTTTTCTATCCAGGGCTTTATTTCAACAGACAGGAATTCCTCCGTGCTTATGCCGGAATATGATTTAGACTTGATATCAGCAAATCTCCCCTTCTCTATTTTAGCTCCCGCTTTTTTCTGCCGTGGTATTTCAACAATTAAATCACCCTGCACTTTGGACTGACATGAGAGCACATAACCCGCCTCTTTTTGCTTTGGAGATATAAACTTGGACCTCTTGGTACTTACTTTACCTTCTTTTACACGCACCCTGCATCTCCCACAGGTCCCAACACCTCCGCATGATGAATCGATATGAATCCCACTGTCAAGTATAGCCTGCTTTAGATTATAATTTTGGGGAACTTTTATGGATTTGCTACCTGGAACGAACTTAATCAAATATTTTTTTTGGTTGTTCATTATTAAAATTACAACCTTTTAAACTTTAAAAATTCCGCGTCAAAGATTTAAAAATAAAAATAAAAATTACCGATTTTAGAAATTATATTATATGCGCTTTTAAAAAGCAAAATGGAAAGACAGTCCTGTTAAGAATCTGCCTTCCCATTTTATTTCTCCTTATTTTTTAACTATGCATTTTACATGTTATGAATAGATCTTCCGTTGTACCAGTACGGTTACCTTGATATTTACTATTTATAACCCACATTTAGACCTACAGAAGTTGCACTACCACTTTCTTCCGTAATCGCAACAGCCGTTAAATATGTTCCGTCATCTGCCACGACTTGATAAAAATTTCCACCATCGCTTGTGCTTGATGCGTTATATTCTACAGTCCAACCTTCAGCAGGAAACTTATCCATATACCAGTTATATACTTTTTCTCCCGGATCATCTGTTTCAAAACCTATCACAAAAAAATCTTTACCTTCCTCTTGCCAGGACATGGTAGATACAGGTGTCATATCAGGATATACGGGGACGACTTTCGGAAAATTTTCAGGCATTTCCGTGCCTGTTCCCCAGGAAGTTGTACCTTCATCCGTTTTAATGCTGACCCCTTCTTCCGATATATCTACGTCAGCCTGTCCGCCTTCACTTTCGATACCCTTTTCAACGGCCTGTTCTATCGTCTTTTCCGAGATTGATTCCGCAACCCTCCGCCCTACTTTAGAACATCCACCGGCAGAGAACACTAAAAAAACCGCTAGACTTAATATAACTGCCAGTGCTATTATTTTTTTCATCATAGATCTCCTTACTATTATTAATTTTTTATTAAAGTATCTATTATTTTACTAAATTAAAATATTTTATAAAACATAAACCTAAGAAAAAACAATAAATCGGGGGGAGACTGCTCCGGCAAAAGATATTCTTTTGATGCTACTTATCAATATCTAATTCATAAAAACTCATAAAAGCTTCGGCCGGTATCTCAACTCTCCCAATCTTTTTCATTCTTTTTTTACCTGCCTTCTGTTTTTGAAGTACCTTTCTCTTCCTGGTCACATCTCCGCCATAAAGCCCTGCAGTGACATCCTTTCTATAGGGAACAATTCTCTCCTTGGCGATTACTCTCTTGCCGATTGCTGCCTGTATTGGCACTTCAAAATTCTGCCGTGGTATCAACTTCCTTAACTTCTGGGTTATCTCCCTTCCCAGAAGATAAGATTTTTCCTTATGGACCACGACAGAAAGTTCATCAACTTTTTCACCGGCTACCAGTATATCCAGCTTCACCAGGTCAGAAGGTCTGTACTCAAGAAGCTCATAATCCAGTGAGCCAAATCCGGAAGTTATTGACTTTAAGATATTAAAAAAATCTACAATTATTTCCGAAAGCGGTATGGAGTATTTGATTTCAACCCTCTCCAGTGAGATATACTGCATATCCTTAAAATCACCCCTTTTTTGATTTACCAACTTCATTACTTCCCCGATATAATCCTTGGGTGTGATTATGGTTGCTTCTACATACGGCTCTTCTATCTTCAACATTTTTTCCTGAACCGGGAAATCGGAGGGTCTTTTTACTTCAATTACCGAGTTATCGCTTTTTGTTATCCTGTAAACCACGGTAGGTGCTGATGTTAAAAGTTTAAGACCATACTCCCTTTCAAGCCTTTCTTTTACAATTTCCATATGCAGCAGTCCTAAAAAACCGCACCTAAACCCGAAACCAAGTGCACTTGAGACTTCGGGTGTAAAATCCAGAGAGGAATCATTCAGTGAAAGTTTCCCCAGAGCATCCTTTAAATCCTCGTAATCTCCTCCTTCCAGAGGGAACAGGCCTGAGTATACCATAGGCTTTGGCTTTCTATATCCCGGCAGACTTACCACAGCAGGATTTTCTTTAGAAGTTACAGTATCACCCACCATAATATTTCCTACTTCCTTGATCCCTGTAATAATATATCCTACTTCACCTGCAGTGAGCACTTCTTTCTTTATCATATCAGGTCCGAATATCCCAACTTCCTCAACTTCACTGGTGAGACCTTCTCCCATAAATCTGATCCTATCGCCCCTGTTTATTGAGCCCTCTACTATCCTTATAAGGACAACTACGCCTCTATAAGAATTGTACTGTGAATCAAAGATCAATGCCTGCAGCGGGCCATCTTGGTTTCCGTCCGGATGAGGTATGTCACTTACAATTCTTTCCAGTATTTCCTCGATCCCGTAGCCGGTCTTTGCACTGACTTTCAGTATTCTTTCTTCCTTGATACCGAGCACACTTCCAAGTTCCATTGCAACTTCGTCAATCCTTGCGCTTTTCAGGTCAATCTTATTGATAACCGGAATAATTTCCAAATCATTATCAACTGCCAGATAAACGTTTGCCAGAGTTTGTGCCTGTATCCCCTGGGTAGCATCAACCACCAGTATCGCGCCTTCACAGGCAGCAAGGCTTCTGGAAACTTCATAGCTGAAATCAATATGGCCGGGTGTATCGATCAGATTAAATATATACTGCCTGTCGTCTGCTTTGTTGTTATAAAGCACCCTTACAGAATGAGCCTTTATTGTAATACCTCTCTCTCTTTCAAGTTCCATATCATCCAGAAATTGGTTCAGCATCTCCCTCCGGCTTACAGTCTCAGTTATCTCCAAAATTCTATCCGCCAGGGTAGATTTACCATGGTCTATATGGGCAATTATTGAAAAATTTCTTATTAATCTACTGTCTGTCATAAATAATAAAATAACCTATTTTATAGGTTTATGTATTCTTTTTAAACCTCCTGAACAGCCCCGCTACAAATCTTATCTCTTCCATTTTAAATAAAAATGTACAGGCTATATAAATACCAGTACCAACAATGATTGCCGAAGATAAAAGGAGTATAAGTTCCCACAGACCACGATAAGCAAAATTATCAATCCAGTTCCATAAAAAATACAGTACAGTACTCATCACGGCTGCCGCAGCAAGGATCTTGCCATATGATACAAATATCCTTCTCCCGCCGAAACTCCCGATCTTTTTCTTGAGTATTATAATCAGGACTGCCACATTAAACAGTGCGACCAGAGTTGTTGAAAGAGCAAGTCCGCTTACATCCATATACCTTATCAAAATCCAATCCAGAACAAAATTGATAACTATTGAAACACCTGCAACTTTAAGAGGAGTTTTTACATTTTTAAATGCATAAAAGATACGGTTTAAAATCATAAGCAATCCAAAGAATACAAGACCAAGACTATGAAATATTAAAATATATGCCACTTTCTTTGTATCCTCGGGAGTGAAATTATAATGCTCAAACAGTACCTTTATAATAGGATAGCTTAAAATTACCAATCCTGCAGCTGCCGGAAGCATTATATACCCGATTTCCCTGACACCCAATGAAAAGCTCTCTTTTATTCCTCTGATATCATCCCCGGCTGCCTGTCTCGATATCAAAGGATATAATACGGTAACAATTGCCACTGAAAATACACCAAGAGGAAGATTTGCCACTCTCCATGATAATGTCAGAGCAGTAGTATTCCCTCCTCCAAGACTTAAGGCAAAAAAGTTATCCACACCATTATTCAGCTGGACTGCGCCTAAACTTAATAGGATCGGCAGCATAAGCGAGAAAATTTCTCTGACTCCTTCATGTTTGAAATCAATTTTAAACCTGTATCTTAAAGGTGATAATCTAAGCTGGGGTATCTGTATTACAAAATGAAGTATTGAGCCTGCCATCACTCCGACAGCCATGCCGTATATTCCCATGCGGTTAAAAAATAAAATAACGGAACCTATTGTAATTATATTCATCACAAAAGGAGCAAGTGAAGGAATGGTAAAAATATTATGTGAGTTTAATATGCCTGTAGCTAGGCCGGACATTGACATCAGAATAAGAGAGAATATCATAATTCTATTCATCACTATAAACTTATATACATCCATCTGGTTATCTGCAATTCTTGAAAGAATAACTCCTATTTCAGGAGAAAAAATAAATATAATAATAGAAATAACAAAAAACACCACAGCCATTATATTTATGACCGAATTAACGAAAATCCTTAAATCGCTTTTCCTGTCGTTCTTTAAATATGCAGAATATATCGGTATAAATGCTGCAATTATCAGACTCTCAGCAATTAGTATCCTGAATAGATTGGGAATGAAATAAGCCCAGGTAAATGCATCGGTTTCATAGGTGATACCAAAATAGCCGGCCATTATTTGATCTCTTATTAGCCCGGAAATCTTTGACAGCAGAATAGCTATTACCACAAGAAATGTGGCACTAAAAATCCTCTTTCTTGATAGCAAATAGTCTTCATCCATAAATACATTATATTACAGATTTTATTAAAAAACGTATTATATCATTTAAATCGGCGTTGTAATAAATATTTTTATTTATTTAAAAAAATGTTAAAATGTATCCTCGTTTAAAACTGACAGTCACATGAGAGGGAATAATTAGATGCCAAATATAAAATCACAGGAAAAAAGAGATAGACAGAACATTAAAAGAAGAACCGGAAATAAATTGCTTAAAGAAAGAATAAAGACCGATCAAAAAAAACTTACTGAAGCTGTAAATAAAAAGAGTATAAAAGAAGCTGAAAATAACCTTAATATACTTTTTAAACACCTGGATAAGGCAGCCAAGAATGGAGCAGTTCATAAGAATTTTTCAGCCAACAAAAAATCAAAAGCAGCAAAACTTGTAAATTCCATAAAAAAACAATAACCAAGTCTTTTATCCAAACAGTGCAGATTGCTGTAAAAATAAACTGAGGTTGTTATTTAGACACTTATATCCACGATTTCCAATATCAATTTTTTAATCAAGTGATCATCCTGTCCGGCACCACTTCTAAGCCTGATGTCATAATCATTCAATAGTTCAAATACTTTGATTATTTCAGCCTGTTCATAATTACTGCTCCATTTGATATATCTACTCACCATCTTACTTATATAATATGGAGGAACCTTCATATTGTCTTCAATATAACCTGTTACTGATGACCTGCCGTTCCCGGATTTAATATACAGAAAACATTTAAACATTCTATGGAGTAAGGTTACCAGACCTATCATGTTCTGATTTTCTTCCAGTAAGGATCTCAGTGCTTCAAGGCTGCCTTTCTTGTCCTGTTTACCTACACAATCTACCAGATCAAAAACTTTCATTGAGTAAACACGTTTTACCAAAAACCTGACAGTATCTTCATCAATTACTTTTTTAGTTTCCGAACTTATATAATCATAAAGCTTTTCATACTCCTTTTTAAGTAAATTTAAATCCAGATTTATATTTTCTATTAAAAGTGATGCAGCCCCATCGGTAAATACTATCCCATCAGACCCGGATCTTTTCACCAGCCAGTTTTTAAGGTCACTAACCTCCAGTGCTCTTAACTGCTTAATATTGCTGGCTTTTTTAATCAGATCCATTAGTTTAGTATTAAATTTCTGCTTTGCCGAAGTGAGAATAAAAATCACACCTGAACCCTGTTTATTATTTATCGAGATTAATTCCACTATTTTCTTTTGCAGTGATACTGAAACTTTCTCAATGAATTTTATTACTGCTATTTTTTTTGGAGAGAATAAAGAAGGGGTACTTATATAATTTTCAAATTCTTCGTCTTCGATACCTTCCGCCCCATTAAATATCTTAAAATCCGTATCAAGATTGATCTTCCCCTCAAGGAAATTTCTAATACCCTCCACCCTGTCATCCAGCACTGAATCACTGCTGCTTATATATAGATAGCAGGGCTGAAGTTTCTCAAGCTTGATAGGCTCCCTTATTGATTTATTATCCTTCATATTCATATATATAGTAATTTATGTTAACTATGGCTGCTTTTATCAACACAGGTTCTTCTAATAATTATAAGTGCTGCAGATAATATGACCAGGAATATTATATAGTAAACTGCTATATTTTTTATCCGGAAACTATCAAAATTTAAAATAAAAAAATCCGGTCTACCTAAAACTTTTACCGTTTTTAAGATATATCCAAAAAAAACAGCAGATGGTTTCAGTATAAAACAGCCTACAGGAGGCCATATTATACTTGTAAATGAAGAGGCCATCAGAATAAAAAGAAGAATATAAAAAGCAGGCAGTATCAAAATATTGGCAGCAGGTGAGATCAAAGAAACTTCCTTAAAAAAGTAAGCTAAAATAGGGAAAAGAACTGCCTGTATGGAAAAAGTCATAAGGCAAATTTTTAGAAAAAAATTCCTTTTACGTTTTAACGAAGGGAAAATCTTACCGGTTATTTTTTTCACAACCGGGTAAATGAAAATCAATGCTGCCATCGAACTGTATGACATCCAGAATCCCAAGTCATATATAAAATAGGGATTAAAAAGTATCATTATGATATAGGAAAGATACAGTAAAAATCTGTTATTATGCTCCCTATTCCAATTTGAGGCTAAAAGTATAAAAATAAACATGATTGAAGCTCTCAATGTGCTGGCTTTTTCCCCGACTAAAAAATTGTACATAATTAATAATATAACTATGGTCCAGAATACAACGAAAGCCGGCCTTATCTTTTTAAGTAGTAAATATATCAGAGATATAAAAAAAGAAATATGTAACCCTGAAATAGCAAATAGATGATATACACCGCATCTCTTAAAATTTTCCGACAGTTGCCCAGGGATATTATTTCTGTTACCGAGTATTAAAGCTTCAGCTATGCAGGCATTTTCAATTTTCAAACTCTTATAGAAGGTGTTTTTTATACAATGATAAAGCTTTCTCCTGAGATCGAACACTCTTGAAACTAAATCCGTGCATTCGATCCTCTCAATATCCCCGCTACCGGCAGTAAAGGACAGATAACTATAACTCCCTGTTTTAAATTCTTTTAAATCCTTTTCATTTAAATTTCCTCTAAGCCTTAAATAATCGTCCCTACTTATAGATTTAGTCCCTGTATTATCCAATTTGACACTAAGTGGTTCATTCACAGCAGAGAATCCTTTTAAATTCCTATCGCGGTCCAAGACATATACACTTCCCACTTCCAGTAAAAAATTTAAATCACCGAAATTATAGTCGGGATGACTTGAAACTCTTCCTTCTATAATAATATCATTATTGTAAAAATCCTTGTTCTTGTATATAGATAATAAAATTTCTTTACCCTGCCCGTACTGACATATACCAGCAATTAAATTTCCAATTACCAGCAGGATTAAAAAGGGGATTATAATCTGAGTAGCAAGTTTTAAATTATTCCTTTTAGGATCAGATGGAAATGCTTTTGCCATTGTCCGGCAGCTTCCTGACTTACCGCCGGTCCCGCTGATGCCGGATAAACCTGAAGGGACCCCGCATCTTAAAAGCCTCTTGGCTGTCATAACCTCTAAGATCAACATCAGTAAAATAAATACAGTTCCTACCTTGAAAATATAGAGATTATAAAAATTATATACGCTGCCTGTATGGACCCCTATGGTTAATCCAGCGGCCCAGAAAAGATAAAATTCCCTGAAAAGGAATAATAGTGTTTTCTGCTTTATACTATTCAAATAGATATAAACTGCTCAATTTTTTCATACTTCTTCTCGCCTATACCTGTAACATTTTTTAGTTCTTCTTTTACTCTGAATAGGCCGTTTTTATTTCTGTAATCAATGATACTTTTTGCAGTTACAGGACCAATCCCGGGCAGTGATTCCAGCTCTTTCAGATTTGCTTTATTGATATTTACGATTCTGTTTTCCTGATAGTTTTGACTCTCTGAATAATTGCTTTCAAATAAAAGGTAGCCGCTGCTGCTTATTTCCTCCAGTGACGGAATATAAACCCTCTGTCCGTCAATTACCCTCTCTGCAAGATTAATAACCTCCAGGCAGGCATCTTCCATTTGTCCGCCTGCAAGTTTTAAAATGTCTATTACCCTTGATCCATTTTCTATATCATAAACTCCAGGATTTTTGACTTCACCGCATATATAAACCTTTATAATACCACTTGTCTGAAGCAGGCTTCCATAATCCCCCGTTTCTTCCAAATCTGCTGAGCTGCCTGATTTAATGCTTTCCTCTTCAGGCTTCATTCTGATTTCGTCACAAGATTCTCCACTACTTTCAATATCACTAATGGTCTCATCATCTTCCGAATAATAACTTTTAAGAATATTATCCTTCCTTTTGATCTCAAGCTGCTGGTTTATAAAAATGACAATAAAAGAAGTCGCTATTAAAAAAATAAATCCAGGAACAATAAAATAGAAATGCTTTTTTCTCCTATATTTGATTTTATCAATAAAGAATCTCACCCTGCTTATTTTTTCCTTAAAATCAAGTAAATTCATTTAGTATGGTTTAAACATTTATGCTATTGTATATTTGCATTATAGCATAATACTAATAATTTTAAAGTATAAAATTTGATCATTCTATGACCTTTTTATCTTTAAATGCTGCAAACTAGACAGTTAAGAAATATAAAGCAGCTTCTAAATATAAAAAAAATAAAATTATAGTGGATATTATTAAATATTATGATACAATTATTAACTATTATAATAAAAGAAAAACATAAAGAACTATAATTATTAATAAAACAGAAATAATCCAGCAGACAAAAGGAGAAGATTTGAGGTTTAAATACAGCAGAGAAGCTGACATTTTAATTATAATACTTTCAGACGAAGAAATAGAATATGTCGAACAGGCGGGGCCTATCAATATACACTTCTCGTATAATAAAAAACCTGTAATTATAGAAATATTAGAAGCAACCGAATTCTTATCAAAAGCTTTGAATTTCACAAAGTAGGCCGAAGACTATAAGGGCTCGAGATTATCAGGAAGTCCTATTTAGTAAAGAAAGGGCTATGGCTAAAACAATATTGTTATTAATCGAAAATGGATTCAGAGACGAAGAAGCAGTATATCCATACTATAGATTCAAAGAGGCTGGATATGGTGTAAAGACAGTAGGTCCGGAAAAAGGCAAGGAATACAGAGGTAAATTCGGGGTAGTTTTAAAATCAGACCTTTCTGCCTCACAGATCAATCTTGATAACGTAATCGCGGTAATAATTCCCGGAGGATATGCACCCGATAAAATGAGGATCAATAAGGATATGGTCGATGTGGTAAAAAATGCTTCTCTTCAGAGTAAAATCGTGGCGGCGATCTGCCACGGGGGATGGATGCTTGCAGAAGCCGATATAATCAGGGGTAAAAAAGTCACTGGATATAAGGCAATAGCCACAGATTTAAAGAATGCCGGTGGCGAGTATATAAACAGCGAGGTAATTGTAGACGGAAATCTTGTGACTTCCAGAACTCCTGATGATCTTCCTGCATTCTGCAGTTCAATACTGAAGCTGATAGAGTCTTCAAGTAAATAACAAATATGTTCTTACCTTTCTCCTAATCCTTAACCACAATATTGATAAGCTTATTGGGGATAACTATTTTTTTGATGATCTCCTTGCCCCCTATGAATTTCTTTATCTTTTCGGAGGAAAGAGCATGTTTTTCAATCTCTTCTGAAGATGCATTCAGGGGCAGATCCATTCTGTCTCTGAGTTTTCCATTTACCTGAAATATTACAGTGACCAGTTCCTCTCTTGCAATTTCTTTATCATAATCAGGCCAGGGGACTTTATGAATACTACCTGAGTTTCCGGCTTTCATCCACAATTCTTCGGTAATAAATGGGATTATGGGTGACAGCAGTATCAGCAGCTTACTGGTCAACTCCCTTACCAGCACAGTGTTTTTCTTATTATCTCTTATATCCTCCTCGTATTTGTACATCAGATTGACTAGTTCCATAACAGCGCTTATAGCTGTATTGAAGTTGAATCTATTCAAAATATCCTCAGTCACCTTCTTTATAGTCTGATGCAGCTTTCTATACAGCTCTCTTTCAAAATCAGTCAATTTTTGCTTTTTAAGTTCCTTATTGATATCAACTTCAGTACTGCCTGACAGCTTTATATTTCTGACTGCCAGCTTCCATAATCTCTTTAAAAATCTGTTTGTTCCCTCTACCGCACTGTCACTCCAGTCAACCGGACTGCCGGCAGGTCCCATAAAGAGTATGTACAGTCTTAAAGTATCTGCGCTAAATTTATTGTAAATTTCGGAGGGATTGACAATATTACCTTTGGACTTTGACATTTTTTGCCCGTTCAAATTTACAACACCATGGGGGAAATATTTCATAAAAGGCTCTTTAAATTTTATAAGTCCCTTATCATATAACACCTTAGTAAAAAATCTTGAATATATAAGATGCATGGTGGCATGTTCTATTCCACCTATATATTGGTCTACCGGCATCCAGTAGCTTACTTCTATGCTGTCAAAAGCAGCCTTGTCATTATGCGGGCTGCAGTATCTTAAAAAATACCACGAAGAGCAAACGAAAGTATCCATTGTATCCGTTTCTCTTCTAGCCTCTCCCCCACACCTGGGACAAACAGTATTTACGAATTCTTTACAATAAAAAAGTGGCGACAACCCCTTAGGCTTGAAATCTATATCGTAGGGAAGAAGTATAGGCAAGTCTTTTTCCGGTACGGGGACAATACCGCACTTGTCACAATATATAATAGGAATGGGAGCACCCCAATATCTCTGTCTTGAAATAAGCCAATCCCTTAATTTATAATTTACGTAAAAACTTCCCGCATTATTTTTTTCAATGTAAGAAGTGATTTCTTTTTTTCCCTTTTTCGATTCCATGCCGCTGAATTTTCCGGAATTTATCATCACCCCTTCACCGGTATATGCAGCACTTAGTTTTTTATGTTCCTTGCCGTCAGTGGATATCACCTCTTTTATTTGGATACCATACTTGGATGCAAACTCAAAGTCCCTATCATCATGAGCAGGAACTGCCATTATTGCACCAGTCCCATATTCCAGTAAAACATAATTTGCAATCCATATGGGAACTTTCCGGTCGTTCAAAGGATTTATGACATATCTCCCTGTAAAACATCCTATTTTTTCAACTTCAACCGAACCGCGTTCAATATCACTTTGCCCTGAAATCATATTCCTGACTTTCTTTACATCTTCCTTATATTTTCCATCCACTGTGATCTTATCCACAAGCGGGTGTTCGGGGGCAAGAATAAAAAAGGTTACCCCAAATAACGTATCAGGCCTTGTAGTAAACACTGGAATAGAGATATCTTCATTACCGTCAAGTTTAAAGTCAACCTGAGCTCCTTCGCTTCTTCCAATCCAATTTTTTTGAATGGTAAGGACCCTTTCAGGCCAGCCGTCTTTAAGCAGTTCCATATCATCAATAAGCCTCTGAGCATAATCTGTTATTTTAAAAAACCACTGGGACAATACCCTCTTTTCAACAGGACTATCACATCTCTCACATTTACCCGAAATTACCTGCTCATTTGCCAGAACAGTCTGGCATGAATTACACCAATTAACCGGTGCTTCTTTCTTTTCTGCAAGACCCATTTTGTAAAACAATAGGAAGAACCATTGTGTCCACCTGTAGTAATCAGGATCAGATGTTATTATTTCATTGTCGAAATCATAACTCATCCCCATAGACTTGAGAGCTTTTCTCATCTTTTCTATGCTGCCCATAGTACCCTCTTTCGGGTGTACCCCGCCTTTTATAGCAGCATTTTCTGCAGGAAGCCCAAAAGCATCAAATCCAATGGGATGCAGTACATTATATCCTCTTCTGGAATAAACTCTGGCTATAACATCTCCTATAGTATAATTTCTGGCATGACCCATATGGGGTTCTCCTGAAGGATAGGGGAACATCTCAAGGACATAATATTTTAGATTATCTTTACTATATTTAAGTGAATATATTTTTTCTTTTTCCCATCTTCTGACCAATCTTTTTTCTATTTCATGCGGGTTGTAGACTTCATCTGCCGGTATTTTCCCCAAATCTTATTCCTTTCCAGATTATTTTAAAAAAACTCAATTCCATTTAATTTCCTTAGAATCTCTCCACAATTTTTCAAGCTTGTAGTATTCTTTAAATTCGTTAGTAAAAATATGGATCACAAAATCATCATAATCAACAAGTATCCAATTTCCCTCGGAAAATCCGCTTATATTTATGGGAAACCGCTTGTCTTTTTTAAGATTTATATAGATTTCTTCCTGTATTCTTTTGGTTAGTCTGGTATTTCTTGCGCTGATTATTACAAAGTAATCAGTGATAATCAATCTGGACCTCATATCCAGGATTTTTATATAATCCGCCTTTTTTTCATCAGCTATTCTGGCAACTTTTTTTACTATTGAACTTATATCCACCACTTCCGGCTTAGAGTTCCTGCCCTTCGCTATTCTTTTTATCACTGACTTGTATAATCACTCCCTAAAATTATACTGATGTCCACATTATCCACATTATCATCGGAATACTTTATTATTCCTACACCCAGCCTTTCCTGTATTTGTTGAGCCAGTTTATTGACTTTTTCCTTAGAATCAAACAATATTATTTCTGTCTGCGTATAATTCCAGTTATCGGCATTTTTTGTTTCGACAACTTTTAAAACTTCTTTCTCAGCATTAAAATAATCCTCAAGTATTCCCTTGGCCGTATCCGCCAGAAGAGCCGTACCTTCTCCGTTTAAAATATTGATCTCTATAACTCCGTCTGCCTCTTCTGAATCTTCTGTTCCAGCTCCCAAGGATTTATAATCTGCCCCCAGTATTATAATAATATCCGACTCTACAGCCGGATTTTCTTTTGTAGTTATATTACCAACTCCCAGGATATTCTTTATATCATCTGCCGCTTCTATCACATATGCTTGATCTGAATATATTATAATTTCAGTAACATCATAATTAAATTTTTCAGTAGGTTCATTTGCAATTTCAAGTACATTATATTTATTCTTACCGCTCTCAAATAATTGACTCTCTAAAAGTCCTGCCACTTCTTTAGCAAGACCTGGGGTACCTTCACCATTCAATATAGTCAGATCAACTGTTTCCTCAGCGGTAACAGTACCACCTTCAGGTACAGCTTCTTCCAGGCCAAATATTTCATTAAGTCCAGAAATATCTCCTACTACATAAACTATTCCCTCTTCTGGCAGTTCTGTAGACGATACGTCCAGAGGATAAACACTATTCTTATCGGGTTCTATTTCAGAAAATGTAGAGAATATTTTCAGTTCTTCTTCCATGCTAAGATCGGTATCTATAAAATCACTTATAAGGTTTAGATTGGCCGTCAGCTTTTCTTCACTTTCACCCACAATCTTGCTGACCACCACGTCTAAAAGCAGTTTCTGTTTTGTAATATTTCCTATTGGAATATTCTCTTCCATACCGCTGAAATATTTAAGGAAGTTTACTGCCTCTGTTCCATCAATCAAGTTCTCTCCTTTTTTCAATTCAAAAGTCGAATTATCATCATAATTTTTTACTGTGATATCCTCATCTAATTTCAGATTTATCCCATCTAATTTATTGACTACATTATAAATATCCATAAGAATATAATGATTTACCTCCATATCCATACCCAGATTCCTTTCCAGAGTAAGGCTCAGTAAATCCATACCTCCCACTTTTACCGATTCACCTACCAAACCCGCACCTATACCTGGTATATCAAGTAATGTCCTCACCGGAATGCAGAGAGATATCAGTTTTCCTTCAATGCTGTTATATCTTGAAAATATAATTGAACTCACCTCAGGTTCTAGCAGATCCTGATCCGCACAGGCAATAACTATATTGATGTCCTGCGTAAGTTCAAGAGAACTGGGTATATTTATTCTTTCTTCCTCTGTTACTTCTATCTCAGGAAAAAATCTATTCTTAATATACCTGTACCCCAAAACCGCTCCTGCAGCGATCACCAGCAAAATAAACATTATGCCAATGATCTTAAAAATAGCCCTTCTTCTCCTTTTCTTCTGTTTTATTTTTTTAGTCCTGAAACCCTCGCTTTCCATGTCTATGTCTGCCTGGCCTTCGAATTCAAAATCTTCATCCTTGAAGAAGTCGTCTTCAAAATTACGCGGCTCTCTCCTTTTACTGCTCATATTTTTGAAATCCTCACCATCAAAATCTTCATCTTTAGATCTATCTTCGTCATCAAAAGACATTTTAAATACCTCCACAAATATTGTTCCATATCTTACTGGTATCAGGATGTAAGAATTTGTTTCTTTTTATAATATATATTATATTATTTTTATAAACCTCTAATAAACATAAATCAATATCTTTTAAAGCAATTCTTCTGTGCTTTTCCACACCATCATAATTTCTGTTTTTTTCAATTTTATCAGAAATAAAAAAAATTTTATCTTCTAGGCTCATATTACAGTATCCAATAGTATGGAATTTAATTGCTTTCAGTACCTTTTTTTCAGAAACATTAAAATCTCTTGAGACTAAATAAACACCTACAAAACCATGTATTAAGGGCGGGGATTTTAATACAAAACTGTCGACCTTAAGTTTATTCTTTTTTGCTGTTTCTACTAAATTTTCATAACTGAACACTTTACCGTAATCATGCAATAAACACGTAATACCAAGATTAAAAAAATCTATATCAGCTGGATATTTGCCTGCAATCATACCTGCATATTCCAGTGTATTAATGGAATGCTCGTATAAGGAAACAGGCATAATAGATTTAATTTTTTTAATCAAACCTTTGATATGTTCTTTTTGCCCTGCACTCAGGGCAAGATCATTTATAAAGTTCATGTTTCAATATATAATTGCTGACTCCTTCAGGAAGAAGATAATCTATAGGCCGGCCGCTTTTTACTCTATCTCTGATATCAGTTGAAGAAATAGATAAAGCCGGTATCTCCATAATATATATTTTCTTATAGGAATCCTCATTAATACTGAAAAGTTTCTTCCTCAGATCCTCTATTCGTGTCATATCATACCCGGGTCTTGTCGCAGCTATGAATTTACAGAGTGTGATTATTTCATCGGTATTTTTCCAGGTAAGTATCTCTAAGATAGCATCGGCACCGGTAATAAAATACAGTGATGAATTTTTACCATACTTTCTCCTGAGCTGCCGGACCGTATCTATGGCATATGATTTTTCTTTCCTGTCTATTTCCATTCTTGAAACGAAGAAATTGCCATTGGAAGAAGTTGCGATTACAGTCATTATATACCTGTCTTCTGCACTGGCTATTTCCCTTTCAACTTTATGCGGCGGATTACCCGTAGGTATAAAGATCACCTTGTCCAGCTTAAACTGACTTAATGCTTCCTGAGCAGTAACTAAATGGCCGTTGTGGACAGGATTAAACGTCCCCCCCATAATACCGATTTTTTGACCGGGTTTGTTATTTTCTTTCATATTATTCCCTAATCTGGCCGTTACCAAGCACTATAAACTTATTAGTAGTCAGTTCTCTTAATCCCATAGGCCCTCTCCAGTGAAGCTTCTGCGTACTTATTCCGATTTCCGTACCCATTCCGAACTGTTCACCGTCCGTAAATCTTGTAGAAGCATTTACAAAAACAGTGGACGAGTCTATCGCATTAGTAAAATAAACTGAATTCCTATAACTTGATGTGATAATAGTCTCAGTATGATGTGAACCGTATTTATTTATATGCTTTACTGCTTCATCTACACTGTCAACAATTTTTACCGCCATTTTATAATCCAGATATTCTTTATACCAGTCTTCTTCAGAAGCTGATTTAAGGGACGGGTAAATCTTTTTAGATTCACTGCAGCCTAAAAGCTCCACATTTTTGGACTTAAGTTTGTCAAGTACCAAGGGCAGCAATTTCTCTGCAACACTCTTGTGTACAAGCAATTTCTCAGCTGAATTACAAACACTCGGCCGCTGTGTTTTTGAGTTTATTACTATTTCTAAAATCATATCTGTACTTAAATCCTCAAGCATATTATCAATATAGACATGGCAATTTCCAATCCCTGTTTCGATTACCGGTACCTTCGAATTCTCTACCACGCTGTCAATTAAATCCTTACCTCCTCTTGGGATAAGAACATCTATATATTGTCTGAGCTGCATCAACCTGACAGCATCTTCCCTGCTGGCAGAAGGGATAATCTGTATTATACTCTGCGGAAAATTGTTATTCTCCAGAGCCCTGCCCATCACCTCGACCAGCTTTTTATTGGTATTGATTGCATGGGAACTCCCCCTTAAAACGATGCAATTTCCTGCCTTTACACACAGGACCGAAGCATCTATAGTAACTTCAGGCCTGGCTTCATATATTACTCCTACGACTCCCAGTGGTACTCTGATATTTTTTAGGATTAATCCATTGGGAAGATTGTATCCGAAAATCACCTCTCCTACCGGATCTGTAAATCTGATTACCTTATATATGCTTTCTGCTTTTCTTTCTATCCTCTGCCTGTCAAATTTCAACCTGTCCAATAAACTTTCAGATATTCCTTTATGGGCAGATTCTTTTAGATCTTTTTCATTCTCCTTTATAATTTCTTCAGCACTACTGGTAAGATACTCTGAAATATCAGACAGTATTTTATTCTTGACCGTAGTGCTTGCATTTGAAATAAGACCGGTACTTTCTTTTGCTCTTTTCGCTATTTCTAAAACTATATCCATAAGCTCTCCTAATTTTAGTTATTATAACACAAAACTACCGGTGAAAATTAATCCCTGAAAACTACCAGGCAATCCCTATGGATTACTTCACTGCACATTGAATCATCAAATTCAGATAAAATCTTCATCTGGTTCTTGCCTTTTATTTTTGTTATATCCTCGCTGGAAAAATTACTTATTCCCTTGGCGATCAACTTATTGTCCAATGAAAATACTTTCAACGTATCACCCTTATTAAACTTTCCGCTTACCTTTACCACACCAACCGGCAGGATGCTTTTGCCTTTATTTAATACAGCCTCTTCTGCTCCCTTATCAATTACTATATCACCCTTGGTCTTCATGCCAAAAGCTATCCATTTCTTTACACTTTTCACTCTTTTTACTGTCTGTGGAGCAAAAAAAGTTCCTACATTCTCTCCTGCTAGAATCTCATTAATTATATTTTTTCTTCTGCCGTTTGCAATTATTGTCTTTATACCTGAAAATGAGCAAATCTTTGCAGCTTTTATTTTAGATTCCATTCCGCCAATGCCATAAGTCGATCCAATTCCTCCTGCCGCATTCTCAATATCTTCATCTATTTTATCTACATATGAAATAAGTCTCGCATCCTTATTAATCCGTGGATTTTTATCATACATTCCGTCAATATCGGTTAAAATCACTAAAGCATTTGCTTCCGATAAAATCGAGACCAAAGCTGCCAGCTCATCATTGTCTCCAAACTTTATTTCATCTACAGCTACACTATCATTCTCATTTATTAATGGAACAACACTTAAATCAATCAGATTCCTTATGGTATTTTTAATATTCAAATACTGTTCTCTTCTTGTAGTATCTTCCTGGGTAAGCAATATCTGGCCTATTTTCAAGCCATTATTGGAAAACAGATCACCGTAAATCTTCATGAGCTCCACCTGACCTATAGAGGCTGCCGCCTGAAGCAGAGTTATATCATCCGGCTTTCTTGATATATGTAAATATTCCAAACCGGCAGCTATGGCACCGCTGGTCACTATTATCACCTCAATACCCCTTTTAACGAGAGCGCTTACTTCATTTACAAATCTCTCTATACTTGGCCTATCCATCCCTCCTGTTTTCAAGGTAAGACTGCTCGAACCTATCTTTACGACCATTTTTTTAATATTTTTTAGACATCTTCTTTTATCTGTCATTGCTTATCCCTTAAGTAAAATTCATTCTATAAGTGAAAATACCAGCTCGCCGATAATCACGGTACTTCCTTCTTCAACACCCATCTTCTTCAACCTGTCCGCAATTCCCATTTTCTTAAGCCTGTGTTTTAAATAATCCAGTGCTTCTTCATTATTCAGATCGGTCATAGCCACCATTCTCTCTATTTTTTTATTTTTTACAACATATTCGCCATTACTTTTATCAATTTCAATTTTACCCATTTCTGATTTCCTTTTATCCAAGCTGTAAATCCTTACTTCCCCCGCTTTATCAGACCGGTTTCGTTCATCTTTTTGGAGCTTCTTTCTATATCCGGCTACCCTTTGATATAAATCTGATACTAATTTATCAAGGCCTTTCCCTGTGACCGCCGATACCGGAAAAACATTTTTACCGCTTCTATTCCTAATAACTTTCTTGATCCTATCCAATTTGCTGCTATCAGGGAGCAGGTCGATTTTATTTATTATTACTATATAACCTTTTTTATATACATCAATATTATATAGTCTTATCTCCTCTCTTAAAATATCAAAAGTCTCAACTATATCCTGTGTCTTATCTATAATCCTCTGTCCATCTAAAACCATTGCCAGTACTACAGTCCTTGTTATATGTTTTAGGAATTTATCCCCCAGACCGGTTCCTCTATGAGCACCTTTTATCAATCCAGGGACATCAGCAACGACAAAATCCTCATCATTAACTGTTACCACGCCAAGATTTGGAGTCAAAGTCGTAAAGGGATAATCTGCAATCTTCGGTTTTGCTGCTGATATCCGGCTTATTATAGTAGATTTACCGGAATTTGGAAATCCGACTAATGCAACATCAGCCATAAGCCTGAGTTCCAGATTAATCCAGAAATCCTCTGTCTTTTCTCCTATTTCCGCAAAGGCAGGAAATCTTCTTTTGGAAGACACGAAACTTGAATTTCCCCTGCCTCCCATCCCACCTTCAGCTATGACAATCTTACTTGCAAAATTATCAAGATCTGCAATCGTATTTTCCTTATCATCTTTAATTACTGTCCCGACAGGCACTTTTATAATTAAATCCCTTCCATCCTTTCCGTTTTTATTATTGGACTCTCCCCTGTTACCGTTTTCAGCTTTAAAATGTATCTTCTTTCTAAATCCATATAATGTACTTAAATCTCCGGCAGCCTGTATGATCACATCGCCGCCTTTACCTCCATTCCCCCCGCTGGGAACTTTTTTTGCTCCGCTTCTTAATTTAAAAAAGGTAACAATACCATCTCCGCCATTTCCTGCCTTTATATTGATTTTAGCTTCATCTAAAAACATATTATCCTGCGCTTTCCCTTACTCCGGTCAAATCTTAAAATCATACAGGGTTTATACCCAATTACAGCTTGAAAATTGCTTTATATATTTTTCTGTTCAGCATCAGATCAAGACCCTTTTTAAAATCCGAAAGCGGTATGACTTTCGATATCAGAGGGGATAAATTTATTTTTTTTCTTCTCACCATATCAAAAGCAAGCTTCAAGTCCTCTGGAGTTGCCGAATAAGAGCTTTTAATGACCAGTTCTTTCTTATATACTTTTTCAAAATCGATCTTAAATCTGCTTCCCTCGCCCGAAGCTCCGAAAATATTGATAGTTCCCCCGTCTCTGATATAAGAAAGAGCTTCACCCATGGTATTTTTATTTGTAACGGTAAGTATGGCAACATCCGCACCTATTTCAGTAATATTTTTAACTTCTTTTAAAGTATCTTGACGGGATGGGTTTATAATATATCCCGCTCCTATGTTTTTAGCCTGAAATAACCGTTTTCTGTCCAAATCAACAGCAATTACGCTGCCTCCCGAAAGCTTTGCCAGCTGTATGAACAGTATCCCGATAACTCCAGATCCCACTATGGCAAATATATCTCCTTTCTGGAAGGATATCCTATCCATAGCTCTTATACAGCAGGCCAAAGGCTCTATGAACAGCGATTCAAGAAGATCAGACCCCCGCCGGGGGATTTTAAAAGTGGTATACCTTATATGTTCTTTTGATAATCTTATATATTGACAGAATGAACCCGGAAATATATTAGTTTCCTTAAAGTGCCTGCACATGGAATGACTGCCGTGCAGGCAGAAATGACAATCGTAACAGGGTATATGGTGAGCTGCTATTACAATATCACCTATGCTGAACCCGGTTACATTCTTTCCGGTTTCAACTACCTTCCCGACCACTTCATGCCCGAATACTGCTGGTTTTTTAACTTTGGGATCAAATATCTTTACAATATCGGACCCGCAAAGACCTGTGTACAGCATCTCTATCAACATTTCATCTTCCTGTATCTCAGGCTTATCTATTTCTTCCAGTTCAAATTTATTCTCGTTATAACAGAGCAGAGCTTTCATAGTCATCGCATTTTATATTATATTTTATACCTTTCCCCTTACGCATAAGTTCCAATGCCTTCACCAATTTTTCAAGGTGCATATCTGCTGTTATGAATTTAGCCGCAGCAACCCGGCCAGAGGTTATTAATTCAAATGCTTTCTTTACATAATCAGGAGTATGGTGATATACCCCTTTTATATTCAGTTCCGAGTAGTGAATCAGACCGGTATCAATATTAATAGAGGTACCAGGCATACAGCCTCCAAATAGATTTATAACCGCCCCTTTCCTGCCCATCAGCAGAGTCATCTCCCATACTTCCGGAATTCCTGTGGCATCAATTGCCACATCCACACCTCTATTCCCTTCCGTCAATTTCCTTACCTCTTGTACCTGATCTGTTACTTTAGAACTATTAATAATATAGTCCGCACCGAATTTACTGGCATATCCCAATCTTTCTTCTGACAGATCTACTGATATTGCAACTGCACCATTAAGTTTGGCCAGTACCACAAACATAAGGCCGATGGGTCCTGCACCATTAATTGCAACTATACTGCCAGCTTGAATATTGGATCGCTCTACACCATGGACCACACAGGACAGCGGTTCTAAAAGCGCAGCTTCCCTGTATTCTGTATCATCCGGTAAAACAAATGCGTTTTTTCTTAATATATTTTTTGGAACTCTTATATACTCTGCAAAAGCACCATTATTGTATACCAGATTCTCGCAAATAGAGTATCTTCCAATTTTGCAGTAATAGCATTCATAGCAGGGTACACTATTTACTGCTACTATCCTGTCTCCCACCTTGAAATTATCCACTCCATCACCTATCTCCACAATATCACCGGCCCATTCATGGCCGAATACTGAAGCCTTTTTTATCATAGTAGGATGACCTCTCATATAAGTCTTGACATCCGAACCGCATGTAAGTGCGCTTTTTATTTTCACCAAGGCTTCGCCGTTTCCTATCACAGGTATATCTATATCCTCAAATCTTACATCCCTCGGGCCATAGAACACCTGTGCTTTCATTTTACCCTTCATAAGTCCCCACTTGCTTTAATAGCTTTAATAAATCTTTTTTTAATATGTCACTTAAATATTGCAGAAAGAACTTACCGAGTCAAGCAAATAAAAACCACGGTTTGAAATAATCAACAAATCTTTATAAATACAAATATACACTTGTTAAATAAAATACATCCTCTCTACAGCCGCAATTTAATCTAAAAAAATAACTGCCTGCCTGTAAAACTATAAAACAAATCTAACGCTACCCTGATTATGGTTATAACCAGAAGTATTATAAAAGTAATCTTAATGATCTTCGATTTCGTTTTTATATTGAGATATGTCCCGATTCTGGACCCGACAATGGAACCCAGGGCTACTGAAAGTCCCAAAAAGAAATCAAATCTTAATACTATCAGCTTCCCTGCAACTCCAAATATAGAGCTGTATAATATAATCATAAGAGAGGTACCTATAGCAATTTTTAAAGGGAAGTCAAACATAAGCATAAGAAGCGGGACATAAAGCGCCCCTCCTCCAATCCCCAATAAACCAAAAACAAATCCTGATACTAAAGAAACGGGAATGATTTTAATATAAGACCTCCTGTCCGGAACAAGATTTACTGCAATTTTGCTTTCTTTGATACTACTGCTGCCGTTTCTTATAAAAAACAACCCAATAGAAAGAATCGCAGTACAGATATAGACGATCTTTATAGTTATAGACGGGATGTATTTGGTAAAATATGAACCAAAAAAATAGCTGACAGCACTGGATAAGCCAAATATTAATGCAAATCTAAGATTAATAGTTTTTTGTATGTAATTAAATAGTGTCCCGAAAGAGCTGGCAAAGAAGGTCTGCAGAGCTGATATTGCCGTAGCAATCTTTACTTCTACATTGGCAATATATAATAATATTGGGAGTACTAATATGCCGCCGCCTATTCCCAGGAATCCTGCTATCATCCCACCTAATAATCCAATTCCAAAAAACTCTAAATATTCCATATGCTTTTTACTTTTTCCATATTAAAAGAATTATATTTTTTCTATAAGAAGATGTCTACAATATACGACTTATTTTATAACCAATTGGCTGTAAGCCGACGGTATCTATGATAAGTTGTTGAAATAATAATTCTAATTGCTATAATTGCCTTAAAAGTTAATATTAAAAATAAATACGCGTAATTATTATAATAAACTGACATCTATACAGATAATAAAAAATAAGAAATCAGTTCATAATTATTTAAATGTTAACAAAGAAGCCAATTCCATTCCTAGATCTGGTATTGAGTATTTCAGAAGCTACAGATTTAATAGACATGGAACTAAACAACCATAACAAAAGGGTTGCATTTATTTCTTTAAACATAGCTGATAGTCTGGGCTTTCCTAATAACTTTAAATACAACTTAATCATAGCTGGTCTTCTTCACGATATCGGCTCATTTTCCCTTAAGGAAAGGCGCGAGACTTTAAATTACGATTATCAACCTGAACATCCTACCAACAACCATTCATATATAGGATATACTCTGTTGAAAGATTTCGATCCGCTTGCAGAAACAGCATCTATCATTAAATTTCATCACCATTTTTGGAAAGATATTGAAGAATTGGAACTCCCTGAAACATTAAAACTCTCCGCCCAGATAATCCATATTGCTGATAGGATTGATGTTTTAATTGATAAGAATAAAGATGTCTTATCGCAGGTTAATGATATCTGTCAAACAATAAAAAAAGACTCCAGAGTCAAATACAAACCTGATATAGTAGAGGAAATAATAAATTTGAAAAATAAAGAATACTTCTGGTTGGATGCTGTAAGCCAGCCCGAAATCTATACATTTACAGACAAACTCGGTTACTTGCCCTTGGACTTTAAAATAGACATTATAGATAAGTTTGCAAACATGTTCAGTCATATTATTGACTTCAGAAGTCCATTTACAGCTACCCATTCAAGTGGAGTCACCGCTACAGCCGAATTCCTGGCAAGAGCTATGGATTTTTCAGATAATGAAGCATTTATGATGAAAGTAGCAGGTTATCTCCATGATCTTGGTAAATTAGCTGTTCCGACCGAAATACTGGACAAAGCAGCCGGCCTTAATACTGATGAATTCAGGATTATTAGAAGCCATACTTACTACACCTACAAGATACTTGAAAATATAACAAATCTGGAAATCATAAATTCCTGGGCAGCATTTCACCATGAAACCTTAGATGGAAACGGTTATCCATTTCATTTAAATGAAAGTGAGTTAAACCTTGGTTCAAAAATTATGGCAGTTGCAGATATTTTTACTGCGATAACAGAAGACAGACCATACAGAAAAGGTATGAATAAAAAAGATAGTTTAAAAGTCTTAAATAATATGGCCAAAAATAATAAAATCGACTCAAATATTGTCGCTAAAGTGACTGAAAATTTCAATGAGATCAGTAAGGCAAGAGAAAAATCAGAAAGCAGAGCTAAAAAGTGTTATAAAGAATATAGGAGTATTTTTAAAGGATGATCAATTCGACATTATAAAAGTCTAATCACAACACATAATCCATGATTTATTCAGTTTAAACCAGGCTCCAGAGGATTATTATGCAGAAATGATATTTATTACTTTACCTTTTTTACTTCTTTTTAAAAATTCAACTCTACCATCAGCCTTAGCAAAAAGAGTATGATCCCTTCCTATACCCACATTAAGGCCTGGCTTATATTTCGTCCCTCTTTGCCTTACAATAATATTTCCGGCAGTAACCAGCTGCCCTCCGGATTTTTTTATACCTAAAAATTTCGGATTACTGTCTCTCCCATTTCTACTGCTTCCAACACCTTTTTTACTTGACATAAATCTCTCCTAATATTATTTACTTCATATTTATTTTATCCAGGTGAAGTATAGTAAGTAACTGCCTGTGCCCTACTTTTCTTCTGTACCTTTTCTTTGGCTTATATTTAAAAGCAACTACTTTATCTCCCTTTATCTGTTTTTTTATAGTAGCTTTAACTTCAGCTTTTGATAGTACAGGCATCCCAATCTCTACTTTTTTACCGTCACTGATAATATTGACATCTTTAATCGTGACCTTATCACCTTCTTTTCCTTCAATTCTTTCTACTACTATATTTTTATTTTCTTCTACCTTATATTGTTTTCCGCCACTTGTTATTATTGCGTAAATTTTTATCCTCCGTCTTTTCTCTTCAAATCATAGAGTGAAATATTAACATATACCATATGAACCTGTCAATTTTAAAGATTTGCCGCTTCTTAAATCGTCTTAACGCAGATCTCAGCCACCGCACTAGTTCTGGATATAGACTTGATTTCAACTTTTATTCTCTGATCTAAATATTTCCCTCCTTCAATAATCTGGATGACAAATCCATCGACTCTGGAAATAGCATCGATTTTGTTATAAAGATAGGGCTCCTCTACCAATAAATCCAGGATATCGCCGACCTTAAACGGCTTAGCAGCTTCTTTTATTTCAGCAATAGAACCTTCGGCAACCACTATAAAAGAATTAATCGGCAGTTTGGGATCCCCCTGGATATCTATATATTTTTTAGTTATATTCTCCAGATGTTTTAGGTTCTTGCCCTTTGGTCCGATCACAAGTGATGCAATTGCAGTGTTTAATTTTAACAAAAATCCTTTGGACTCACTTTCCTTTGAGAGTTTTCTTATTTTTCTTTCAGTTTCAAGTGTTATGGTATCTTCGGATTTTATATATCCTGAACCTTCGCAGCAGGGACAGATCTTACACATAGTACCCAGGATTCCATCAGATACATTTTTTCTGGTCATTTCTAAAAGTCCGAATTTTGAAAATTGCAATACTTCGTTTTTTGTCCTATCGCTTTCAAGACAGTTCAGAAACCTTTTAAGAACTTTACTCCTGTCCTTCTCACTGGCCATATCAATAAAATCGATCACTATTATTCCGCCAATATCTCTCAGCTTTAACTGGCTTGTAATAGTCTCAGCTGCCTCAAGATTCGTCCTTAATATAGTTTGTCCCGAACTTTTACTTGAAGTATACTTACCTGTATTTACATCGATTGAAGTCATTGCTTCTCCATGATCTATTACTATGAAACCTCCGGATTTCAGCCATACTTTTCTTTCCAGAGCACTTTCTATTGCCTCATTGACATTGAAAGCCTCAAACAGATCTTCTTTGCCGTGATATAATATTATATTGCTGAACTTAGATCCTATGGACTTAAGATATTTAATTATCTCCCTTTTGATTACCTTTTTATCCACATATATACTGCTGAATTCCTCTGAAAATACATCTCTCATTATCTTTATGATAAGGGAATATTCACTTGAAATTAATTTTGGCCTGTTTTGATCAAAAGCTTTTTTTTCTATATGATTCCATTTTTTTTTGAGCTGCTTCAGATCTTTATTCAATTTAGCTTCATCAGCTCCCCAGGCTGCAGTTCTTACAATCAAGCCGCTGTCTTTGTTTTTTAATCCTTCCGCAAGTTTTCTTAAATCCTCTCTTTTTTTATCGTCAAGTCTTCTTGAAATACCTATACCGGTATTAAACGGTGCCAGAACAAGATATCTGCCGGGTATTGAAATAAAAGTAGTAAGTCTGGCTCCCTTTTTTTTCATCGGATCTTTTGTCACCTGGACCATTACCATCTGGTTGGGCTTCAGCACATACTGTATCTTTTTAGGGATCTCTTCTCCATCATCGACATCCATATCAAGGCCGACTTCATTAATATACAGGAATGCATTTCTATTTTCCCCAATGTCCACAAAAGCTGCATTAAGGCTGGGAAGAATATTTTTTACCTTCCCCATATAGATATTGCCTACCAATGATTTTTTATTCTTGCGTTCAAAATAAAGCTGGGTTACTCGTTTTGACTCAAGAATAGCAACTCTAGTCTCATTTTTATCCAGGCTTATTAACATTTCTTTATACAATTTTACTCATTCTCCTTTATTGTATGTTTAAACTACATCCAAAGGTGTTTTAAGTATATTTCCTCTTAATACGAATAGTTCTTCTTTTTTTACTTCCTTAACACCAACGCTGTAATCCTTTAACCAGTTTACAAAGTATTTATAAAAATCATTAAACTTAAAAAATTTATTATCTTCTTTAATAAAAATTTTAGCATATCCAAATAGTTTTAGACAAAAAATATATTGATCTGCTCTATCCTTCATTATTTTTAAATCAAATATTGAATGGGAAAAGTCAGATTTAACCATTAGATTCTCCTTTATATTCGTATAAAATTTTTCCGGAAAGCTTCTGTCGGAGTAGCAGGATTCAAGCTTGAAACTATAAAGACTTACTGCAATGTCATTCATAAGGTTGGCTGTATCCATTGCTGTCTTCTTAGCCTTGATTATCTGTATCTGGGGCTTTAGTAGCAAATTGACCTTTTTTTTAAACTCCTGCCCGTTAGTTTTTTCATCAAGAACTACATCCGAGTACTCCGCCAGACTTTCTATCCCCAATGGAGTCGGGAGGCTAAAAATTATTTTAGGTTTTGGATTATAACCCAGGCTGTACCCAATTTTCAGTTCTGCCCTTCTCAAAGCCCTTATTATTATTCTGGTAATATCCAGGTGCGATAAATACTTGAATTCATCCTTTTTATAAAATTTAAATCTTATCCTGGTTCTACAGGTATTTTTTTGATCTATCATATTCTTTTAGTAAAAATCTTTTACTTATCCCGATATCTATTACATCCCAGGGTAATATTTCACTGCTTAAAAATCCTCTGGTAGTAAAAAAATTAATATCCAGCCCGGCTTTCCTAAATTCCTTTTCCCAGATATGCTGTTTAAAATAATCTGTCCAATTATCAAATTTAGCTCCACTCTTCCAGGCACCTTCTATGACTTCTCCGACTCTCTGATTGCCTCTGGAAAGGGCACACTCTATGATGCTTTTTCCGGGATCAGTCCAGCTTATATTTACATGCCGCCTGGGGATATGTTTTAAAATATAATCAAATTTATCATTCAATTTTCCGGCGCTGTCCTGGCCAACCCACTGAAACGGCGTAAAGGGTTTAGGGCAAAATGAATTTATACTGATGTTGATCTTTAGTCTTGAAAGTTTGCTAGCGGCAATCTTGCTTCTAGCCGTCCGGATTATCTTTTCTATAAGCGTTATTATTTTAGTAATATCTTCACCTGTCTCAAATGGCAATCCTATCATAAAGTAAAGTTTGATTCTTTCCCAACCTTTACTAAAAGCCATTTTTATGCAATCCAGTATTTCATTTTCCCTGATGTTTTTATTTATTATGTCCCTCATTCTCTGGCTTCCGACTTCAGGAGCAAAAGTCAAACCCGTTTTTCTTCCGATCCTGATAAGCTCTATCAATTTAGGGCTAAGACTGTCCAGCCTTATAGAAGGAAGAGAGAACGAGATTTTCTTTGATTTTGAAGAAAAAGCAATCCTGTCCAGCAAATATTCAATACCCCTGTAATCCGAAGAAGATAACGACAGAAACGAAATTTCATCATAACCTGTATTTTTGATGCCGGCAGCCGCCTGTCTGACCAGAGATTTTACTTCTCTGTTTCGTACGGGTCTGTAAATCATACCTGCCTGGCAGAACCTGCAGCCCCGGCTGCACCCTCTCATAATCTCTACCGCAAACCTGTCGTGAATCGTTTTAATATTAGGTATTACAGGGTCATGAACTATACCGTATTTATTCAAATCCCTTACAGTTGCCTTTTTTACTTTTTTTGCCGGCTCGATACTTTTAATTCTGCCATCCCGATAATAGTAGAATCTGTAAAATCCCGGAATATATACCCCATCAAGCCTGCTTACCTCCTTTAAAAACCATTCTTTATTTTTACTTTTATTTTTATATACTTTTACCCTTTCCAGTATAGATATAATAACTTCTTCACCATCTCCAATAACCATAAAATCCATAAACTTTGAAAGAGGCTGTGGATTTACAACTGTAGGTCCTCCTGCACATATAATGGGAAATCTTTCTCTTCTGTCTTCTGATTTTATATTTATTCCTCCAAGATCGAGTATATTTAATATATTAGAATAAAGAAGCTCATGCTGAACTGTAAATCCGACCAGGTCAAAACAGTCTAAAAATATCCTGTTTTCCAATGAAAATATTTTTATATTATTTTCCCTGAGTTTCTTTTCGAAATCAATCCAGGGAGCAAAAACCCTTTCTGCTGTATAATCTTTATTTTTATTTACTATGTCATATAAGATTTGAATTCCCAGATTGGACATACCCACTTCATATATATCAGGGAACACAAGAGCCATAAATACCAAATTGTAAAAATCGCTTGCATGATCCAACTTCTTACTCTTAGTTCCGACTTCACTGTTTACATACCTGCCGGGTTTTTCAATACCATCCAGAATGTTTTCCAGCAGGCTAAAATTTAGTCTCTTGATTTCTTTCATATTTAATTACCCAGATATTTATAGATTATTTGAACTGTTGTAAAGCTACTTCATGGTCTTTTCTTACCTCTCTCCATATGTAAATATTTTCTACCAGACCGATGCCAAGTAGCAGACTTATAAGGCTGGAACCTCCGGAGCTTAAAAAGGGTAGAGGAATTCCGATGACAGGCATTATACCTATGGTCATACCTATATTTATAATCACCTCTGATAAGATTATGAATCCCACACCGGCACCCAGAAGCATGGCAAAGCTGTCAGAAGAATTCAGGGCTATATGAAAACATCTCCAGATAATCACACCAAGAACTATTATCACCACCAGCGCTCCAAGAAACCCCAGTTCCTCTCCAATGACAGAAAATATGAAATCGGTATGATGCTCCGGAACATAATTTAAATTTGTCTGTTTTCCTAAAAAAAGGCCCTTTCCTAAAATACCTCCGGATCCAATTGCCAGTTTGGACTGAAATAAGTTATAACCGGCACCTTCACCTGTAGCTTCAGGATTTAAAAATACTAAAATCCTGTCCAGTTGATACTGCTTTATGAATCCGGCTTTAAGGGCCAGAAAAAATCCCCCAGTGGTCAGTCCCATCATTGCCAGCAAATACAGGAAATTAGCTCCGGATAAAAATAACAGGCCTATATAAACTATAAAATAAATAAGCGCGGTCCCATAATCCGGTTCAAGTAAAACCAGTACTATAAATGAAAAAGTAACCGCAAATGAAATGGCGATTTTCTTAAATGTGACTCTATATACTTTTTCACCCCTCCACTTCGACATGACTGCAGCCAGGGTCACTACCATAAAAATTTTAGAAAATTCAGAAGGCTGAACCGTAAAGAACTTTAAATCTATCCAGCTTTTAGATCCATACACATCATAACCAAAAATAAGCACAGCTGATAGTAAAAAAATACCTGTAATAAAAGCCAGCCACCAGAATTTCCTGATCTTCCTGTAATCTATAAACTGGGATGCAATACATAATACAATGCCGATTGCCAGCCCTATTAATTGTTTTTTTAAATAATTTTGCGGGTCAGTTACTCCTCCAGGAAGAGTTTCCCTGGTAGCACCGTATACCATCAAAACTCCAAATGAAGATATCACAACCACCAGAAAAAACAATGCAAAGTCAAATCTTATTCTTCTGCCATCCCCGCTAAGTTTTTTAAAATTATCAAAATTATTTTTTCTTCCTTTTATCATCTATAATTATTTTTTATTCAAGATTAAATAAATATCTGTATATTTCTTCTATAATAGGAGCAACGTTGCTTCCACCAGAACCTGCTTCTTCAAGCATTGCTACTACTACATATTCAGGATTACCTACAGGAGCATAACTTGCAAACCATGCATAATCCTGCTTACCTTGAAACTCCGCAGTGCCAGTTTTTCCTGCTATCGGTACTTCATCCAGTGGAAAACTGCTGAAAGTACCTGCAGCAGTTCCTCCTGGACTAACTACCTGTACCAATCCCTCTTCTATAATTTCAAGGAAATGCTCATTCAAGTTCAAATCCTGGTATTCTGCCGTAGAATTATCTATAAATAAATCACCCTGGCTGTCTCTGATCTCTTTAACCAGGTAAGGCTTGAATTTCATACCCCGGTTGGCCAGTATTGAAAATGCCTGTGTCATCTGAAGCGGTGTTACCAGTAAATCTCCCTGCCCTATAGCCATATTCACAGTATCACCTGGAAACCAGGCAGAATATTCTATCTGGTCCTTAAAATAATCTTTTTTCCATTCTCTATCTGCGACCAGTCCATCGTCTTCATAAGGCAGGTCAATTCCGGTAACTGTACCAAAACCAAAAATCCT
>CAZODQ010000011.1:0-59262 GCA_964578625.1 uncultured Actinomycetota bacterium
GGGAGAAATATCTATGAAAGAATATCGTCTTACCAAAGAAGGTTATGAAGAATTAATTAAGGAAAGAGAAGACCTCATAAATAATAAACGTAAGGAAATTGCTGAAAGGCTGAAGGATGCAAAAAAATCAGGGGGAGATTTGGCTGAAAATTCTGAGTACGAATATGCCAAGAACGAGCAGGCTTTCACAGAAGGCAGAATAGAGCAGATAAATGAGATCTTAAGTAATTATATAATTATAAAGAAAAATAATAATATGGGGACGGTTAACCTTGGAGCAGTCGTAGCAGTAAAAGATCTGGGCAAAAAAAGGGAAAAGGAATTTATAATTGTAAGTTCAATTGAATCTGACCCTGAGAAAAATAAAATTTCAGATGAATCCCCAATGGGCAGGGCATTGCTCGGCAAGAAGATTGGAGATGAAGTACTGGTTAAAACCCCAAATGATACCAAGAGATTGAAGATAATAAGAATTAAATAGGAAGATTTGGTCTTTAAAATATGGAAAGAAAGAAAGACAAAAAAAATCCAAAGTTAAATTATAGTGGCAGTAAAAGAATATTGACCGGTAAAACCGAATATTTTTTAGAATCGGAAAAACCTTTAGGTGAGGCGTTAAGAGCGAAACTTGAAAAAGTAAAGGCTCTAAGAAAAAGCGGCAAAGAAATCTATAAAACTAAATTTAATAAAACTAACAATATAATAGATATAAAGGCCCTTTATTCCAATCTTAAAAAAAGCTGTAGTGTTGATGATATCTTCAGAATAGCAGGAAGGCTTACCGGTTTCAGGAGACACGGCAAGGCTGCTTTTAGCGATATAAAGGATTTTACCGGAAAAATTCAGTTATATGTAAATTTAAAAAATTTAGGCGAAAAAAAATACAATGAGTTCTTAGACCTGGATATTGGCGACTGGGTAGGTGTAGAAGGGACTACTTTTATAACACACGCAGGAGAGCTCTCGATAAATGTCTCTAAATTTGAACTGTTAAGCAAATCTATAAGAATACTTCCTGAGAAATGGCATGGCCTGAAAGATAAAGAATTGAGATACAGGCAGAGATATTTAGATTTTATTGTAAATCCTGAGGTAAAGAATGTTTTTTTAACCAGAATTAAGATAATAGATAGCGTAAGAAAATTTTTAAATGATAATGGTTTTATAGAAGTTGAGACACCGATGCTCCAGCCGATTCCGGGCGGTGCTGCAGCAAAACCATTTATAACTCACCATAATGCACTGAATACGGATCTTTATTTAAGAATTGCACCGGAACTTTATTTAAAAAGACTGATTATTGGTGGATTTGAGAAGGTTTTCGAAATAAACAGAAACTTTAGAAATGAGGGGATATCATATAAGCACAACCCTGAATTTACCATGCTTGAATTTTATCAGGCATATGCTGATTATAACGATATGATGGGCCTGACAGAAGATCTGATAAAATTTATTTCAAAAGAATCTATCGGTAAATTAAGTACCAGTTTCAGGGGGAATGATATAAATCTTGACAGCCGGTGGAAAAAGTTTACTATGCTTGAAGCTATTAATAAATTTGGTAAGGTTAAGATAGATTTTGGCAGCAGTATAGAGAAGTTAAATGAAATAGCGGCTGATCTGGGCATTGAAGTAGAGAAAGGCTCCGGGAAGGGTAAAATTATAAATGGAATTTTTGAAGCGCTGGTTGAGCCAAAGCTTATCCAGCCAACTTTTATAAAAGATTATCCAGTTGAGATATCTCCGCTGGCTAAAAAGCATCCTAAGGATGATAATTTGACTGAAAGATTTGAGTTATTTATCGGAGGAGAAGAAATTGCCAATGCTTTTTCGGAATTAATTGACCCCCGTGAACAGCTGGATAGATTCAGAAATCAGGCTGAAAGCAAAAGCGAAGAAGAAAGGCTTACGGGCAGTATCGATGTGGATTTTCTTAAGGCTTTGGAATATGGGATGCCGCCTGCGGGAGGAGAAGGAATTGGAATTGACAGGCTGGTTATGGTATTGACCGGCAGCAGTTCTATTAGAGATGTGATTCTTTTCCCTGTACTCCGTCCTGAGTAAATCCGGGATATGATTTTGTTTTAGTTACTCTGGTTTGCTTAAATATGCTAAAATATTACCGTATGGAGAATGTCCGGAACTTTTACCGGGTAAATATATTAAAGGGAAGTAATTAAATGTTTGAAAGGTTTACAGAAAGAGCAAGAAAAGTAGTAGTCAAGGCTCAGGATGAGGCCAGGTTCTTAAAACAGAACTATATAGGTACCGAGCACATTCTACTGGGTTTGATCGATGAGAAGGAAGGAGGGATAGCGGCAAAGGTCTTCGGTGAGCTGAATATTGATTTTGAGGATATCAGATCAGCAATAAAAGATGTAGTAACCGAAGGGACATCCGAGTCATATGAGCATATTCCTTTTACCCCGAGAGCAAAGAAGGTTTTGGAGTTATCTTTAAGGGAAGCTCTTCAAATGGGGCATAATTATATTGGAACAGAGCATATTCTACTCGGTCTTTTAAGGGAAGGAGAAGGAGTGGCAGCAAGGGTGTTAAACAGTCTTGGAATCACTCTGGATAATGTAAAAGAAAAGGTAAAGGAACTCTTAAACAAGCAATCTTATTATTCTCAGCCGGAAAAGGCCCTGCCGGGAAGAAATCAGAGGAAATCACTTAAAATGTTACTGCAGTATGGAAGAGATTTAACTTCACTGGCAAAAGGAGGGAAACTTGACCCGTTAATAGGGAGAAGAAATGAAATCGACAGAATAATCCAGATACTTTCCAGAAGGACTAAAAACAATCCTATTCTTATCGGGGAATCGGGAGTAGGAAAAACCGCAATCGTTGAAGGAATGGCGCAATTTATTTGTTCGGGGAAAATTCCTTCAAATCTTGCCGGTAAGAAGATATTCACCCTTGACCTGGGAGCTCTTGTTGCCGGTTCAAGATACAGGGGAGATTTTGAAGAGAGGCTGAAAAAAGTACTGGGTGAGATCAAGGATGACGGGGATATCATACTCTTTATTGATGAAGTCCATACGCTAGTGGGTGCTGGTGCTGCTGAAGGTGCCATAGATGCTGCCAGTATATTAAAACCCATGCTGGCAAGAGGGGAAATACAGGCAATAGGTGCTACTACGATCAGCGAGTATCGAAAATATGTGGAAAAGGATAAAGCTCTTGAGAGGAGATTCCAGCCAATTTTTATAAATGAACCTACTGTCTATGAAACTATTGAAATATTAAAGGGATTAAAAGACAGATATGAGACATTCCACGGTCTTAATATAACCGAAGATGCTATAGTATCAGCTGCAAAACTATCACACAGATATATATCTGGCAGATTCCTTCCGGATAAAGCAATTGATTTGGTAGATGAGGCTGCATCAAGGGTAAGAGTAAGAAATTTGACTACTCCGCCCGATTTAAAGGAAATAGAGGCAAATATTGAAAAAATTGCTAATGAAAAGAAAAAGGCCATAGAATCACAGGATTTTGAAAAAGCAGCTCAGCTGCGTGATAAGGAGAAAAGGCTGGCTAAAGAGAAAAATGATATAGAGGAAACTAATATCAGGAATAAAAAAACAAATAAAGGGATTGTCAGCGAAATTGAAATAACAGAAGTGTTGTCTAACTGGACCGGTGTTCCAGTATATAAATTGACCTCGAGTGAATCCTCCAAGCTTCTTGGAATGGAAGATGAACTTCATAAGAGAGTTATCGGCCAGGACGAGGCTGTAAGAACAGTTTCCAGAGCTATAAGACGTTCCCGTTCCGGTCTTAAAGACCCTAAGAGACCAATAGGTTCCTTTATGTTTCTGGGGCCTTCTGGCGTAGGAAAAACAGAACTTGCTAAAACAATAGCAGAATTTTTATTTGATAAGGAAGAAGCCTTGATACAGATTGATATGTCGGAATATATGGAAAAGCATTCTGTATCAAAGTTAGTCGGCTCACCTCCCGGATACGTGGGATATGATGAAGGCGGCCAGCTTACGGAATTGGTGAGGAGAAAACCATATAGCGTCATACTCCTTGATGAAATTGAAAAGGCACATCCCGATGTCTTTAATATATTACTGCAAATTTTTGAAGACGGTCACCTTACTGACTCTCAGGGTAAGAGAGTGGATTTTAAAAACACTGTGATAGTGATGACTTCTAATTTAGGGGCAAGGGAAATACAAAAAAATACTCCTATGGGGTTTAAAAAAATAAATACAGAGGATCTTTCTTACGATGAAATAAAAGAAAAGGTAATGAGTGAGTTGAAACAGGCATTCAGGCCTGAATTTTTAAACAGGGTTGATGAAGTCATCGTATTTCATAAATTACAGAAGAAGCAGATTTACAGTATTATGGACCTGATGATGTCAAGGGTACAGCAGCAGCTTGAACTTCAGGGGGTTATGATAGAACTTAAAAAAAGCGCAAAGGATTTGCTACTAGATAAGGGTTACGATTCCACTATGGGTGCAAGACCTATGAGGAGATGTATACAAAATCTCATAGAAGATCCTATTTCTGAGAAATTGATAAGAGGGGAAGTTAAATCAGGACAGAAGATTGAAGTAAGTGCAAAAGATAAAAAGATGCAATTCGAAATTAAAAAATTAAGTAGAAGTGGTATATTGAAAGTTTAATTCTATATGGTAGTAAATAAAAAAAAAGAAGAATTATTACTTATTTGTTTAAAAAAAGTAGCTCCAGGAACTGAACTTAGATTGGGTATTGAGTATATACTCCAGGGAAGGACAGGAGGGCTGATTGTTGTTGGAGACTCGGAAGAAGTATTGAAGCTGGTCAATGGCGGGTTCTATGTAGGATGCAGTTTCTCTCCGACAAAATTTTACGAACTTGCCAAAATGGATGGAGCTATTATATTAAGTTCTGACGGTAAACGTATTTTATATGCCAATACTCACCTTTTTCCCAATCCGGAAATTAAAACTTCCGAGACAGGAACAAGACACAGGACTGCAGAAAGAGTAGCAAAACAGACAAATACCCTGGTCATTTCCATCTCTATGAAAAGGGACGTAGTTACAATATATAAGGGTGATATTAGATATATGCTTGAGGAACCAAGAGTAGTCCTGTCTAAAGCGAATCAGGCACTACAGACGCTTGAGAGATATAAAGAAGGGCTTGATGAGCTTACATTTAATCTGACTGTAAGGGAACTTGAAGATATGGTGACACTTTATGATGTGACCGGTGTGCTTCAGAGATCAAGTATTGTTCAGAGGACCGAGAAAGAAGTTAAGAAATATATATATGAGCTAGGTGTTGATGGAAGACTGTTAAGTATGCAGGTCGAAGAATTGATGGCCAATGTCACCAGCGATTCATTAAGTATCATAAGTGACTATGCACATCCGGATGTTAACAGTAAACCATTTGACGTGAGGGACAGGATAAACCAGCTCGGGGCGGAAAAGCTGCTTGAATTGGATAATATTGCAAGAATTTTAGGTTATAAGGTTGAAGGAAATTTAAAGGAATTTAATGTACATCCGAGAGGACTTAGGATAGTTTCTGAAGTCAGAAGGCTTCCTCAGCAAATTATTATTAACTTAATCAATAAGTTTGGTAATTTAAAGAATATTCTAAACGCAAGTGAAAAAGATTTATCTGAAGTTACAGGTATGGGAAAAGCTAATGCCAAAGCTTTATATGACAGACTAAAAAAATTTTCAGAATATTATTTATATAACGAACCATATGATAAAAAAGGAGGAATATTCCCAAGAATTAAAATATAGCATTTATCAGGATATTGTTTTAATTATTAAACTTATATATTCAGCAGTAAGCAGGTTTTTCAAATTAATAGTAGTGATGATAACTTATGAATGTAGCGATAATTACAGCAGCTGGAAAAGGAACCAGGTTAAAAGGAAATATCAGCAAACAGTTTATGAATATATATGGCAAACCAATATTAGCTCATACTATTACTGCTTTTCAAAGGTCTTCAAAGATAAAAGAAATATATATTTCAGTACCTAAAGATTATAAAAAATCATGCCAAAAAAGCATAATCGAAAAATATTCTTTCGACAAGGTAAAAAAATTGGTTACAGGCGGTGACAACAGACAGGAATCTGTTTATAATGCTCTTGTAGAAATACCTTCCTCAACTAAAATAGTGTCTATTCATGATGGTGTAAGGCCGCTTATCACGACTGAAGAGATTAATTTATTGATTAATACTCTAACAAGAGAAAATAGAAAGGATTCTTCAGTAAAAGGTGTTATAATGGCATCATCGGCACGGGAAACTGTAAAAGTAATCAGTAAAAATAGTATTGATAGGACTATTCCCAGGGATAAGATCTGGCATGCTCAAACTCCGCAGGTTTTCTTTTATGATGTTATTTTAGAAGCTCACCGTAAGGCAAGAAAAGATAATTTCACAGGTACGGATGATGCCTGTCTAGTAGAGAGAATGAATTGTAAGGTTAATATAGTAAGAGGCAGACATGAGAATATAAAAATAACTACTCCTGTTGACTTATTTTTAGCAGAGCTTATTATGACCAAGAACGGCAGGAAATAACCGTAAAATATGAAAGATCATTATTTAAAAAGCGCAGGTTTTTATGAGAATTGGATTGGGATTTGACGTCCATTCTTTCAAGGATGGCGGAAAGTTAATACTTGGCGGAGTAGAAATAGATTATCACATGGGTCTGGCAGGACACTCTGATGCCGATGTTCTTGTGCATGCCTTAATGGATGCTATCTTAGGGGCCTGTGGTCTGGGTGACATAGGAGTTCATTTTCCGGATAATGATATGAAATACAAAGATATATCAAGTTTACTGCTGCTGGATGAAGTAAGGAAGAAAATGGAGAAAAAAGGTCTGGAAATCGTTAATATAGACTTGATTTTAATTCTGCAAAAGCCAAAAGTCTCCAGGTATTTTTCAGAAATGAAGAAGAATATAGCCGGAGTTCTGAAAATAAATCAAAATATGGTGAATATAAAAGCGACAACTACGGAAGGTCTTGGATTTTGCGGAAGAGAAGAAGGAATTGCTGCGCAGTGCGCAATTCTGTTGAAATAAAGGGCAGATTATTATATATGTCTATAAGAGCATCTGTTACAGGTAAGACTCATGGCCCGGAACTGCCAAAATTATTTCCATAATGGGCCTAAAAAATTGTATACAAAGAGTAGATCAGACCTTAAAATATATAAAAGATAATAATTAATAACTGGTAGTTAAAATTATGGGACCTATAGCTGAATTAAAGGATCTGGTAAAATCTGCAAAAGAAAGAGATCCGGCTGCCATAAGTACTTTTGAAATTTTATTTACTTATTCAGGAGTACATGCAGTTATTAATCACAGAATTGCCCACTGGCTTCACAAAAAAAGAGTGCCTTTCATCCCCCGCTGGATATCCCAGTGCAGTAAATTCTTTACCGGAATTGAGATTCACCCGGGAGCAAAAATCGGAAAAGGGTTTTTCATAGATCATGGTATGGGGGTGGTAATCGGTGAGACTTCCGAAATAGGTAATAATGTCACCCTTTACCAGGGAGTGACCCTTGGAGGAACAGGAAAAGAAAAGGGAAAGCGCCACCCCACTATTGGAAATAACGTTGTTATATCTGCAGGAGCAAAAGTCCTGGGTTCTATTGTAATAGGAAATGGTGTAATTATTGGAGCAGGAGCGGTGGTCATAAGGTCTGTTCCTGATAATTGCACAGTAGTCGGTATTCCCGGTAGGATTGTAAAAGTAGGCGGAGAAAAAGTGCTTTCGGATGAATTTCATAGAATGAATTTACCTGATCCGGTAAGTGAGATTCTAAGTGACTGCTGCGCCAGAATAGAGTTTCTGGAAGAGGAAATAAGAAAAACCCGAAAAAAGAAAAAGTAGAATCCGGAGCAGCATAATTCAAATTGTATTATTTCAAATAAAAATAATTATTGCTTAAATGTCTGGAGAGAAGAATTGAGTTTAAAAATTTATAATACTTTGCACCGTAAAAAAGAATTATTCAAACCGATAGAAGACGGGAAAGTCAGAATGTATGTCTGCGGTCCTACCGTTTATAACTATGTGTCTGTTGGTAATTCCAGGCCGGTTATTGTGTTTAATATGGTCAGGAATTATCTGGAGTTTTTGGGTTATAAGGTGGAATACATCCAGAATATTACGGACATTGAGGATAAAATAATAAAAAAGGCAAATGAAGAAAAAGTTGATTTTAGAGTAATAACTGACAGGTATATAAAGGCGTTCCTTAATGATATAAAAAACCTAAAAATAGACGGTTTCAGCAAGATGCCACTGGCAACGGAGATGATTTCGGAAATAATAAACATCATAAAAAAGATAATAGAAAATGGTTATGGTTATGAAGTGAAAGGCAATGTCTATTTTGAGGTCGGTAAATTTCCTGATTACGGGAAGCTTTCAGGGCAGAATATAGTTGAGATGAAGGATACAGGTGAAAATGATTTTAAGAAAAGAAATAAAATTGATTTTGCTTTATGGAAAAAAGCCAAGGAAAGTGAGCCGTCCTGGGACAGCCCATGGGGTAAAGGAAGGCCCGGATGGCATATTGAATGTTCTGCAATGTCAACTGCCCTGCTGGATAAGAATATTGATATTCACGGCGGCGGAATAGATCTGATATTTCCTCATCATGAAAATGAAATTGCACAGTCCGAAGCTGCCTTTCCGGAAGGAGGAAGTTTTGTCAGGTACTGGATGCATAACGGTATGATTGAAGTGAAAGCAGGGAAGATGTCAAAGTCACTAGGACTAAAAGAAAATTGGGTATTAAAAAATCTACTTAAAATCTTTTCTCCTGAGACTATAAAGATGTATATTCTTTCAACACATTACAGGAGTCCTCTGGAATTCAGTATGAAAAAACTTAATGAAGCGGAGAAAGCTGTAGAAAAAATTACAAATACCATGGGAAATATAGAATTTTTAATAAAGCAGATAGAAAAACTATCTGGTAATGATACCGGAGAAGAAGCAGCTGTTGATATTATATCAAGGCTCGGTACCTTTGCCGAGAAGCTTGAAAGTGATTTTAAGGAATCTATGGACGATGACTTTAATTCAGCCAAAGCAATAGGTGATATATTTGAATTTGTTAAGAATATAAATGGTATTATTCAAAAACCGGATTTTAAGATCAATACTCCTCTGAAGGATAGTCTATACAGTGCTTATAAGAAAATAGAAGAGCTGGGGAAAGTTCTGGGATTGAATTTTAGAAGGGAAATCTCAGAAACAATAGAAAACATAGAGAGCAGTGCTATGATTAAAAAGGAGGAAATAGAAAAACTGATAAAGGATAGAGAAACAGCCAGAGATAATAAGGATTTCAAGAAAGCCGATGAAATCAGGGAGTACCTGTACCTTAAAGGTATTATACTTGAAGATAGAAAAGAAGGCACTGTTTGGAAACTTAAAGGTAGCGGGGATAATTAGAGGTTTTAGTTAAATAAAAAACTCTGTAAAGATAATTTAAAAAATTAAAGAAGGATAGAAGTCTGATATAAAACAGTCAGATGACTATGAGTATAAAAGATAGCGATGGATAAAAAGTCAATTTATGAGTATTTATCGGGGATAAACTCCATTTTTTCACTTTTGACCAAAAATGAAGGTAGAAGAAAAATATATGAAATTATTCTCAACAGGAATAGAAAAAAGGGATTAAAAATACAAAATATTATTACAGAAGCCAGAAATAAAAATATAAGAATTATTGAACTTGAGCCAGCCAGGTTTAGCAGCCTTTCTTCTGAAAATGTTAACTCTCAGGGTATCTGTGCCCGGGTATCTCCATATAACTATTGTGATTTAGGACAGTACTTAAGTGAGGAAACCCTCGGTAAAGGAAGGCTGGTTATCTTGGATGGTGTAACTGATGTTGGAAATTTCGGCTCAATAATAAGAAATTGCAGTGCATTTAATTTTAAAGGGATAATAATACCCAAAAGAAGAAGCGCTGCCGTAAACGAGAAGGTAAGCAGTATTTCCGCTGGAGCACTAGAAGAAATAAAGGTATTCAGAGTAGTGAATATTGTAAGGACTATAAAAAAATTAAAAGACAGGGGCTTTTGGATTTACGGGACAACGCTAAATATAGCCGGGGATGCAGAGTATTTAGATGAAGTTGATTTCACTCTTCCCCTGGCACTTGTTCTTGGAAGTGAAGATAAGGGGATAAGTAGGTTGGCCGGCGCCAACTGTGATGTCATGATTACAATCAGACTGAGCGGCAGCATGCAATCACTGAATGTTTCAGTAGCAAGCGGAATTATTTTATATAGGATACAAGAGCAAATTGAAAGATAAGACCACAAGTAGAGATTTATTAATAGTAGACGGATATAATTTTATATTTAGTTTTTTTAAGTCTGAGAGCTTAAATAATGAAGATCTATTATATTTAAGGGAAAAATTAATAGAAGATCTCATCTGGTATAAAAGTCAAAAGGATTATGATGTGATTGTTATTTTTGATGCCAGAAAAAGTGACAATACCGGCAGAAGTACTTATATCATTGATGATGTAAAAGTAATATTTTCCAGAAGAGGTAGAACGGCTGATGATGTTATTGAAGGATTGATCAGCAAAGTGACTGGCTATAAAAGAGTTTTCGTGGTCACTTCTGATTATCTACAGCAGCAGGTAATTTTCAGGAAAAATATCTATAGAAAATCGATCAGAGAATTTAATATTGAAATAAAAGATTATAAGGATAAGGTTAGGGAAGATATAAGACAATTGAAGGAGGGTTCTGGAAGAACATTTTTTTCTTTTGAAAAAAGGTTAAGCGAAGGGGCCAGAAAAAAATTTTTAGAACTGCGTAAAAATAAAATTAAATGACTGTCCTAAAAAAAATACTTTTAGTTTTAACCGCAGCTGTACTTTTTATTCTTTATGGCTGTGGTTTGTATTATTATGATTATCATAAGGATAGCAATGAAAATGGGTCCGGCGGTACATATATAGGTAAGAATTTTACGGTAAAAGAGGTAGTAGATGGAGATACCATAGTACTTTCAGGCGGCCAGAGGGTAAGATTAATAGGTATCAACACTCCTGAGAAGGGAATGTATTTTTTTGATGAAGCCAGGGAAGTTCTTGAAGCAATGGTTCTGGGTAAAGAGGTAATTTTGGAAAAAGATATATCCGAAGCGGACAGGTACGGCCGGTTGTTGAGATATGTATATGTGGAAGATCTCTTTGTAAACCTTGAAATGGTGGGAAAGGGATTTGCAAATGTATATACCTATCCTCCTGATGTCAGGTATACTGAAGAATTTCTTAAGGCAGAGAGAGAAGCAAGGTCAAATAATCTGGGTTTATGGCAGAAATCAAAAGTCAATATAGTGAAAATTGATTTAAACTATGATGCTGATGGTAATGATAATCTGAATTTAAATGATGAATATGCAGCCATAAGAAATATAGGAACCGATCCGGTCGATCTTTATGGCTGGACTGTAAAAGATAGTGCAACCAATATTTATAAGTTTGGAAGTTATATTTTCCTACCTGATTCTATCATATATCTTTTTACAGGAAGCGGCGAGGATGGAGAAGGTAGATTCTACTGGGGGAGTTCAAAGCCCATCTGGAATAATGACCATGATACTTTTTATCTTAGAGACAGGGACGGTCTTCTTATAGAGATTTACAATTATTAAAAGAAATGAAAAAAGTTTTTGGCTTTTAGAAGTTTATTTTAACTCTTCTTCAATAAAATGCGTGTGGATGTTACCTGATATGAAGTTTTTATTTTTAATGATCTTCTTATAAAAAGGTATGGTAGTTTTGATCCCTTCTACTCTGAATTCTTCCAGGGCTCTATTTGATCTGGATATTGCCTGCTGCCTGGTACTGCTCCAGACTATAAGTTTTGCTATAAGAGAATCATAGAAAGGTGAAACCTCGCAGTTTGGGCTTATAAGAGTGTCTATTCTTATACCAGGTCCTCCGGGCAGGTAACTTTCTATTATCTTTCCGGGACATGGTTTAAAATCGTCATCCGGATCTTCTGCATTGATCCTGAACTCTATTGAATGTCCCCTGGGTCTATAATTTTCTTTTATATTTTTGAGTTTTTGGCCGGAAGCAATCTTTATCTGTTCTTTTACCAGGTCGATACCGGTCACCATTTCTGTTACTGGATGTTCCACCTGGATGCGGGTATTTATTTCAATAAAATAAAAATGTTTTTTTTCATCCAGCAAGAATTCTATCGTCCCAAGGTTTCTGTAATTAATAGCCCTGGCGGCTCTTATTGCGAATTCCTTCATCAGGTTGGTTAATTTAATAGGAAGATTTACTGCAGGAGCTTCCTCTATGAGTTTCTGGTGTCTTCTTTGAATGGAACATTCTCTTTCTCCAACACATATGATATTGCCGTAGTTATCAGCAATTATCTGAAATTCAATGTGTCTTGGTTTTGGGATGTATTTCTCAAGATAGACTTCATCTATTCCGAAAGAAGACTCAGATTCGGATTTTGCCAGTGGAAAATAAGCAGCCAGGTCTCTTTTATCGTTACAGATCCTCATGCCTTTCCCACCACCCCCGAAAGATGCTTTTATGATTACAGGGTAGCCCAGGTGCTTGCCTAGTTTTAATGCAGTTTTTATATCGTTTACATTACCGGATGAACCTGGGATTACCGGTATTTTATTTTTTTCCATAACCTCTATTGCTTTGGATTTATTCCCTGCAAGCGAGATTGCTTCAGCCGGGGGTCCGATAAAAGTCAAATTGTTTTGTCTGCAGATATCAACAAATTCGGGATTTTCTGCCAGAAATCCGTAACCGGGGTGAATTGCATCACATGCAGTATTTTGTGCGGCACTTATTAGGTTATTGATGTTAAGATAGCTTTTAGCTGAAGGAGGAGGTCCTATGCAGATACTCTTATCCGAAAGCCTGGTATGAATGGAGTCCTTGTCTGCGGTAGAGTATACCGAAACACTTTCAATTCCTAATTCCCTACAAGCCCTGATTATTCTTAATGCGATTTCTCCTCTGTTGGCAATGAGCACTCTTTTAAACATGAGACTACTTTTTATCTTTCTTTAAAATCATTATTACTTGGTCAAATTCTACAATGTCTTCATTTGAAACCAGGATATCTTTTATTTCGCCGTCATACTCGGAATGGATCTTATTCATCAACTTCATTGCCTCTATTATACAAAGTATATCTCCCTTCCTGACTTTATCACCGACATTTACAAGCGGGGGGGAGTCAGAGCTTGATGATGTATAAAATGTTCCCACGATGGGGGATTTGATTTCCACTACATCTGCGGGCTTTTTCTCTATAGGTTCCGGTACCTTTTCTACTGCAATATTTTTTACTGCTGTTCTATATTTTGGATTATTTATAGATATTTTTACGCCCTCTACTTCCAGCTTGATTTCTTCAATGTTACTGCTCTCGACCATGCTGGTTATTTCTCTTAATTTCTTGGTGTCTAAATTCCCCAGCTTGGCCATCGGATCAGATCCGGTTCTTCTATAGGCAGATCCCGAACCGGCAAAATACAGACCTTTTCCTGCAAGATTTTTTTTCTTCCCGCCCTTTTTCTCCTTAAGAAATCTTTTAGTCTTTTCAGGGAAGAGACAGTAACTTAAAATGTCAGTTTCTTTATCAGAAAGACTTTTAAGCTCATTTTTACATTGCTCATAAATATCTTCAACTTCCATATTTACTTGGCTATTTTCTTCATTTGAACTGTCTTCCAGTTTTTCAAGAATTTTTTTATCAACTTTTCTGGGCAGTTTACCAAAGTAACCGCATATGAGCTTTTTTATTTCATCACACAAAATCTCCCACCTATGGTCTGAGATGACTGTATTCAATATTGCCTGGCTTCCGATAATCTGGCCTATAGGAGTAGAGAGTGACGGGCTGCCTATTTCACTTTTTATTTTAAAAACTTCTTCCAATACAGAATCTATTGCGTTAGTTTCACCGATTTCCTGCAACTGATGATAAATACTTGAAATGAGCCATTTGGGAAGCAGATTTTTATTGGCATCATTTAAAATGAATTTTGTGGAATATAGATCCTGCTTTATATGAGGATAGATGTGTTTCTTTATACTTTCACCCAACTGGAAAACTTTTGAGTAATCCAGATTATGTGAAATTTTTGTATTTTTAATGCTCAGAATATATGAAAAGACAGTCGAGTTATAATCGTTATAAGAAGACGGCAGTAAACTTAAATCCACTCCATTACATCCATTACTGCAGGCTTCAAAATAATTCAGTATTTGAAGCCCTCTGAGGTTCGAAGCACTGAAGAATCTGGGTATTTTGATTTCACTGCTCAAACCTGTAAAGAGTTGGGATACTTTTTGCGGGAGCATTGTTGATTCAACGTCTTTTAAGCATATGCTGGTGCAGCCGTACTTTTTTAATTCTTTTGAAATCTTTATGTAGAAATTGATGTTCTGAAGGTCATCATATATTATAGTCCCCTGGCATCTCGCGCCATTTTCCACTACTGTAGAAATAGTAAACTTTAAATTTTCAAGATCATTTAAGGAATCGTATACTCTAAATATGTCAATTCCATTTTTTACGCACTGTTTTATAAATCTTTTTATGATATTTTTTGAATAAATCTCAGACCCTCCTAAATTCCTCGCTCCGATTAGTGCTTGAAGGGGAATAGAAGGGATTTTATTTTTAATATAAGAGACGAGCTCCAGCGGTGTCATATTAAGATTGCTTTCAAGGACCCTTTCAAAATTTGAGCTTCCCAGTATTTCCAGGCTCTCATATTTTGTGTCTTTAAAACAGCTTAGGATTTTGTTAAATACACGGGTATCTATGTATTCCAGGTCTGTGTTTTGAAAAATGTCTCTTATGGTGATGTCGTTTATTTTTATATTTATCATTTCCTGATTTTATTAAGATTTACAATGATTACAGCCATAATGATCTTAAGGAAATCTATGATGATAAAGGGCTGAGTGCCCAATTTCCAGGTCATGATCAGCGTGGATGTAACTGACTGGCTGCTGCTTATGTTAAAGAAGTAGCCAAATAGGTAAACGAATCCGAAAAGATGGATTAGTGCCACTCCGGCAACGCAGGATATAAAACCGGCAAATAAGTTTCTTAAAGGATTACCGGTGTTTTTGTTTGAGTTTTCATATATATATCCGGTAACAAATGCAGCAGCCAGAAATCCGAGAACATAGCCGACTGTTGGACCGGTCAGGAAAACGGCTGCATTTTTAAATCCGCTGAAAACCGGCAGTCCCATAAGACCCATGATTATATATAAAGTCTGACTGGCTAATGCCCACCTGCTGCCTAAAAATAGACCGGAAAGAATTACTGTTAATACTTGTGTAGTTATGGGAACCGGTGTGAAGGGTAGATATATAAACGAATTTGCCGAAATTGCCATCAAGACAGCAAAGGTTAAAGCAAATAGTAAGTTGATGACTATGCTGCGGTTATAGTTTTTTACTCTTGTTCCTGTAAGATCTATGGTATTTATATTCATAAAGAATTAAAATGAAAATTTAATTTTTCAAAAATTGCATATAAAAGCTTTAAAGTCCTTTAGGTAAGACGCTTCTGTATTTATAAAGTTTCACCACAAAGTTTTACTTTATAGCTTGTTTAGGATTCAAATAGTGAAACTATTGGATTATACACCCGTCTTTTTATAAAACTGATACTATAGATTAATTATCATCGGGGGATTTATGAAATATCTTTTAACTGATGAACAAAAGATGATAGTGGACATCTGCCGCCAGATCGTAGACGAGAGGATAGTCCCTGCAAGAGCTGAAATGGATGAGAAAGGGATATTCCCTCGGGATATAATAAAGGAGATAGCAAAAAGCGACCTTTTCAGATTATTTATACCTGAAGAATACGGAGGAATGGGCACAGGTATTTTTGAGATTTGCCTTGCTACCGAAGAGCTAAGCAGAGGAGATCTGAGTGTGGCAACTTCTTATGCAGCATCCGGCCTTGGCATTATACCAATACTGGTTGCAGGGAGCGTTGAGCAGAAAAAGAAATACCTTCCACAGTTGGCAAGCGGAGAGAAACTCGCGGCCTTCGGATTGACAGAGGCAGAAGCTGGAAGTGATGCCGGCAGTATAAGGACTGCGGCTCTGAAGGAGAAAAACTTTTATATATTAAATGGTACAAAGCAGTGGATAACTAACGGCGGGGAAGCTGATATTTATGTTATTTTTGCCATGACCAATCCAGGAAAGGGAATAAGGGGTGCGAGTGCTATTATAGTAGAGAAGGGAACGCCCGGTTTTGAATTCGGGAAAAAAGAAGATAAGATGGGAATAAGAGCTTCTGCTACAAGAGAGCTTATTTTTACAGATTGCAGAGTACCGGAAGAGAATATACTGGATAAGGAGGGAATGGGCTTTATAATAGCCATGAAGACTTTTGACCAGTCCAGACCTGTTGTAGGTGCCCAGGCTGTAGGTGTCGCCCAGGCGGCACTTGAAGAGGCTCTGGGTTACTCAAAAGTAAGAAGGCAATTTGGCACTCCCATATCTTCTTTTCAGGCGATACAGCATATGCTTGCAGATATGGCCATAAATGTCGAAGCTGCAAGAGCGCTTGTTTACCATGCGGCAAGGGTTATTGACAGTGGGGAAAAGAATATTTCAAAACTTTCTTCAATGTCAAAGATATTTGCGTCTGATATGGCTATGAAGGTCACCAATGATGCTGTTCAGATATTTGGCGGATATGGTTTTATGAAAGAATATCCTGTGGAAAAGATGATGCGGGACGCAAAAATCACCCAGATCTACGAGGGTACAAATCAAATACTGAGAAATATAGTTGCACTGGACATGATTAAAAGGGGAGTACTCTAAAGGAAGGTCAGGCAGAGTTTAAGATTTTCATAAACATTTCATTTAAGGAGTTATTTTTTTATTTTCCAGGCAGGTGATTTAAATAAAAATTATAGTATGTATAAAACAGGTACCGGGTACCACGGAGATCAAGATCGATCCTGAAACCAATACCCTGGTAAGGGAAGGGATAGAGAATATAATAAACCCTTTCGATGCTTATGCGATAGAAGAAGGGGTAAGAATAAAAGAGAGATTTAACAGTGATGAGGTGGAGGTAATTGCTGTTACTATGGGTCCTCCTCAGTCCGAAGAGATACTGAAGGAAGCTATATCGGTAGGTGCGGATAGAGCGATCCTTCTTTCTGACAGGGCATTTGCCGGAGCTGATACCTGGGCTACTTCTACTACTCTGGCAAGGGCTATTAATAAAATAGGAAAATACAGTCTTGTTATACTGGGAAAACAGACTCTGGATGGAGATACAGGTCAAGTTGGACCTGAACTTGCGCATAGACTGGGTATACCTTTTATAGGATATGCCAGCAGTATACCTGAGATCAGCAGGAATAAGATGAAGATAAAAAGGCTTATGGAAGACAGATATGAGACTTTTGAGATAAATCTACCTGCCGCAATATCTGTAGTAAAGGATATCAATACCCCAAGGGTCCCTTCACTCCGCGGAAAAATAAAGGCAAAAAGTATAGAAATACCTGTGTGGGACGCAGCCGAGTTAGGAGTAAAAGAAGGTGAAGTAGGACTTTCCGGCTCTTATACGCAGGTGGTAAAAATATTTACTCCTGATATAAAGCATGAGATAAAGATAATCGAAGGCAGTACCGAAGAGAAGGTTGAGCAGTTATATAAAGAGTTGAAAGAATTAAATGTAATTTAGGAATGAAAATTATTTTTTATGGAAATTAAAATAAATGAGGAAACTTGCACTGGATGCGGTCTCTGCAGAAAAGTTTGCCTTTATGACGCTATTGAAATAATAAATGGCAAAGTAGTGGTAAATGATAATTGTGTATTCTGTGGAGCCTGTATAGATGTATGTAAATACAGTTCAATAGAAATTACAGGCCTTGCTGAAGAAAAAAAAGATTTTTCTGATTACAGCGGAGTATGTATATACCTTGAGGCAATCGATGACAGGATTGCTGATGTAGGATTTGAGCTTGTCAGTGAAGGCAAAAAGCTTGCTGACCAGCTGGGGGTCAAGTTATCTGCGGTTGCTATAGGCAGCGGTATTGAAAAGAGCGCGCAGGAGGTATTTAAGTACGGACTGGACAAATTGTACTTACTGGATTGTCCTGTTTTTTCTCAAAATGTAGATGATATTTACGCAAAAGCTCTGGTACAGATAATAAACAAGTATAAACCTGAAATATTTCTGGCTGGGGCAACCTGGTTTGGAAGAACCCTTATTCCAAAGGTAGCTGCTATATTAAAAACAGGTCTTACTGCTGATTGTACGGGGCTTGAGATAGATAAAGAAAAGAAGATACTACTTCAGACCAGGCCGACTTTTGGGGGTAATATTCTTGCAACCATCATTACGAGGAATGCAAGACCTCAGATGGCAACAATAAGACCCCATGTTATGGAGAAGAAAAAAATTGAAGGAGCCGGAGAAGATAACAGGGATAAAATTAAATATTTAAAAATTGACGAGTCTAAGTTTAAAACAAAATATAAGCTTGTAGGTACGGAAAAAGAACAGGACGGGAATATAAATATTACTGACTATGATGTGATTGTGTCCGGCGGCAGGGGTCTGGGCGGCAGTGAAAAATTTTCGATGCTGGCCGAACTCGCAGATCTGCTGGGGGGAGTATTGGGGGCATCAAGGGCAGCAGTTGATTCGGGCTGGATTTCCTATCCCCATCAGGTGGGACAGACAGGAAAAACGGTTAATCCAAAGTTATATATCGCTTGCGGAATATCGGGGGCTATACAGCACCTTGCCGGTATGCAGACATCGGATATCGTCATTGCCATAAATAAAGACCCAAATGCTCCCATTTTCAAAGTTGCAAATTACGGTATAGTAGGAGATATTTTTGAAGTAGTTCCCATGCTGATAAAAAGGATAAGCAGCGGAAAACCGCTGTTATAATTGGGATTCCTCGGTATCTTGTGCACTCTTAGTGACGGTTATCATCTGGATATTTTCTACATTTAGAAAAACAACACCATATTTGCCGCTTATATTTATACCGTTTTTTACTCCTTTATCAAGGGGATATATCGTAGTATCCGTTACAGGGATGAATTTATTAAATTGAGATCTGATATAATCAATTACTCTGCTACCGGGCATGATGTGTATATAACCTATTACTATAGCAGAAACAGTTTTTATCTTAACACTTATTTTTTCTTTCGATACCTCTAATGCCATGCTATAAATATAACATGATTAAGTGGAAAATTTAACATTTTATTTTATGGCTTTCAAGATTTTAAAAGTTTGATTTGTTTTTTGTTATCGGAAGGCTTGAGTCATATTTTAAGAAAATAAGCACAGTAATAAATATAGTTATATTTACATTATATTATTTTATGTTATATTAATTTAAATTATGAAAGGATTTGCAGCAGTTTAAAAATTGTAAAAAATAAAAAAAGAGAAAGGCAAGATAATAGGAAAAAAGGCAGAAGAAGAAATCAGAGAAAGCAGATCTAAAATTGAGGCTATTCTTAATTCTACTTTAGATGGCATTTATGCAACTGATAAGAATGGTAAAATTTTAATGTATAATGACAGTTTCTTATCCCTATGGAAAATCCCAAAAAAATTTATTAATGCGGGAGTTGATAACAAAGTATTGGATATTATTAATAATCAGGTTGCAGATCGGGAAAAGTTCTTAAAAAGGATCGGTGAACTATATAGTTTAGGGGAGGACAGCATTGATATTGTTGTCCTGAAAGATGGGAGATTTTTTCAGTGTTCTTCGTCCCCTTTAAAGCAAGATGGTAGAATTACGGGAAGAGTATGGACTTTTAGGGATATAACAGAACAAAAGAAAGCAGAAGAAAAAATATGGTATCTGTCTTTTCATGATAAATTGACAGGACTCTATAACCGCGCTTTTTTCAAAGAAGAGTTAAAAAGGCTTAATACAAAACGGAGGCTGCCCCTAAGTATTATTTTTTGTGATCTTAGCGGATTAAAGAAAGTAAATAATAACTTTGGTTACGAGAGAGGAGATTTGCTTCTCCGTAAGTTTGCAGAAGTTTTAAGAAGCTGCTTCAGAAATGAAGACGTGGTTGTAAGATGGGGCGGTGATGAGTTTGTTATGATTCTTCCAAATTCAGACGAGACAGATGCAGAAAACATAATAAAGAGAATACAGAGAAGATGCAAGAAGAACAGCAAGCGTAATATGCCGATGAGTACTGCTATAGGAACTGCCACAAAGAGTAAGTCATTACAAAATATTGATTTAATTGTAAATAATGCTGAAAAAATAATGAACGTGAATAAAAAAGCTATAAAAGTCGAAGTATAGATTTTTACCTGAAGATGCCCGGGAATATAAAATTTTATATGACCCCGAAAGTTCGGAAGCTGTTAATATCAACGGTGAATAATCCCTCATGTTATCTCAGAAATCAGTGTTGCAGAAAAAGTGAGAAGTTTTTAAAAAACATCTATTGGAAGATTGATATTATATACTTTAGCCAAACTTAAGTTTTTTTTCTATTTTTTTAAATATAGTCTTAAAGTCTTTTGTCTGTGAGTAGTATTTATAATCTGCTTCGAAATTAAACAGTATTTTTGACAGGAGAGTTTCTCTTCCTATATCTTTACCCAGTATGATTTTAATAGATGTCGATTTTCTGTCGTAAGGGGTGAGATCACCTTTGGTTAGGTTTACATTTAAACCTATGCCTATAATTAAATAAGTGATGTTTGTAATTTTTTCAACTTCGGTCAGGATGCCGCCTAACTTTAATTTATCATAGTATATATCATTAGGCCATTTGATAGTTGAATTTATACTATAATCTCTATCTAATATATTTATAATGGAATATGACGCAATCAATGTGACCTCTATAAGATTTTTTGGTTCAAGACATGTTTCAAGTATTATGGTAAACCAGAGTCCTCCTGCAGGTGATATCCACTTCCTTTCAAATCTACCTTTCCCCCTTTTTTGGGTTTCAGCAAGTATAACAGTTCCTTTCAGACTGCCATCGTGGTTTTTTCCTCTTTTATTTATAAGTTCAGAGGCAAAACTATTGGTTGATTCGGTATTTTTTAGATAGACAAGGTTTCTTCCCACATAATCGGTTTTAAGAGATTCATTATATTTATCTAAATTAAAATTTACCATTAACCGGCCGGAGTTTCTTTTAAAGGTTTTTATTATATAAATTGTATTATATATCAGGTTTAAAAAGAAAGTGTATTTAGCTAAAAAAATTTACTGTACTGCTCAAACCTTCTTTATTTTTAGATTGTATATCAAACTATGATTATTGACTGGAGATAGGGTTTTTCTATGAAACTATAAAAGTATTGTTCCGTCTATTTTAAAGCTACAAGATTGTATTTTATACTGTTAGATTCTTTTATAAGAAAGGATTTTAATTTATGAAGGAAATGGGCAGGGAGGATATTGAAAAGATCATTCCCCATAGAGAACCATTTCTTTTAATTGATAAAATTATAGATATTGAACCTGGTAAGAAAATTAAGGGAGTAAAATATGTAGGGCAGGAAGAATATTATTTCAAAGGTCATTTTCCTTCTAACCCGATAATGCCCGGAGTCCTGATAGTTGAAGCCATCGCCCAAGCTGGAGCAGTTGCATTACTTATGCTGCCTGAGAATAAGGGAAAATTGGTGCTATTTGCCGGTATAGATAAAGCAAGGTTTAAAAGAATAGTGAGACCTGGGGATGAGCTTGTAATAGAAGTAGAAATGGAAAATTTCAGGAGGAATATCGGCAGGGCAAAAGGGAAAGCCACGGTAGGAGATGATATTGCCTGTACTGTTGATATAATGTTTGCTCTGGATTAAGAAGGTTTTTAAAATGGTTTATGGAAAAAATAAAAATAGCAGGGGTTTGAAGGAAGTTGTTTTAATGTTTCCGGGCCAGGGATCGCAGTATCCGGCTATGGGAATGGATTTTCTAGAAGCCAATAGCGAATATAAAAAGTATTTTGATATTTCAAGTAAAATAATAGGTCAGGATATAATAAAAGTGATTTGTGGTAAAAGCGGTAAGAATTCACTTAATGATACCCGGTTTAGTCAAATCTCAATTTATTGCTTAAGCTGTGTCTTAAATGACTATATAGTACAAGAACTTTCTTTAAGCAAAAATCTTATCGGTACTGTGCTGGGACACAGCCTTGGAGAGTACAGTGCGCTTTACAGCAGCGGAGCTTACAGCTTTGAGCAGGGGGCAAGGCTGGTTGGGTACAGGGGTGAGTGTATGTGCGAGGCCGACCAGAGTACCAAAGGAATGATGGCTGCTGTTTTAGGAGCGAAGATGGATGAGATAGGAGATGTTTTAAAAAATTTTAAGGGCAAGGTTTATATTGCCAATTATAATGATTACACTCAGACAGTGATAAGCGGGTATAAGGATGCAGTTAAGGATGCAATAACCGCTTTAAAAGAAAGAGGGATAAAAAAGATAATACCTCTTAAAGTCGGAGTAGCATCTCATTGTCCATTAATGGAAGGAGTTTCAGATAACCTGGGAGCATTTATTAAAAAAAACATAGAATTTATGGATTTGATACTTCCTTTCTTTTCGACTACCGAAGTGGCTTATAGAAATAAACATGATATTGAAAAGATTTTAACCTGTCAGCTTAAAGATCCCATAAAATGGGTGGATAGTATTGAATATTTACTCAATATGGATATGAGTATATTTATAGAAATCGGCCCGGGGAAGGTTTTATCAGGGCTGGTAAGAAGGATCGCTGATGCAAAAGACAGGAAGGTTATGATATTAAACACTGATAAAATGGAAGATATCAGACATCTGGAAAGTTCACTCCGGAAGGAAGGAATTATCAGTGAAGTTGAAAGATAGGGTTGCCATAATAACCGGCGGTGCCAGAGGTATAGGAAAGGAGATCTGCCGGATTTTCCTTAAAGAAGGTGCTACTGTATATATTTTTGATGTTGATAGTCAGGAAGGGAAAAAAACTGCAAAGGAACTTCAATCAGATTATATTGAAAATAAAGTAAACTTTTTGAATGTTGATATTACTGATGAAGAAAGTGTGGAGAGTTCCATTAGAAAAATCATAGGAATTGAAGAAAAAGTTGATATACTTGTCAACAATGCCGGAATTACAAGAGATAATCTAATATTGCGTATGAGTCTTACGGACTGGAAAAAAGTAATTGATATAAATCTGACGGGAGCTTTTATCTGCTCAAAGCATGTGGTCAAGAATATGATTAAGAAAAGAAGTGGAAAGATAATAAATATATCTTCAATAGTAGGAGTACACGGCAATGCAGGGCAGAGTAATTACTCTTCATCGAAAGCTGGAATAATAGGGCTTACTAAAACCCTGGCAAGAGAACTTGCAGGTAGAAATATTCTGGTCAATGCTGTTGCACCGGGTTATATAGAAACTGAGATGACTAAAAAGTTGGATGATAAAATAAAAGAAAAATTGATGGAGCAAATTCCTGTAAAAAGACTCGGAAGTGTAAATGATGTAGCGAAAACCGTACTTTTTTTGGCCAGTGACGATTCAAATTATATAACAGGTACCATAATTAATTTAGACGGTGGAATGGGTATTTAAAATAAAAGACAGTAGTTTTACAGAAGAGGATAATCGATGAAACAAAAAAATAGATGCAGAAGAGTAGTTGTGACCGGATTGGGCGTAATATCGGCGTTAGGGCTTGAAGTCAGTAAGTTCTGGCAAAATCTGGTTTCGGGAAAATCAGGTGTAAGCAGGATTGACAGATTTGACGTTGAAAAGATAGGTTCTAAAATAGCTTCACAGGTCAGAGACTTTAAACCTGAGGACTATTTGGATTCAAAGAAGGCTAAAAGAATGGATAAATTTGCCCAGTTTGCGGTTGCTGCGTCGTTAAATGCCATAAGAGAAAGCGGCATCAAGATTAATTCTGCCAATGAAAATGAAATAGGTGTTTATATAGGCAGTGGAGTGGGCGGACTTATGACTCTGGAAATACAGCATGAAAGACTGTTGACTAAAGGTGCTGATAGAGTGAGTCCTTTTCTTATTCCTATGATGATATGCAATATGGCATCTGCCCAGGTTTCAATAATGAGTGGAGCTAAAGGACCGGTCAGTACTTCTACTACAGCATGCGCTGCAGGTTCTAACGCCATAGGCGATGCATTTGAAATAATCAGGAGGGGAGACGCTGAAGTTATGATCGCCGGCGGAAGCGAGTCAGCTGTTACTCCAATAGGAATGGCAGGATTTTCCAATATGCAGGCTCTTTCTACCAGGAATGATGAACCTGAGAAAGCATCCAGGCCGTTTGACAGAGACAGGGACGGTTTTGTAATGGGAGAGGGCTGCGGTATTTTGATTTTAGAGGAGCTCTCCCATGCTTTAAAAAGAGATGCTAAAATATATTGCGAGATATTCGGATATGGCCTTTCAGGGGAAGCTTATCATATAACTGCGCTCGAAGAGTCAGGAGCAAATGTGGCAAGGTGCATGAGAAATTGTCTGGATAAAGGTGATATAAGTTTGGAAGAAGTAGATCATATTAATGCCCATGGGACATCAACACTCCTGAATGATGTTATTGAAAGCAATGCAATCAAGAGATGTTTTGGCAAGCATGCATATGGTATCAATATAAATTCAACCAAATCAATGACCGGCCACTGTCTGGGAGCATCAGGCGCAATCGAAGCCATAGCTTCTATAATGACTTTAAAAGATGGTATTATTCCTCCTACTATAAATCTTGATAATCCGGATGAGAAGTGTGATTTAAATTATACTGCAAAAGTAAGCCAGAAAAGGGAGGTAGGAGTCGTACTTTCCAATTCAATGGGATTTGGAGGCCATAATGTTACTCTGGGATTTAAGAAATATCTATAACCGGTGAGGTAAATGAAAAAGGTAAAGTGTAGTAATTGCAGCAGGAATATTGATAATGAAATTTTTATTTTAAATTACTGGGTATGCCCATACTGCAATTATCACCACTGTATTAGTACAAGAGACAGGCTCCAGATTACAATAGATGATAATAGCTTTGTCGAACTGGGTAAGAATATTAATTCAATTGATTTTTTAAATTTTTATGATCTTAAATCATACAGCACAAGATTAAGGGATGTAAAACTCAAGACTAGCCTGACGGAAGCAATTTTAACCGGTGAAGCAAAGATAGATAAAAATGATGTTGCTCTGGGTATTATGGATTTTAGTTTTATGGGTGGAAGTATGGGTAGTGTAGTAGGAGAGAAGATTAGACTTTTATCTAATTGCTGTATTGAAAAAAATATCCCCCTGATTATATTCTGTACTTCTGGAGGAGCAAGGATGCAGGAGGGAATAGTATCTTTAATGCAGATGGCAAAGACGGTATCCAGTATAAACAGGGTAAGAGAAAATAAAATCCCCTTTATTGTAATCATTACTAATCCTACCTCCGGGGGTGTAAGCGCCAGTTTTGCCACTATTGCGGATATTATAATAGCTGAGCCAAATGCACTATTTTGTTTCGCGGGGCCAAGAGTTGTAAAACAGACTATAAAAAAACACCTTCCTTCTGATTTTGGAACTTCGGAGAGGAACCTAAAGAATGGGCAGGTTGATATGATTATAAACAGAAGCGAACTTAAAGGAGCTATTGCTAAATTATTAAGGCTGTTTAAGGATTAATATGGATTTAAAAAAGCTGGAAGAAATTCCAAAAAGTTATCTCAAAGAGATAATTTTATCATTATCCAAACTGGAAAAATTAAAAAAGGTCCCTTTTTTCAGTAGTATACATTTTAAGGATGCGGAAAGGGATCTCACCAAAAAAATCGAGAATTATAAAAGAGTGGAAAGAGATGCCAGAAGAGTATGGAAGGTTGTCGAGCTTTCAAGACATGAGGGAAGGCCGCAATGTCTGGATTATATAAATGGTATTTTTGAAGATTTTATGAAGCTTTCCGGTGATAGATTGACAGGTGAAGATAAGTCTATTGTTGCAGGACTGGGCAGGCTTAACGGTAGAACGGTTGCAGTTATCGGCCATCATAAGGGTAAGGACATAAAGGAGAGGCTGGAATATAACTTTGGTATGAGCATACCTCAGGGATATAGAAAATCACAGAGAATAATGAAACTAGCTGAAAGATTCGGCTTTCCTATTGTCACTTTTATAGACACACCGGGAGCTTACCCTGCGCTTGAGGCGGAAGATGATGGACAGGCAAGCGCTATTGCAAACAGTATTTTACTCATGTTTGAAGTTAAAGTCCCTATAATAGCTGTATTAATTGGTGAGGGTGGAAGCGGTGGAGCACTGGCTCTTGCTGTTGGAGATGAAGTGGCAGTACTTGAAAATTCTACTTATTCAGTCATTTCACCTGAAGGATGTGCGGCTATCCTATGGAAAGACCCTTCCGGAACAAAATTGGCGGCAAGAGAGCTGAAGCTGACTTCAAGAGATCTGCTCAGGCTTAAAGCGATAGACAGGATCATCCACGAGCCCATTGGCGGAGCACAGAATGCACCTAAAAGGATGGTAAGAATTGTAAGGAGATATATAATAGGTGCACTGGAAAGATATAAGAATTTTTCCGGCGAAGAACTGAAATCGAGAAGAGCGAAGAAATTTGAGTCAATGGGTTTTTTTAGCGTAGAATAACCGGCATTAATTACCTACGAACAGTATTATCCTTGAGTCTGTGGAAATATAAGTCCCTTCTTCAGGATTTTGACCTAAAATTACATCTTTCTGTACCGAGTAATCTGTATCTATGTAACTTATTTCATAACTGATATTTTGGGAATCAAGTATGTTTTTAGCCTGATTTAAGCTTAACTGCATGAGATCCGGGGTCAGTATAAGTGGTTCGTTTGTTGATATTACCAGTTTGACTAAGGTTTTTTCTTCGACTTCGGAACCGGGAGAGGGGATTACTTCAATGATTTTTCCTGGCTCATCTATTGTATCTGTGCAAGGAGCTTTAGTATCGGTCACAAGCAGGCCAAGGGATTTTAGGTAATTTAAGGCATAAATATAATCCAGGCCGATAATATTGGGGATAATAACAGTTTTATTGCCCTTACTTATGGTTATATCAACAGCTTCATCTGGATTGATTTTTTCATTGTATCCAGGCTGCTGGCTTACAATAAGGTTTTCTTTGAAAGTGCTGCTATATGTTATAGAAATCCCTCCCACCGTGAGTCCTGAATTTTCTAATATATCCGAAGCTTCTTCCAAACTCAAACCTATTAAATTAGGAGTCAATATATATGTAATTTCCGGTCCCTTGCTTATTATTGCTTCAATATCACTGCCGGCTGCAACATTTCTTCCGGGTTCCGGGGTCTGTTCTATAATAAATCCTGGTGGAATTTCATTATCGTAGATTTCACCTTTTTCTACTAAATTCAGATTAAAAAACTCCAGTATTTCTTTCGCATTTTCAGCTGGTATATTTTCAATCGGCGGTACTGTAGCTATAGTACTTCTAAATGTCTTGGAATTATAGTATTTAAAACTGTAAAATATAAAAAGGGTAAGAAAGACAGTCATAAAAACTGCCATAAGGATAGTGGCTATATTTGATCTTGCCTTTTTTATAAATGTGCTGGTTTTATTTGCACTTTGCTTCCCGGCGGCAAAACTCAAATGTTTACCTGTCGGATATTTCTTAAGGTCATCTTCCAGTTCCTTTACAGTGGAGTAACGCGCCTGTGGATTTTTTTCAAGGCAATGCATTATAATTCTTTCAAGTCCTGGTGGTATATTTTCGATTAATTCAGATGGTTTTATCGGTATTTCATTTATATGCTTCAGGCTGATGTCAATAGAACTTTCTCCTCTGAAAGGAACATCTCCAGTTAACATTTCATATAATACGATACCAAGTGAGTAGATATCTGTCCGATGGTCCAGTATTTCCCCCTTTGCCTGTTCCGGTGATATATAATGTGCTGTCCCCATTATATTCAATGTTTTGGTTACATCAGTATTAAGAGATTTCGCGATACCGAAATCGGTGACTTTGATTTTGCCCTCCGATGTCACAAGTATATTCTGTGGTTTGATGTCCCGGTGTATGAGGTTATTTTTATGAGCCATAAGTAGTGCATTACAGATCTGTACGGCGTAATCAGCTACAATCCTTGGTAGAAGCGTACCTTTTTTTTCTATTATTTCTTTCAGGCTGTTCCCCTCAATATATTCCATGCATATAAAATAGGAATTATCAAATTCTCCCCAGTCGTATATCTGAACAATATTGGGATGATTGAGCCTTGCCAGAATCTGGGCTTCATTCTTGAATCTTGCTACAAAATTTCTGTCCCCGGCATTACTAGCGGATAATATTTTTATGGCTATCTTCCTGTTTAATTTTAGGTCATATCCTAAAAATACGTCAGCCATTCCCCCTGAAGCAACTTTTTTGATTATTTTATACCTTTTGGAGATTGATTTATTTTTTTTTGGATCTTTCTTGAGCATCTTTTAGGTTTTTATCACTATAACTGTTATATTATCCAGACCGCCTTTTGTTATTGCGCCTTTTATAAGGTTTCTAGTGATATCTCTGGCACTTTTATATTTATTAATGATTCTAACCATCTCTTCATCCTTCAGCATGGAATTAAGGCCGTCAGAACATAGAAGTACTATGTCTTCCGATTGAATTTTATATGAGAAAAATTCCGGATTTATATCTTCTGAGACTCCCAAAACATTTGTAAGATAGTTCTTCTGGGGATGATCAAAAGTATCTTCATAACTCAATTCTCCTCTTCTGTATAATTCGCCAACGATGGTGTGGTCTGAAGTTAATGGTTTAAAGTTACTGCCTCTTTTAATATAAAGTCTGCTGTCACCAATATGGACTATATATGCAGTGTCCTTATGAATATGACATGCGGTAAGGGTAGTTCCCATACTATAATATTCAGGTTTTTCCATTGCTTCGTTGAATACTGACCTATTGGCGGTTTTGATACTATCGACTAGTAGATTTTTTATACCCTCCTGGGTCAAATTATCTGCTTCTTTACCAGCAGTATCTGCACTTTTATCTTTAAAAATATCGTAAAAACTTTTTATAAAAGCTTCAACAGCAAGCCTGCTGGCAACTTCCCCGGCCCTATGCCCGCCCATTCCGTCAGCTACGATGAAAAGGTGTTTTCCGGCATGAAAAAAGTCTTCATTTTTTTCCCTGTATTTTCCTATGTCTGTGTCTGCATAGAATTCCATAAATGTTATTATATGTCATAATCTATCATTTATAAAATTATACCTTTAAGATTAAAAAGAGTTTAGCCATTTAATATGATAAAAATCATTTAGGGCAGATTTATCACAAGGGCCGGTTAAAAGTAAGTGTTTTATTTATAATAGATGCAAAAAAAAATAAAGCAGGTATTATAAATAATTATTAAACTAATTATTAAAATTTTTAAAAAGTAAGGTGAGGATCAATTGGGTATTTATGATGAAGCACTGGCAATGCATAAAAAGAATGCCGGTAAGATCGATATAATAAGCAAAGTAAGAACAGAAACCGAATATGACTTATCCCTTGCATATTCTCCCGGTGTGGCGGAGCCCTGTTGCGCGATTGCCAAAGATCCGCAGGAAATAAATACTTATACAGCCAGGGGTAACATGATTGCGGTAGTATCCGATGGTTCAGCTGTTCTGGGTCTTGGGAATATGGGGGCCAGAGCGGCGCTTCCGGTAATGGAAGGAAAATGCGTGTTATTTAAGCAGTTTGGAGGAGTATCTGCTTTTCCGATATGTATAGACAGCCAGGATAATAGTGTAATTGTCAATACAGTAAAAATGCTGGAGCCGTCTTTTGCAGGAATAAATATAGAAGATATAGCAGCGCCCAGGTGTTTTGAAATAGAGGATAGGTTAAAGAGGGAAACAAATATGCTTATATTTCATGATGATCAGCATGGAACTGCTATTGTAGTTTTAGCCGGATTATTTAATGCTCTAAAGATTTACGGAAAGGATATAAGAGAAGTAAAAATAGTAATAAATGGAGCAGGAGCAGCCGGTACATCTATAGTAAAACTGCTGAACAGTATCAATGTATCAAATATTGTGATATGTGATAGCAGGGGGATAATCCATAAGGATAGGGGGAACTTAAATGATCAAAAGAAGAAGCTGGCTGAGATTACAAACACGGAGAATATAAAAGGAGACTTATCTGATGCAGTAAAAAATGCCGATGTATTTATAGGTGTATCTGTGGCAGACGTACTAACTGTAGAAATGATAGCCAGAATGAAAAAAAATCCGATTATATTTGCTCTATCCAATCCTGAACCTGAAATAAAGCCGGAACTTGCACTGAAATGTGGTGTCGAGATAATAGCTACAGGCAGAAGCGATTATCCCAATCAGATAAATAATGTTCTGGCATTTCCGGGGGTATTCAGGGGAGCTTTGGATGCCGGAGCAAAAGAGATAGATACGGATATGAAGCTGGCTGCAGCAAAAGCTATTTCCGAAATAGTAAGCGGCAGTCTTAAGGAAGATTGTATTATTCCAAAACCTTTTGACAGGAGAGTACTTCCGGCTGTTGCAGTAAGCGTGGCCAGAACTGCCATGGAGGGCGGAAACACTTACGGTAAAGTAGATTTAAAATTTATTGAAAGAAAAGCAAAAAAGATTATGGAAGACAAGTCATGAGAATAGGGATCCCGTTCGGGAAACGGGAAACAGAGCTAAATATCCCGGATGAAAACATACTTAATATAATTTCAGAAAAAAGAGTCAGTTTCAATTTAGATGAAGATAAAATTATAAAAGATGCTTTAGAAAATCCAGTAAAATCTAAAAGTTTATGGGAGATTTCTTCCGGTAAGAAAAGTGCCTGCATTATTACAAGTGATATTACCAGGCCGTGTCCTTCATATAAATTCCTGCCGCAGCTGGTGAACGAATTAAACAGAGGGGGAATAAAAAATAAGAATATAGTGATTGTACTAGGTGTGGGGATCCACCGCAAGCACACCGATGCTGAAAAAAGAAAACTTGTAGGTGATTATATTTACAGAAATATAGAAACCATAGACTCGGATATTTCAAGGTCAAAGCTGATCGGTTATACTTCCAGGGTGACACCGGTAGAAGTTTTTAAAAGAGTATTAGACTATAATCTTTTAATTGTCACAGGAAATATTGAATATCACTATTTTGCCGGTTACAGTGGAGGAGCGAAGGCAATTATGCCGGGAATATGCACAAGGAATTCAATTCAGTCAAACCATTCAATGATGCTGGATGACAGATCTGCCGCAGGAAGGTTTTCAGATAATCCAGTAAGGAAGGATATTGAGGAAGCCGGGGAATTGGCAGGTATCGATTATATATTCAATGTAATACTAAATAATGAAAATAATATAATTGCTGCTGTGGCGGGAAAGAATAATGAAGCGTATCTTGTGGGTATAAAGAAATATGATTCCATATACAAGAATGAAGTAGAATGTGCTGCTGATATAGTGATAACTTCTCAGGGCGGATATCCAAAGGATATGAATCTGTACCAGTCTCATAAGGCCCTGGAGAACGTAAAGGAAATAGTATCTAAGAACGGAACTATAATTCTGATTGCTTCCTGCTGTGAAGGATATGGTGATGATACATTTAAACATTGGATGACCGGCCGTAATGATTATGATTATTTAAGTAAGAAGCTTGAGGAAAAATTCGTTCTTGGAGGCCATAAGGCAGCAGCAATATCAAAAATCCTTACAAGAAACAATATTCTACTCTATTCGGATTTTTCATGGGAGGAAACTGAGAAAATGGGGTTTGAGAAAATAGAAGATATTCAGAAGTATTTAAATAACAGGATTTTGCAAGACAATGAGGTTAAAATAACCATAGTCCCTTCGGGAAGGTTTGTCAGGTTGAGGAAATGAAAGTAAATTAAATATAAAAAAGCCCGATATCATACCGGGCTTTTTTATTCAACTACCTCTACATCTATTCACAAAATATCTTGACTGTCTCTTGACCCTCAATGTCTACAGTAAAATCATTGATCTGGGTAATGATTTCATCAATGTCTTCCGGTTTGATATTTGTAAAGTCCTTTTCAATACCTTTTTCATGCAGGGCTTCGTTTACCCTGGCCTGGGCATCTTTGGGAATAAAGGAAGCCAGCTTCAGACCTGCCCGGATTAGCTTTATAGGTATCCTGACATTTACTCTATCCTTATTTTCACTTCCTGATCCTGGTTCGATCATTACCCTTAAGTATCTGGGTACTTTCTTTACACCCTCTGGGACGTTTTGTTCATCTTCTGTTAAAGCTGATAAAAGTTCTTCAGCTTCTTCTGTATTTATTTTTCCTTCTGAAAGCATTTCCAGGATTCTTTTTCTTTCTTCATTCATTTTTACCTCCTTTCTTAGCGTAAATTTATAAGAACAGTACTGTCTTTTGACTGTATGTCTGTTTTTAATCCTGACATACAGAAGATTGACTTAAAAATTGCTATATAAGGAAACAGAATATACTTCCACTTACCCATTGGCCAGAGAATAAGAGCTGCCAGCAATATTACAGGAGTGAGCAGTAAAATCAGAGGCAGGGCAATTAACCAGATTAAGAAAAGAGGCAGCCATAAGTTAAAACCCCTTTGGTCTTTTCTTTTAATATGGAGTTTGAGTATTAGTGGAATCATTTTTTACCTCCTATTTTTTTTACCGCTTCTTTAACAGATATTTCTCCTCTGTCAAGCTGGTTGAGTACCTCACTGCTTGAAGCCGGAGGATTGATATCAACAAACTCAAGCTTGCCGGCAATCCTGTTAAGCCTGTTTTTTACCGTGGGGTAACTGATTCCAAAGAGTTCTTCCATCTCCTTTATGGAGCCGCCGCACCTTATAAAGGCAGTTATAAAGATCTGTTCCTCAAGTGTAAGCTGGGCAAGGGGAGGGAGTTCAAAACGGCCTTCGATAACAACTCCGTTATGTTTAAGTCTGATACGTTCTATTTCAATAGCGGCCCCCTGTGTTATTTCTGTAAGTTCCTTCCAATCCTGTGTCATTTTATCACCTTTGGTACAAAATATTAAAATTCTTAATTAATATAATTCATAATATTAATAATGTCAAGTATAATATTAATTTTATTAATATTTTTAAGTAAAAATTTTAAAAATACTAATTTTAGAATTATAAAAGAATATCAAAACACTTTTTTGTTGTATTATAAGATTTACTATCGTATAATGTATCGTATGAAAGTTACGGCAATCATATCAGATAATATAATTTCAGAAGTAAAAAAATATACCAGGGGTAAGAACCTTACTGAGTCCTTAACAATTGCGTTGGAAGAATGGCTGGCATCAAAAAGAATAAAGGAACTGAACAGTATGATAAAAGAGTCTCCACTGGAATTTAAAGAAGGCTTTTCCGCAGAAAAAACAAGGGAAATCAACAGAAAATGAATAATGAATCAGTAAGCAAGATAATAATAGATACCAGTATATGGATCGATTTTTTTAAAAATAAACGGAAAATTTTTTCATTGATGCAGAAACTTCTGGAGAAGAATCTTATAATAGCTGTCGAATGTATATTTGGGGAACTGCTTCAGGGAGTAAAGTCAAAGCGTGAGAAAGATATTGTTACCGGATATTGGAAATATTTACCAAAAGCAGACGGAAATAATATATGGATAGATGCCGGTATTTATTCCAGTGAAAATAAACTTTTAGAAAAAGGAATCGGTCTTATAGGCAGTGTTTTAATCGTTCTTGCTATTAGAAATAAACTTAAAATATGGACCCTTGATAAAAAGCTAAAGAAAATACTGCCGTCCGACCTTATCTATCAGACTGCTTCCTCACAGGACCTGTTATAAACTCTCGGAATAGTGGTAAATACTATCAGTAAAAATAAGGCAGCCAGACTGGTGCAGATTAAGGTAAAGAAAATAAAATTATTCTTCTAAATACTTTTAATATCAGGATATATATATTAAATAAAAAAAAATCTTGGTAATGACTTTGAACCTGTTGAATTTGAAAATAAAAAAGTTAAAATATAGGCTTACCAACATTATATAAAGTGGTGTTTAGGTTATTCGGGCGAATGGCGGAGGCAGTCCACCTAGCGCATGCCTGAAAAATCCAAAGGATTTAGTACAAGATTTGATCAGTGCTGAAGATAATCCGATTAATGTAGGCATTACCTTTAGAAAAAAAATTAAAGTTATTTAAGTATAAAAGCTTTGCATTATACCAGGCTTTTTTATTAGATTTGGATTTAGAAGGAGTCCTATAATGACTAACAATAACTTGAGAGATCAAGCAAATTCTTATAAATTAAACTCGCTTCGAGTATTTGAATATTTTACATGCTAGCATAATCAAATCTTTTTCTAGAAAGATAAATTTCAAAGGTCTCATATATTCGCAAGATAAATGGAAATTCATTATTGTATTGGTGGTAAAAAATACTTTACAAATCATCATTTTTATATTATATTTAAGAAACGTATGAAATTTGTATCAAAATTCTTATATAAATTTTGAAATAAATCTCACTCAGGAGGCATATGGACGATAATCAAGACCAGGAATTAGTAGATTCGGAAGAAATTGAATATATGTCAAGAATTAGTACCCAATATAATTCTTTAACCAGTTCTGAAAAAAAAATTGCTAATTATGTAATTGCAAAAAGGGAAGAGCTTCTAAACATATCCATACATGTAATGGCAAAGCATATAGGTGTCAGTTCATCTACAATTACACGTTTCTGCCGAAAATTGGGATTTAAAAATTTTAATGAATTTAAATATTATGTTGAAAAGGAGCTTCTTTCTCCGGATGGTAAAGTAGAACCTTTGGATATTAACGATTCAATTAAAATTTTAAAACAGAAAATTATCAAATTTAATAAGGAAGTTATAGAAGACACATTGATAACTTTACAAGACGATGCTCTGGAAAAAGCGATTGAAGTGATATCAAAAGCAAGAAGGATTGATTTTTATGGAGAAGGTGGTTCAGGTGCTACAGCTATGGGTGCATATAACATGTTTCTCCAAGCAGGATTGTATTGCAATGTATTCAATGACGCTATGCTTCAAGTAATGTCTGCATCCCAACTTCAGAAAGAGGATGTAGCAATTGGAATTACACATAGTGGCAGCAGCAAAAACACAGTGGAAGCGCTTAAGGTCGCAAAACAGCAAGGTGCTAGAACAATTGGTATTACGGGTCATTTAAATTCTCCAATAACAAAAGTATCTGACATCGTTTTATATGCAAGTTTAAAACAGAAGCCGTTTATCAGCGATCTTCCTGCAGCTAGGGTAAGTGAATTGTGTGTTATAGGAATATTGCAAGTTGGAGTAATAGCACAAAATTATAATAGGTTTATTGAAAAAATGAAAAAGGCTAAAAGGGCAATGAATCTGAAACGCACAAAAAAGTAAGGTGAATATGTAGTGAAGAAGTACTTTCAAGAAGACATTGATAGTCTAAAAGTATGGGCTAATGTCATTAGGAAAGATATAATCCATATGGTCAGCACGGCCAATTCCGGCCACCCTGGTGGTTCATTGTCGGCAGCTGATTTGGTCGCCGCGTTATATTTTCATGTTATGAATGTGGATCCCAAAAAGCCGAACTGGCCGAAAAGAGACCGTTTTATACTTTCAAAAGGGCATGCCTGCCCAGTACTGTATGCTGCACTTGCAGAAAAGGGCTACTATGAAAAAAAGCATCTCGATACACTAAGAAGATTCCATTCAATATTACAGGGGCATCCAGATATGAAAAAGACACCTGGTGTTGACATGACCACTGGTTCTCTTGGAAACGGATTATCAATTGGTATTGGTATGGCTATGGCAGCAAAAACAAATAATCAGGATTATCGTGTTTATGTAATGCTTGGAGATGGTGAGATACAGGAAGGTGTTGTTTGGGAGGCTGCAATGACTGCCGCTCATTACAAGATTGATAATATTATTGCAATCATCGATGATAATGGATTGCAGGTGGATGGATACACTAACGATATTATGAATGTGTCACCAATTGCGGATAAATGGAAGGCGTTTGGGTGGAATGTTATAGAGATAGACGGACATGATATGGAACAGATACTTGATGCATTTGCTAATGCAGAACGAATAGGTGAACCTGTCGTGATTGTTGCAAAAACAGTCAAGGGTAAAGGGGTCTCATTTATGGAAAACATATGTGAATGGCATGGAATGGCTCCAGATAAAAAACAGACAACTATTGCAATAGAAGAACTTGAAAAGAGGCAGAAAAGTAATGAATAAACAAATTGCAACAAGAAGGGCATTTGGAGAAGAACTGGTACAAATTGGTAAAGAAAGGGACGATTTTATAGTTCTTGATGCAGATATTGCAAAATCCTGTTCAACAGACTTATTCCATAAAACTTTTCCCGAGAGATCGTATAATTTCGGTGTTGCTGAACAGAATTTAATGGATATAGCAGCTGGCTTTGCTACGACAGGTATAAAGGTCTTTGCAGCAACATATGCTGTATTTGCGAGTATGAGGGCTTGTGAGCAAGTAAGAACATTTATATGCTATCCAAAATTAAATGTACGGATTATTGCAAGCCACGGAGGTCTACAGGTTGGTGCAGATGGTGTAACTCATCAGGCAATAGAAGATGTAGCTATCATGCGTGCAATACCAGGAATGACTATTATCCAGCCTGCGGATAGTATTGCAGCTAAACAGGCAGCCAGAGCAGTAATAGATATTAACGGACCTGTTTATATACGATTGTTGAGAAATCCTTCACCGGTTATTTTCGATGATAAATATCACTTTAATGTTGGTAAAGCTGTAAAGCTTATTGAATTCGGAAATGACCTTACAATCATTCCAACAGGATGTATGGTCTTAAAAGCATTAGAGGCAGCAGAGGTACTGTCAGAACAAGGAATTAAAGTAAGAGTACTGGAGATTCATACAATTAAACCAATAGATACTGATGCTATTCTTAAGACAGCCAAGGAAACTGGTGCAATAGTAACCGTCGAGGATCATACGTTTATTGGCGGTCTTGGTGGATCAATTGCAGAAGTTGTATCAGAGAACTATCCAGTACCTGTAAAACGTATCGGCATCCCGGATGTTTTTGGTGAATCAGGTGACAGTGAAATATTATATGAACATTTTGGAATGTCAGTAAGCCATATTGTAAAGGCGGCAAAAGATATATTGATATTGAAAAGAAAGTTTCATTATGAGTTTAAATGATAGAGTTGCGATAGTTACCGGAGCTGGCTCAAAACGCGGTATTGGGAGAGCTATTAGTATATGTCTTGCTAATAAAGGTGCAGATATAGTAGTAGCTGATTTAAATCTGGCAGGGGCAAAAAATACAGCACAAGAGGTCATTGATTTAGGAAGGAAAGCACTGGCAGTCGAGGTTGACGTGACTAGTAGTCAGAGCGTGGAGAGAATGGTTAAATCAGGACTACAGTATTTTGGTAGGATCGATATATTAATAAATAACGCCGGTATCACCCAAAAAATAAGTACAATGGATATGAAAGAAAAGGATTTTGAAAAAATCATTGATGTCAATCTGAAAGGTACATTTTTATGCTCAAAAGCAGTTATTAAAACGATGACTGAAAGAAAGTATGGACGAATTATTTGTATAAGTTCTGTTTCAGGAAAATGTGGAGGTGGTGTATATGGTGGTTCGCACTATTCTGCCTCGAAAGCGGGAGTATTAGGGTTTTCTAAGGCGCTTGCTAAAGAGGTTGTCGAATATGGAATTACAGTTAATTCTGTTTCTCCAGGACTAGTGGCTACAGATATACGGGTTGGTTTATCAATTGAACGTGAAAGAGAGATTTGGAAAACAATACCGATGAAGCGCCCAGGTACACCTGAAGAGATTGCAGAGGCAGTGGCATTCCTGGCATCAGATGAAGCAGCATATATTACTGGTGAGGACATTGATATAAATGGTGGTTCATATATGGATTAATATGTCAAACCATATTTATTAATGCTTATATTCTTATAGGGTGGATTTTAAATGACCCAAATATCAATTAATCATAATCATACAAATGATAATAATAAACAATTATTAAAGGTTTCAGGTATCCATAAAAGCTTTGGTGGTAACCATGCATTGAAGGGTGTTGATTTCGTTCTTAATTATAGTGAAGTGCATGCTATTATCGGTGAAAATGGTGCAGGAAAAAGCACGCTAATAAAGATTATTTCAGGCGCACTTAGGCCAGATGCAGGCAGTATACAAATAGGAAATAATAAGATGAGTGTTCTTACTCCAAGCAAAGCATTTGATTTAGGTATAGCGACAATTTATCAGGAGACAAGTCTTTATCCGGATCTTTCAGTTGCGGAAAATCTTTTTGTCAGCGACCGTATTAAAAAAGGAATACACCTAGACTGGAAAACGATGGTTTATAAGACAGCAGAGATATTTGAACGTCTTGGTGTGGAAATATCTCCTTATGACCGTCTTAAAGATTTAGGGAAAGGGACAGCCCAGCTTGTGGAGATCGGTAAAGCATTGTCATTCAATGCAAAGATATTGATTATGGATGAGCCGACATCATCACTGTCTGCGAATGAGACAAAGCGCTTGTTTAATGTTATTAGAAAGTTAAAAGAAGAAGGAACTTCTATTATCTATATATCACATAGGCTAGAAGAGGTCTTTGAGATTACCGACAGGATTATGATACTTCGTGATGGTATTGTTGTAGGAAACGTATTAACTGCAGAAGTTAGTCATCAGTACGTTGCTGAAACTATGATTGGGCGGCATATTAAGCAACTCTATCACAGACATTATAATAAAAAACCTGGTGAAACAGTTCTAGAGGTAAGCAATCTGACCCGTTATGGTATTTATGAAAATATCAGCTTCTGCGTTAAAAAAGGAGAGATTGTTGCGTTGGCAGGACTTATCGGTTCTGGACGCACAGAAATTGCAAGAGCGGTATTTGGAATTGACAGATACGATAAAGGCAGTATAAATTTTTTTGGAAAACCAATGAGTAAAAACACCTGGGATGTAATAAAAAAAGGTACTGCTATGATCCCTGAAGACCGATCAAGGCAGGGATTGATACTTGATATTAGTGCAACAAGAAACATCATTCTTGCATCATTGTCTCGTCTTTCTAGATTTGGTTTCCGCAACAACCGTTCTGAAAATGAACTTGTAAAACGGTTAGTAAAAAGCTTGACAATAAAACCAAATACACCTGAGCTTCCGGCGATGTCGTTTTCAGGCGGTAATCAGCAAAAGATTGTGATTGGCAAGTGGTTAGGTGTCTCTCCTAAGCTACTGATTTTAGATGAGCCAACGTGTGGGGTTGATATCTCCGCTAAATTAGAAATATATAAAATTATGGATGATATGGTTAAAAAGGGCATTGGTGTATTACTGGTTTCTTCTGATTTTGTTGAGATAGAACATATGGCAGATCGAACAATTGTGATGCAGCACGGAAATATAGTTGGAAATTTACCCCGCACTGCAAAGTCAAAAGATATTTTGCAAATGGCCACAATGAGTAAAAGGTAAAGGCGGATGTATAAAGAGAACAAAAGTATCATAGCATTATTAATATTCATTATAGCAATACTGATTGCTCTGGCGATACAAGCACCAGAATTTTTCGCCCTTCAGAATGTTTCAGACATAGTATTGAATACTTCCACAATCCTAATCGCTGCTCTAGGTATGTTGATGGTGATATTGACAGGACAGATAGATGTATCAGTTGGTGCTATTCTTGCAATATGTTCTGCGGTTACTGGTATTTTAGCTAAAGCTGATGTAGCAATACCAATAATAATTCTGGCTTCTCTGGCTACCGGTGGTCTACTAGGAGCTATCAATGGAAGTCTAGTTGCATTTTTTAAACTTGATTCTATTGTGGCAACTCTGGGTACGTTAAGTATTTACCGCGGTCTGTTAATTCTTTGGACAAAAGGTGTTTGGATTACTGGACTAAGTAGCAATATTCTTACAATTGGGCAGGGTAAGGTATTTAAAATTCCTATTCCAGCTATTATTACTTTTGGCGTATCTCTAATCATGATGTATATAATGCGCTATATAAAATGGGGTAGGGAGTTGTACGCAGTTGGATCGAATCAGCAAGCTGCGCACTTGAGTGGTATTAATGTTAAATGGATAAAGGTTTCTGCTTTCCTGTTTAGTGGTATTTTAATAGGACTAGCTGGTGTTATTTATGCAACACGTTTTGGCGGAATACAGAGCAATACTGGAAAAGGTTTTGAATTGATTGTAATTTCTGCAGTTGTAGTTGGTGGTGCGAGTATTATGGGTGGCTCGGGAACGGTACTAGGTACAGTACTTGGTGCATTGTTAGTAAGTACCATTGGTACAATACTGATATTCTTTAGGATAAGTGCATTTTGGGAGCAAGCCGTACAGGGTTTGATTATATTATTATCCGTGGCTTCGTATGCGATCAGTACAAGGCGACGTTCTAAGGAATTGTTCAGGAAAAAAGGAGAAGCTGGAAGATGAAACTAAATAAGACTAATTATTATGTTATTATGTTGGTCTTTGTACTTCTGGCTGTTATATTTATTATGTCAATGATTACCCCTTACTTCCTATCATTTGCATACATAGCAAATGCATTGCATTTTGTTGCTGAAACAGGACTAATTGCACTTGGCATGGCCCTAGTAATACTTACAGGAGGTATTGACTTATCAGTAGGTTCTATTGTTGCACTTTCAGCAGTTTCTCTGGGTATGCTGACAAGCATGGGTGTAAATGTGGTCTTATCAATATTATTAGTACTGGGTATAGGTATTCTAGCCGGCACTTTTAATGGATTAATAGTATGCAAAATAAAAATTCCTCCAATCATTGTTACTCTTGCAACGATGGCTGCCTATCGAGGAATTGCAATCGGTATAACTGCTGGCAATGCTTTTAGAGTACCTAAAAGCTTATATTTTATCGGACAGGGTAGTATCTTCGGTATACCAATATCGTTCATATTTTTTGTTGTAGTTATGATTATAATGTCTGTTCTAATCCATAAGACAAATATGGGTATAAGCCTGATTGCAATTGGGTACAACAGTGAAGCTGCATTGTTTTCAGGTCTACAGATAAATAAAGAGAAGATTCGTGTTTATTTATTATCTGGCTTATTTAGTGCCATAGTGGGAATTATACTCGCTTGCAGAGTCAGTAGCGCAAAAGCTGATTATGGTACTGGATATGAACTGGACGCAATTACTATTGCTGTTTTTGGCGGTGCTTCGCTTGGAGGAGGAAAGATTAGTATTTTAGGCACGTTTCTTAGTACAATTATTATCGTATTTCTACGTGTGGGACTGTCAACTGCTATTGTACCTTCGGAAGTACAGTCAATATTAATTGGGCTGATATTAATCTTTTCCGTTGCTATAAATAAATTTATTGAATACAGAAGATCAATTGCAGTCCGTTCAAGTAGTTAGTGAACATTATTTATTCAATTATAACAATGTTATTAAATTAGGAAAGGGGGTGAAAAAGTCAAGTTTATTTTAACGATATTATTAAATTCAGAAACGAGGTGAAAAATGAAAAAACAAATTTTATGGATTCTAGCAATAGTAGTTAGCATTAGCATGGTAGCAGTATTTTCTTTTGCAGGTTGTAAAGCAGAAGAAGAAAAGGCAGCAGAAGAAACAGTAGAAGAAACAGCAGAGGCTGAAGTGACAGAAACTGAAGAAGCTGTACAAGAGGAGATGGTGAAGATTGTTATCATGCCAAAACTGGTTGGTATCGACTATTACAATGCGGTTAAGACGGGTATAGATCAGGCTCAAGAAGAGTTGAAAGATGTAGCAGAGATAACATGGGTAGGCCCAACAGATGCACAGGTTGAAAAACAGATTGAAATGCTTGAAACTATCATACCGACAAATCCTGATGTTATCTGTGTAGCATCCAACGATCCTGATGCAATTGTTCCAGTGCTTGAAAAAGCAAGTGACGCAGGTATTCATGTTATAAGCTGGGATGGTGATGCCAACTTCCGTGAATTCTTTGTCAATCTAGTTGACTATGATGCTTTTGGTGCGGCAATAATTGATTCTCTGGCAGAGCAGATAGGCGGGGAAGGCGATATTGCTATCGTCACAACTACATTCACGGCACCGAATCAGGTTTTATGGATTGAGGGTATTGAAAAACGCATTGCAGATAAGTATCCGAATATAAAAATCGTTGATACTCGTCCAGCCGGTGAAGACACTCAGAAAGCCAACCAGATTGCACAGGATTTGATTAAAACTGTACCGACGTTAAAAGGAATCATTGCTCTTGGTTGCCCTAATGTTCCAGGTGTAATTGATGCAGTTAAAGCTGCTGATAAAGTTGGTGAAATATTTGTAGTTGGAAATCCAACACCAAATATGATAAAACCGTATCTTGAGGAAGGTTCAGTCAAGGATGCATTCCTATGGAGTGCTCCTGATCATGGCTATCTGACTTGTTATTCGGCATACCGTCTAGTCACAGAAGGATTGTCGGAGGGTGTTCCTTTTGACGCTGGTAAGATGGGAGAATTCACACCGAAAGCAGATGATATTAGCATACAGGTAAGTCTTCCTATTGTAAGGTTTACAATAGATAATGTTGGCGATTACAATTTCTAGGAAAATCGTACAATTATCCAGAAAGACCCAGCAGTTTGAAACAATTAAGAACTGGATAATTATATGAGGAGATAGCAGCTGTCCTATCTATCAGGGAGTACATTTTGGATAAGATGGCTGCTATCAGGTCTATTATTTGTTTATAATCTTTTAACTATTATAATAAAAAATAATAGAAACTAAAATAATATTATTTTATTGTGTTACCATAAAAATTTGCTAATAAAAATAGGTTCTAGGAGTTGTTTTATATGTTAAAGATGTATGTGCTCGATCTTGGAAGGATGCGGATAGATAAAAATTTTTTTATTAACCATGCCGTGATAGCTAATAGTGAAGAACCAAACAAACCAAATGAATATATTGAATTCCCGATACAAGCTTTTATGTTTAAAGGAAAAGAAGGATATATTCTATATGATACTGGTGTCCATCCTGACAGTATGGGTCAAAATGGACGCTGGCCAATTGAGTTTCAGGTTCGATCACCTTATATCGGGAATGATGAATGTTCGATATTAAATAGGCTTAAGCAGCTTGGATTGGAACCAGACGATATCTCATGGGTGATATTGTCCCATATGCATAATGACCATGCTGGGTGCATAGAATATTTTAATAAGTCCAATTTTTTAGTCAATGAGAACGAATTCAATGCATGCATGCAAGCATATGCAACACATGATTATTTAAGTTCCTATATCTGGAAAGATACAGATGTGTGGACAAGGAAAAAGCGGAATTGGCACTTTGTCGAGGAAAAGGATGGTGATATTGAAGTAATGCCTGGGTTAACGGTATTAAACTTTGGCCCAGGGCATGCACATGGTATGCTTGGGTTGCATGTTAGTCTCGAAAAAAGTGGCAATATTATTATTACTTCTGATGCGCTCTACTGTAGAGAGAACTTTTCCAAGCCGTTCTCTGAGCCAGGTATAGTTTATGATACAGTAGGTTGGTGCAATACTGCAAAAAGAATAAGATATCTCTCGACTAAGCTTAATGCCCAAGTATGGTTTGGGCATGATATGGAACAGTTTAAAAGCTTGAAAAAGTCAACAGAAGGGTCTTACAGCTGATTGTGAATTTGTAGATTTGTTTTAGAGGGATTTCAAAGTACTAATCAATTTTATATTTTGTAAAAAAATAAAGGTTTATACATAATTATTTTGAAGCCTTTGGATAAAAAATCAATTAAAGTGTTTCTAATATTATAGGGAGGAAAATGCCAATAACAAATTCTATAACGAAAGATACTGTAGATTTTAATATTGATCAATTAGAAAAAGCCGCTAAGGAAATAAGATCACTTGCAATTACTGCTATTACTGCTGCAGGTTCAGGCCATACAGGTGGAGTAATGTCTATAATAGATATTGCCACTGTTCTTTACTTAAAAATAGCAAATCATGACCCAAGTAATCCAAACTGGGTAGACCGGGATAGAATTTTCTGGTCTGCTGGCCATAAGGCTCCAGCCTTATATGCGGTTTTAGGTATTTCTGGATATTTTAATAAAGATTACATAGTTAAATTGAGAAAATTAGATTCTGGTTTTGAAGGTCATCCTAACCGGTTTTCGCTTCCAGGTGTTGAATTTTCTTCTGGTTCTTTGGGACATGGTCTAGGAGTTGCGGTTGGTTCAGCCCTGAATGCAAAACTTAAAGTTAATGGATATAGAGTTTATTGCTTATTGGGAGATGGAGAGCTAGATGAAGGTAGTGTTTGGGAAGCTGCAATGTCTGCGTCTCATTATAAACTAGACAACCTGATAGCCATAATAGATAGAAATAATCTACAGATAGATGGTAATACTTCCAAGGTTATGGAAATAGAACCTCTGGCTGATAAATTTAATTCCTTTGGTTTTGAAGTAATGGAAGTAGATGGTCACAATATAGCAGACTTAATAGAAGTATTCATAAAAGCTTATTCTGTAAAAAATAAGCCGATAGCTGTAATTGCAAATACCACAAAGGGAAAGTGTATCTCTTTTGCAGAAAATGTATGTTCTTACCATGGTGTATGCCCAAAAGATGGTATCGAAGGTACAGAATCTCTGGAGACGGCTTTATCAGATATTGGTTGCAACTCCTATACAAATAAGAAGGTAAATAGTTTACTAAAAATAGCCAGTGAATATCAAACTAAAATCGATAAAAAAGTAGATGCTATAGTCCCAAAATTCTCAAAAGATTACTGGTGGAATACCCAAAAGAATATGAAAGTGGATTTCGAACCGACAAGAATAGGATTTGGGAAAGCTCTTAAAGAACTAGGGAATGATCCAAAAGTAGTAGCATTAGGAGCGGATATAACGGGTTCAATAAAAATGAGCGATTTTTATTCTAATAATCCTGAAAGGATATCAAGGTTTTTTTCAATGGGTATTGCTGAGCAGAACATGACAGCAGTAGCAGCAGGTATGGCAAAGGAAGGGCTTATACCTTTTATAGGTTCATATGGAGTATTTGTTACAGGTAGGAACTGGGACCAGATAAGGACAACAGTATGCTATAATAATTATAATGTAAAAATTGCTTGTGCCCATGCAGGTATATCTGTCGGTCCTGACGGAGCAACTCACCAGGCGCTGGAAGATATATCAAATTTTTACTATCTTCCTAATATGAAGCTTGTTGTACCTGCTGATTCTATAGAAACGAAAAAATTGACCAGATCAATATGTTATATAGAAGGACCAGCTACTATAAGATATGCTCGTGAAGCAACACCAATAATTAGTACCGAGGATACCCCTTGTAAATTTGGTAAAGCTAATATAATAAGATATAGAGGTCTAAAGGGTAAGTTTATAGAGGCATTTAGCACTACATTATCAACGGATTATAAATCAGAAGGTGAAGATTTATCTATAATTGCATGTGGTCCAATGGTACCAGAAGCTATAAGGGCTGCTTATATTTTAAAAGAAGAACATAATATTGAGGTAAGAATTGTAAATATCCATACCTTAAAACCAATAGATAGAGATGCAATTATTGCTGCAGCAGCCAGCACCAAAGCAATCATAACTTGCGAAGAACATCAATTGGGTGGTTTTGGTAATATAGTGGCAGGAATAATTGCTACTGCCAATGTAACTAAACCTATTTCCTTAAGTATGATAGGAATTAAAGATAGATTTGGAAAATCAGGACAACCGTGGGAGCTCATGAAAGTGTTTGGACTAGTAGCAGAAAATATTGCTGAGAAAGCAAAAAAATTATTACAACGATATCAAAAGAGGCAGACTTAAATAGAAGAAGATAAAACAAAATATCATATTATAAAATATCCAATCCAGGGATTTGCCACTAGGTGAATCAATTAATTTTGTTAAAGAAAATAAGAAATTGCTTAAGGATTATGTTTCGCACGTTTTAGATCTTAAGTATTTGCAATAAGGTATGTATTTAGCCAAAGATGCAGTTAATACCAGCATAATACTTGAAGATATAACTCATGTTGCATGTTCTTATCGATAATGATTAATTTTTCCTGGAAAATATAAAAAAAGCCTGCTGGACAAGCATTATTTAAGAAAGCATGGTAAGGATTCTTATTCTAGCCAAAATAAGAAATAAATATGGATAGTTTCCAATATAAAGTACAGGATAATAATTTCAGTGCGTGTTTATCTAAACTTATACTGGATTGATAAATAAATTACAAGTAGGCACTTGGCGGAAACAAGTAGGATTAATAGCATTATAAATAAACTAATGGTGTGATTCGAATATCCTTTCATTCAACACCATCAGATAAGGATTTTGGTATAGGGGTGTGATTGCCTAAGAAATATATTATAAAAAGAATGAAAAAAATTTAAAGAGCTACTATAAGCCTATTGAATTTGAAAATAAAAAAGATAAAATAAAAGCTCACCGGTATTATAAAAACCAGCATTTGACTGATTCGGGGCGAATGGTGGAGGCAGTTCACATAGCGTATACCTTAAAAATCCCAAGGATATAGCACAGGATTTAATAAATGTCGAAGATAATCCAATTAATGTAGATCTTGCCTTTAGAAAGAAAATCAAAGTTATTTAAATATAAGAAGCTCGGTATAAAACCGGGCTTTTTGTATTGGAAAGAGACTTAAACTGGAAGTTTTGAAATGAACAAAGATAACTTAAGAGATGGCCGGGTAAGGAACTGGTTTTATCTTGAAAATGACTTACTGGATCGGCAAGACTTAAATATCTATGAAAAAACTGTATATATAGTTATAGCCAGATATGTTAATGGTGAAAATAAAGCATTTCCAAGTTATGAGACCATAGCAAAGAAGGGGAGCATGGCTAAAGTTCAGGCAATGAGAGTAGTAAAGTCTTTAACCAAAAAAGGACTTTTAAAAAAAGAAGTTAGAAAAACCAAAGATAACAAAAGTTATACGTCAAATTTATATACTTTATTAAATCCGAAACCTAAAGATAAAAGTAATATTAATAGGGGGGGGTGGTATCTGTCAGATACCAGGGTGGTGTACCACAGATACCCCAACAATACCAATATTAAAAATACAAATTTAAGTAACGTTAATAGGGCTAGTAGAGAAGAGGTTGCGGAACACTCTGGAGGGGAGATAAAGAAATATCCTGAACCAAAAAGATATAGATCAAGGGAAAAGGAACTACTGGCTAAAGAAATATCAGAAGAGCTGGTGGATGATCACAGCTTAGGAATATTCCGTGCTGTGGTCTATAAAATCTTAGAGCAAAAGGTAAGAATATTTTTAAGTATAGTAAAAGATACATATCTTACCGGAAAAATCAAAAAGAGTAGAGGTGCAATGTTTATATCACTTGCTAAAGCCTATGCTGTAAAAACAATATTAGTCTTAATTTTAAGTAATCCTGCTGCCTAATATGAGCTTTTAAAATGCAGTGCTTGGCAATTTCCTTTACTTATCATAAAATGCAAACCTATATTTTCCATATTATAAGTATCTAATTTAGAAGGCTAGTGTGAAAAAATCTTTTGTTAAAAAAGAGAATAAAATATTTTAAATATAATTTTCCTTTTAAATTTAATTATGATAAATTTATTGTGCAAGAAATATTATTTAAATAAAAAAGGTAAATTTGCATGAGTGAAGTAATATTTGTAATAGAGGAATCAGCTGAAGGTGGATTTGAAGCAAGAGCATTGGACTACTCTATTTATACTGAAGCTAAAGATATGGAATCATTAAAAGAAGCTGTAAAAGATGCTGTACTCTGCCATTTTAGTAAAAAAAATACACCAAAATTAATAAGACTGCATCTGGTAAAAGATGAGCTTATTACCATATGAAAATTCCCAGGAACATTAGTAGTGATAATATAATTCAATTATTAAAAAAATATGACTACAAAATTACCCGCCAGACTGGGAGCCATATTAGATTAACATCTAACCTAAAAGGAAAAGAGTACAATATAACAATCCCCAGGCATAAAGATCTAAAAGTTGGGACTATAAACAGTATTTTAAACGATATTTCTAAATATTTAGAAATAGATAAAGAAATCCTTATCAAAAACTTATCCAAATAATCAATCATTCTTCTTTTAATAGACTAATGTATAGAAAACATTCACAAAAAATAATAAAATGTCCAGACTGCAGATTCAAAGGTTAAAGTTCACTTTAAAAGAAAAAATAAATTATTAAAAGAACCCTAACTAAAATTTGATTTTTTAAAATTATATATCAACAATTAAAAAATTTTCAGTCGTTCTTTAAATCAGAGGTTACCTGTCTTTACCCTCTTTATTGGTGCAGATACTACTTTAAATAAATCTCCAACCCCAAACCAGAAAATTTAATATCGTAAGCATTTGTGTTCATAGTGTGTTCATCTTTATATGCTAAGATAATTAGTCGTCAAAGGAGAGGCTAATCCTTTTCCAATGTTATACAGTGGAAAATAAAAGGAGGTGGAGAGATCATATGAGAAAAAGGAAATTTACAAAATTTGGAGCTATTGCTGTTGGTATAGCAATCATTAGTATGTTAACGTTTTCTCTTCCTTTGATTGGAGCAGCATCAACTCCTGACGAGACCAAAGCAAAAGTAGAAGAGACTTCAATAAATGAGGACCTGGATGATGTACAGGAAGAAGTAGAAGATATTGATGAAGCAGGTGATTTGGATAATAAAGAAGAAGCCAACGATGTAGAACAAGCAGATGAAAATCTGCCAGCAGGAGGTCATGCAGATTCTAGTGGTGCTGAAGTTGAACATCAGTTCGAAGGTATAGAATAACTAACAAATTTTTGTAAATTTAATCCTTCCGGAATTATCAATTCCGGAAGGATTAAAATCAATAAATCATATAAAAAAATAAATCTCTTCAAGTGAGACTCCTTTGGAATTCGGGGTAAAATTGATAGCACTGCTGTAATGATTAATCTTAAAATTTATGGCTCATAAATTATCAAAATCTTTAAGGTTCAAAAAAGAAGAAATTCAAGTTTTTGTTGTCTCTTTTGTATTATTATTTTTAGAAACCGCATTCTTTCACATATTGATTTTTACCCATAATTACCTGGATGCTATATCTATTATCTCCTACGCTCTTATAGGCCTGGCAATTGGTTCGCTGATTACCTACTTTATAAAAGAATATAACGAACATACCTTTTATTTACTAGTTTTATTTTTAACCTTGTCCATTATCTTTGCATTCATTAATATCGTAAGATTTCCAACAAAAATATTTTTATCTCCTTTTATAATATTGCCATTTTTATTGGGAAGCATAACTATCACATTTTTTTTTAAAAAGAAGAATTCAAACCGAATTTATTTTTTTGATCTATTAGGCGGAACATTCGGTGTATTTATTTCAATTATTCTTATACCCCTATTAAAAACTGAAAACGCATTAATTCTATGCATAGGTCTACTTTCGGTAATCGGATTATTTTACACCGGTAAAAGATTTAAAAAAACTCTAAAAGTTACCTTCTTTTTTTTACTGGTTAGCTCTCAATTGCTGATGATTTTCAATATACTAACAAGTAATCTGGACCTGGAAAAAATAACAAAATGCTACAACGATTCCTACCCTTATAAAATATTTTGCCTGTGGAATCACACTTCAACTGATTATCATTATATTCTTTCAAAAGATAACCTGGTCTCAAGAATTTCTGTAAATAAAAGAACAACTTCAGACGGAGTATCTACTATTTTTGTTAATTACGACGGATATTCCGAGGATAGAATAACAGGTTTGAATGCTGAATCATGGAAAAATGATCTAAGGATTCCCTTTATGTTTACCAAGAATGAGAAAGAGTACAGGCTATTTAAAGAAGACCCCCATGTCCTAATTATCGGTACTGCAGCCCAGGGCATAGTCAAACCTATAAAACATCTGACTAAAAACTATTCATTAATAAAAGGTATCGAAATCAATCCAGGCATTGTCTCCATAATGGAAAATGAATTTTTCGAATATAGCGGAAGGGCATATGAAGATATACCCATAGATGTAATAGATGCAAGGACATTTTTAAATAATACAGAAGATAAGTATGACCTTATAACCCTATTAAATACTTACAAGACTCTGAACATTGGCTCCATAGGTGAACCGGACTTTTTACACACAACAAATGCTATTAAAAGTTATTTTGATCATTTGGCTGATAACGGTTTTATCTTACTGGAAGAAAGAACCGTCAATGAAAGGGCAAAGTTCGCAGTCTTAAGATTGATTAATAATTTTTACACAGTCCTTAAAGAAAACGGCTGTAAAAATCCACAGAACCACTTCTTTATTTATAACTGGAAATCCAGCCAGAAAGAAACAAATAACAACTGGTACACAATGATTGTAATTAAAAAAACTCCGCTGACCAAACAGGATATAAACTATTTTAATACATGGCTAAACTATCAGTATGATAGAGAGTATGTTTCAAAAACTATCAGTGAATATACGCAGTTGGAATATTTGCCAGATAGAAACCTGGACACCAAGTATGACGATTTTATCCATTCGAATGATAAGAATAATTTCCTTGGAAGTAACATTATATTGAGTCCCAATAGCGACAATAACCCGTATGTATTCGCAGTATATAGAGATCAAAGTGAAATAAAAAAAATACTGCATAATATTGGGGTACTCTGTCTGGTAATATTTATTATATCATTAGTTTTTCTCGGCAAAACATTAGAAAAAAAGCAATACAAATATGGCTTATACTTCGTAGCTTACTTTTCTTTGATAGGATTGGGTTATTTTATTATAGAAATAGCGCTGATGAAAATTTACCAGAATTATATGGGTTCTCCTACATATTCCTTCATATTCATACTCGGAACACTACTTATATCTTCAGGAATCGGAGGCTACGTTTCAAAAAAATTTTCTGGTAAGCTGTTAAAATATGCTTTTATTGGCATCTTGATATTTTCACTTTACCATCTTTTTGCCAACAAATATTTGATGGGAATAATATCCGGAAAACCATTATTCAATTCTTCGATCATCGCTTTAACAATTTTCCCTCTGGGATACTGTATGGGAATTCCTTTCCCAAATGGAATAGAAAAAGTTAAAGCATATATAAGTAAAAAACATACAACAATATTTTTTGCGATCAATAGTATATTTTCCACATTCGCAGTTATCCTGGCATTATATGTAAGTATTTCTTTTGGATTTATAATCACTTTTTCAATAGGAATTCTTTGTTACTTAATTGCTACTATTTTATTTTATATTTATACTTAATAATATTTATGTAAAAGTAAAAATTTTTAAAAATGAAATTATTGTTAGTTGAAGACCAGAAGAAAATGGTAACCTATATTAAGAAGGGTTTGGAAAATAAGAGCTTTTCTGTAGACTTTGCCTATGACGGCCAGGAAGGCGAAAAAATGGCTCTGTATGGCGAATATGACCTGATAATCCTGGACATTATGCTCCCCAAAAAAGATGGTATAGAAATCTGCAGATTATTGCGAAAAAGTAATATAAATACTCCCATTCTGATGCTTACAGCCAGAGATGGCATTGATGATAGGATAAAAGGACTTGACAGCGGGGCAGATGATTATCTAATTAAGCCATTTGCATTTGGTGAACTTTTGGCAAGGATAAGGGCACTGCTCAGGCGTCCATCCAATAAAGATCCTGAGATATTAAAGGGCCAGGATATATCAATTGATAATGCAACTCTTAAGGTTAAGAAAGGTAGAAAATTATTAAATCTTACCCTCAAGGAATACTCGGTACTTGAATATTTGTTACGTAATAAGGGCAGGGTCTTAAATAGGGAGCAGATAATTGATCATTGCTGGGATTTTGCATATGACTCCTTTAGTAATATTGTTGATGTATATATAAAAAGGTTAAGGAAAAAATTGGATGATAAAAATGAAAAATATATTGAGACCATTCGTGGATTGGGTTACAAATTTAAGGAATAATGCTTTTTTCAAGGCAAGATTAAAACTGACTTTATTTTATATAGCTACCTTGCTTATTGTAATTATAGCATTCAGTATTATGCTGTATGCACTATTTGTGAGCAGTATTATTAGTAATTTTGAATTTGAAGAAGAAAATTATTCTGAAGTTGAGATAGACTCTCAATATATAATCCTAAATAATGCTGTAAACCGTTTGAAATTGGTTTTAATTGTAACTGATATCGGAATCGTCCTTATTATATCCGGACTAGGCTATTTTTTAGCAGGTAAGACCTTGCAGCCAATTAAAAAATCTCTTGATGAGCAAAAACGATTTGTTTCAGATTCCGCACATGAGCTCAGGACTCCACTATCAATAATGAAAACAGGTATTGAGACAATGGCAATTGAAAAGAATCAATCCTTAAAAGGCTATCAGAACCTTAATAAAGATCTATTAGAAGAGGTGGATAGATTAATAAATCTGTCAAATGATTTACTTTTTTTAGCTCACAGTGATTCGGCAAAACCAGAAAAGAATCAGTATAAAATAAATCTTTCTTCTATTTGTTCAAATCAAATTAAATTAATTAGAGCATATGCCAGAAGAAAAGAGGTCAGACTAAATGAGGATGTAGAAAAAGCACTTCATATAATGGGAAATGCTGATCAGATGAATCGCCTTGTGGCTAATCTTTTAAAAAATGCAATTGATTATAATAAGAAAAGTGGCGAAGTACTGCTTTCTTTAAAAAAATATAAGCATAGAATCATTTTGACTGTTAAAGATACAGGAATAGGGATAGCTTTAAATGAACAAAAACGTATTTTTGAAAGATTCTACAAAGTAGACAAAGCCAGAAGTATTTACGAAGGAGGCTCTGGCCTGGGTCTTTCCATAGTAAAGGAGATTGTGGATTTTCACAAAGGTACTATTAAAATCAATAGCGAATCAGGTAAAGGAACCGAAGTTATAGTTTCATTATATTCATTTAATGATCCATTATAAAAAATGTTTTGCACTTCTATGTATTGTCATTATTCTGCTTGAGATCGAAAATAAGTTTGTAAATCCAAAGGCTTAAAATTAATCTGCTTTTTCTTCTCCACCTGGATCTTTATTTACTTTTCCAGAAACTAGTTTATATCCATCCGTACTCACGGTCACTTCAAATACTTTTGCACTCATAGTTGTAAAATAAATACTATTTATATTAACACTATAATGACCATCCCCATCCTTGTTATCAAAATTAATTGATTTAGTCTCACCACTTTTTAATATAAAATCAGGCAGCCGTACATAGTAAGCCTCTGTTAAATTTGTATCATTGTCTTTTATGGTATAATATACTTCAAAACCCTTAAGCTCATTATCTGTTGTATTTTTCAATTCTATTTCAAGATGATCGTCTGCTGCCTTACCAGTAGCCGGGTCTATATTATTTTCAACAAGCAATGAGGTAATTACAAAACCTTCAGTTGTGGAATTATTGTCAATTGGATTCTCAGTAAATACCGGATTTTTATCATCTATATCATCCTGACCATCTCCATCGGTATCTTTATTGTAAGGATCTGTGCCAAGGGTTTTTTCAACTATATCGGGAAGACCATCACTATCGGTATCTTTCTCGTTGGACGCCTGAGTATCTATATTACTAGTAGTATTCCCATTACCTGCAGTAGAATTTGAAGCTATGGCAGAATTTTTCCTGTTTAAGTCGGTAAGTACAAATACTAGAGAAATAATTACGACTACAACAATGATTAATATTATGATATTTCTTTTTTTCATGTTAATCTCCATTAAAAATTAGTCTTTTATTAGATAAAACAGCATATTCTGAAAAATATGCTACAACTAGAAAAGAAAAAACCCAGACAAGGTCCTTCCAGCTATCTTTAAAGATAAACTTCAAATCTTTGCCATTATATTTCTCCTTTATACCAGTAACTGCAAAATTTAATCGTTCATAATGCTTGGTAATCGAACTCTCCTCAATTGCGTTCCTGGTAGTCTCATATGTAGTAAATTTTGCCATGATCTCCTCTTCCTGAGGTTTATCAATATTCATACTTTTAAAAAAGCCTCCGGGAATCTGATTGTCCGGATCCATAGTATCACCTATCTGAGGTATTATAAGCACGAAAACAAGCCAGATGATAAAGCAGATTATAAGGGCATTTGAAAGTGACCTAAACCATAATGAGAGCATTGATGAAAGACAAAAGAAAAACATTATATAGAAATATGAAAATAAAAAAACAAGCAGTAGCTTTGTTACTTCAATCAAATTAAGCAACAGGCCGCCTATACTCCAGATAATAAAAAATGCGAAAAATAGTCCGGCCAGTAAAACCAATAAAACCAGAAGACTGTTTCCAATAAATTTACCGGTAATTAAATCAGTAGTTTTTACAGGCCTGCTGAGCACAAGCTGTAAAGTTCTTTTACCCTTTTCTCTGGAAATACTTAAATATCCCAGTATTATTCCAATAATTGCACCGATTATTTCTATATATTCAATGACTCCCCGCATAGATTTTAAAGGAAAAAATTGCGGCATATCCGGTATTTCGGAGGACTTTCCCATGTCCTGGAGGATCTTGATTGAACTCCTGTAATCTGCAACCTGGCTTTTGAAATCAAAAGATGAGACGACAATAGAGACTACTATCAGTAAAATCAAAAAGCTTACCAGTGTTAAAAACAATTTGCTTCTAATCGAATCTCTGTATTCTTTCCTTGCTATGACTGCAATTACACTTTTTAGATTAGCCATCAACTTCCTCTTCACATACATCGAATTTCTTGATAGAAAATATGTTTCCATAGATTAAAAAACCTATAGAAGAAAACATCAGTAATATTCCTGCAGAATTATTAATTAACGTTTGCAGGGTATTTGTATTTACTGGCCCCGCTCCAAGCAGGCTGCTTCCAATCTCTTTGTAATTTTCTGACAGTGAGAAAGGTTTGATTACTTCCTGTATGATTGTAAAGAACCTGCTATGAGGTACTGCCCCTTGGACGCTTACAGGATTTAATAGTGCATTGGGATTTAGCGCAGATGTTAGCTGTGGTAAAACAAAACTTATTATAATCCATACGATAATAGGATTAACTAATGCAAGAGACTCGCTGCGGGAAGAAATTGCGAAAAATAAGCCAAGTAATGCAAAAATAACTAGGTAAGCCAGGGAAATCAAATAAAAAATTAATAGTTTTACTGCTTCACTCCCTGAGAAAGGATGACCTGTGACCAAAATTATGGAAACGTAACTTATTATAAAAGACACTGAAATTATTAAAGCCAGGACATCAAAAATTCCCAGTATCTTCCCTGTAATAAATTCTTTTCTTGAGATAGATCTTGAAAAGATAATTTTTGAAATCCCTGCCATTCTATCCCCCATAAAAGAAGAGTGCCCTATTATTATTGCCAGCAGAGAGCCAATTAGGAATATATAGACAATCATATTTTTTAGAATTGACAGTGCTGGAGCAATCAAGAATGTATCCAGTGGTACTTCTGATACCCCGCTTTCCTTGAGCTTTATAACTGCTTCCTGATATACTTTTTCAATTGTATTTTTTGTAGACCAGCCAATATATGTTGAAAAAATTGTCATTAATATAAATATTATTAATAAGAGGATAAAAGTCCTTTCTTTGAATAAGGCTTTAAATTCATTTCTTGAAACACTCCAGATCTTTTTCCACATGATTATTTAACTCTATTTCCTGAATCAATATTAAAATATATTTCTTCAAGAGATACTTCGTCCTTGAATTTTTTCAAGGTATTTTCGATAGAGTCTTTATAGATTAGCCTGCCATGGCTTAAAACTCCTATGGTAGAACATACTTTTGAAACTTCTGATAGTAGATGTGTATTTAAAAAGATAGTTATTCCTTTTTCTCTGTTAATTTTTAAAATAACTTCACGTAGTTTTTTAATTCCCATCGGATCAAGTCCTGATGTCGGCTCATCTAAAAATAACACCTGGGGTTCATGGATAATCGCCTGAGCAATACCGACTCTCTGTTTCATTCCCTTGGAAAACTCACCCAGCTTTTTATTTTCAAAACCTTTAAAATCAATAAATTCCAATGTGTCTTTGATATATTTATCCGTATTTCTTATTCCCGACAATTGTGCAAGATATTCTAAATTCTCATAAGCTGTAAGATTTTCATAAAATTTTACATTTTCAGGAAGATATCCGATTCTTTTTCTTAATTCCATACTGTCTTTTAAGATATCAAATCCACAAATGGTAGCACTTCCTGAAGTTGGAGGGAGAAGGGTCGTTAATATGTTTACGGTGGTAGTTTTACCAGCACCATTGTGCCCCAGGAATCCGAATATTTCACCCTTATTGATTTGAAGGCTGATGTTATCTAATGCCAGTAAATCTTTATATTTTTTGACAAGCATTTTTATATCAATTATTACTTCTTCCTTCATCATTTTTGACCTTTTCCCACTTTTAATTAGTTATTTTCACCTAATATTTATTCTTCACTTTATATTAAATATTTTATTTAAAGCTCGGATTATAACAGAGAAAGATGAATATTTGATGAATACCGATATATCTGTCTTATGGCAGGTATAATATTTAGAATTTTAGTATATTTAATTTTTATCAAGGTTGACTTATCTTTTTCCATTTCTGTTCATGGAATGTTCATCTTTCCTTGATAAAATTACTAAAAAGAATCAAAGGAGGTAAAATATTTGAAAACGTGGAAAAACATGAGGGACAATGAAGGATTTGATGGAGATTAATAGTTTTAAGCTGAGTGGAGAAAATAAAAAAAACTTTTAGAAAACAAGTTTCAGGTGATAGGCTTAAAATAAATTCTTTTTTTAACAAAAGAAAGCATAAAAGACCTGAGCTAAATTATAAACAATAAGGTAAAAATAATAGTAAGTAAACATGGAACAATAAGCAGGGAAGTGAAAAAATGAATTCGATTAAACATATAATAATTATTGCCATATTAACAGTTATTGCCATTACGGCTTTTGGCTGCAGCAATATAAAAGATTTCAGTAGTACAGGCGAAAATATTTCAGAAGTTTCCACATCCTCTGAACAGGGCCAACAGAATATGCAAACTGAGCAGTCCAAGCAGTCCCTCGAAACACAATCGACAAAATCAAACCAGAATTCGGCAATTACTGGGGACAAACAAGGCATGGAATTCATAGTAGGCACTAATGCGGACCCGTCCCACTTTGACCCGAAGGCGTTCGATTGGCCACTCTCCGGAACCAACCAGTGGCTTCCGCTGATACCTGGATTTCAGTCAATTCGTGTTGGAACACTCAACCGTGGACATAGGCAGCTGGAGCACCGAAGGATCTACACTGTGACTAATGTATCGAAGGAGATTGACGGTGTTCGAGCCATACTTGTACTTGATCAGGATTTTGACGCAGGAGAGATCGTGGAGCAGGCAGTCGACTATCTCGCACAGGACCGCGAAGGCAATGTCTGGTACATGGGCTCGTACACCGAGGGTTACCAGGGCGGCCAGTTCATCTTTGCCCATGACGCTTGGTTGGCAGGCGTTCAAGGTGCCGAACCCGGCATTCTGATGATGAGCAACCCAACCGAGGGGATGCGGTATGTGCAGGCTAGTGTACCCGGCCAAGGGACGCTGCAGGCCGAGGTGTCCAAAGTTGGGATTTCTAAGAGTGTTCCGTTCGACAGCTACGATGACGTGCTGGTAATCCTGGAAGAAGGGATTGAGTTCAAGTACTATGCGCGAGGCGTGGGTGGGATTCTGACAGAACCAAACTACAGCGGCGGCGAGCAGGAAACTGAGAAGCTTGTCAACCTCACTCAGATTAGCGCTCAGGGACTGGCGGAGCTGAGTAGTGAGGCCCAGAAACTTGATGAACACGCGCGATCCACTGCCCCCGGAGTGTTTGGAGGATCCGCGCCAACGAAAGGATAATCCCCATGACGTCGTTATCTCAGCATCCTGTGGCTCCGTTGTTGAGGGTAGAGGGGCTCGCAAAGACCTACCGTGATGGTTCCTTGGAGGTGTGCGCTTTGAGGGGTGTGGATCTGGAGCTTCCATATGGAGGGATGACCAGTCTCATGGGGATCTCCGGGAGTGGCAAGTCCACTTTGCTCTCTCTAATTGCCGGGCTGCTCACACCCGACTATGGTTACATACGATTTAAAGGTCAGGATATAACTACTCTAGATGACTCAGACCGAGCCCAGCTGCGTGGTGAACGGATTGGAGTGATTTTACAGCGTGGGAATCTCATCCCCTTTCTCAGCGCACGCGAGAACGTTGAGTTGGCGATGGACTTTGCCTCCGGCGAGTATCAGAGCGGCCGCGCCGTGGAACTGCTCGAGACAGTCGGTCTCAGTCGTCGCCTCGACCACCGGCCCTGTGAGCTATCCGGTGGGGAGGCACAGCGGGTCGCGATAGCAGTAGCGTTAGCCAATGAGCCCGATCTGTTGCTTGCTGATGAGCCAACCGGCGAGCTCGACAGGATAAACGCTGATCTTGTGATGGAACTGCTATTCGATAAATGGAAGCGGCATAATCTCACAGTGCTTTACGTTACCCATAAGCCCGAACTCGCAGCGCGCGCCGAACGCCAGTTGAGAATTGTAGACGGGCGGGTACTTCCATGAACCGTCCTGTTGGAATCTCCTTAACTGCTGTATCGCGGATTTACAAAACCGTACACGGCATAATTCGGGCAATCGATGGTATAAGCGTCGAGATCATTCCCGGATCGAGTGTTGGCATCATGGGACCCAGTGGCTGCGGAAAGTCCACCTTACTCGGTCTTATAGGTGGGCTCCATACTCCTAGCACCGGCACGGTCATGGTCGGTGACTTCGAAGTGTCCCGCCTCGGTGGCCGAGAACGTGCGCATTTACGACGAGAACTGTTCGGATTCATCTTCCAGAATGATAACTTGCTACCCTTTCTGACCGCGAGTGAGAACGTCGCTCTCCAACGTGTGCTTAGTGGCGGTGCCTGTGGCTGGCG